>CACJOY010000003.1 GCA_902595125.1 uncultured Pelagibacteraceae bacterium
AAAGATATTTGTAACTATTGTGAAGGCCGAGGTTATATAGTTTTTAAACGTAAGTACGAAGATATTAATAATTATCAAAGTTTTTTGGAGCACTAATGATGAAAACTCCAAATATTCCTTATTATATGGGCCTTTTTACCATTCTCTGTGTTTTGTGCTTTCTAAAGGAGATTATATGATTTTATTCAAAATCCTAATTTCTATTTTTCTACCGGCTAAAAATTTAATATTGAATCTTGGCCTGGGGCAACCTTCCTTTCTTTCTTTCTGTTATGCCCCAGACCTAGATTCAAATGTAAAAAAAATGAAAGGTAATGTTTAATGACTGATAAAACAAAATACTCAAATATAAGTGTTTCAAAAGAGACATATTCTTCATTACAAAAATTAAGCAAAGAAATATTGCCAGACGCTTCTTTATCTATTGCAAAAACAGTCACTTATTTAGTGAATTGTAAAATCAAAGAAAGGAAAATGACCACTGGGGAAGCCGAAAGAATAACAGGTGGTTTAGAACTTTGGGGTCAATCAGAAAACTTTACACCACCTAAAAAAATAATTGATTGGGTAAAAAATAATACAAATAACAAAGGAGATAAAAATGGAAAAAAATAAAAAAATAGAAATATACAAAAATCTAATATTAGATGTGCCAGGAGTAAATAGTGTACAATTTGATAAGTCTATTGAAAGCTCAGTAACTACATCATGGGGTGTAAATTGGGACGCTGATTTTATTGCAAGAGATATTTTACAAAATTTTAGAGATTCAAATTTATCTGAAATTGAGAAAGTAGTTGTAAATACAAAAAATGATAAAATACTTATAGAGGGTAATAATTGTTTTGATTTAAGAAAACTATTTTTTGTAGGTTCTAATAAAGCTGGTGATGACACAACCGTTGGTGAATATGGTGAAGGATTTAAAGCAGCCGTGGTTTCAATGCTGAAACGAGGTATTCAAGCACCAGTATCAGTTTCTGGAGATACAGCGATAGTGATAGACGTGGGAGATGAAGTAGTCGAAGATTTAAGGCCACTCGTTTATCATTTTTTTAAGGTTAATAAACAAAACAAAACATCATTTCTTATTCACACTTATGATAAAGAACTTAAAGCAGCGTTTGATTTTGGAATGTCACATTTTTGGTTTGAAAAAAATCCTTTAGTTGGTGAAGAGCTTCATTCTTATAACGACATATCGTGCTACAAAAGTAAAAACCCAAAAGAAGGGTATTTATTTTATAGAGGAGTAATGAGAGGAAAAATTTCTCACATTCCAGTAGTGATAAATATTCCAAAAAAATATGCTCAAATAGAAAATAAGATTAAATCAGATAGAGATCGTAATTCATTTGATAATAAGCTTGTGAATAGTTTTTTAAGTATTTGGGCAAGATCTGGTTTCCATTATCATGGAATGACTAATAATCCCGCAATTAAGTTTGTATTAGAAAGTTCAAAAAAGACTTGGGATAAGGGCCATCCTTTACTTGCTGCTCTAGCAAATAACGCTTGGAACATTAAAGATGATAAATCTTTAATAAAATTATTTGGTAATAAATACTTTGCCGATTCAGCTCATTATCATTCGAGAGGTATTACTTGGTCCGAATGGTATGACCGTAAGACGCAAACTTACATTATCAAAAAAGATAGAGAACTTGAAAAAAAGGGTAAAATAAAACTGCCAAGTTATTTTGTAAGGTTTGGAGTTATTTCTTCACTTGAAATGTTTATTAAAAACAAAGAGGCTTTAGAAAGAAGAATTAGAACTAAAAAAACTGCAGCCTTAAGTCCAAAACAAAAAAAAGCAGTTAATTATGCTATGGAATGCATTTCAAAAGTAGCACCTAATTTTAGCTCGCTTTATAATAATTTTAAAGAGGATCAGGGAATCTACGAGCTTGATTTTAAAACAATCGAGTCGAAGGATCTTCTTGGAGAGTTAAAGGACTCAAGAGACTATGATGGAAAAACTATTTATCTAAATAAAGATTTATTTAAAAGCAATTTTGGTAAATTCTTTGCAATAATGACTCATGAAATGGGTCATGTATTCGGAAAAGATGGTGAAAGAGAGTTTTCAGATGTCTTAACCCATATCATTGCTCAAGCTGTAGATAAAAATTCTGTGATCTCAAAATATTCTAAAAATTGGAGTAGGTATAAAATATGAGTTTAAATAATAATTCAAATTTCCAATTTTTTGTTTCTGAACCCTTGAGAAAGAATAATTTATCAGTTTTCTTTTTGAGCTCTGAGGAAAAAAAAACAGAAAATTATTTATGTTTTTCTGAGGCTTTAAAAAAAGACTTAGTCTCAGTCAATGAAGTTAATGAGAGAGGGTCGATTAGGTATCTTAAGTTATCTAACAAATCAAACCAAAAAATTTTAGTTTTAGAATCAGAACTAATAACCGGGAATGCTTTAAAACAGGATAGGGTTGTTGATAGAACTACTTTAATTTCCGAGAATACAACTGTAATGTTACAAGTTAAATGTTGTGAAAAAAAAAGATGGAGTCCATCAGTTGGAAATAATCTTTCTGTTTCAGATACGTTATTTTTTTCTAAAGGACGTTTAGATAATTCTATTGATATTTATGAAAAGTCTAAAACTGATCAATATAAAATTTGGGATAACATTTCTGAAAGATTAAATGATTTTAAAATTAAATCCTTTACAGGATCTACTGAAGAAATATATCAAAAAAGAAAAAAGGATATTGAAGATTTATTATTATCGTTCAAACCAAAATTTAATAGTTTAGGAGTAGCTATTGCAATTGGTAATCGGATCATTTCAATAGATATATTTAGTGATTCAAATATTTTTAATATTTATTTTACAAGAATATTGAGGTCTGTAATAATTGATAGTTACACAAAAAAACCTTATCAAAATTTTATTTGTAAAAAAAATGTGTATAAACTTCTTAGACAATTTGAAAAATCACAAAAAAAATTGCATAAGTCACCAGGAGGATGTTTGGGAGAAGAAATAAAATTTAATAATAATCAAGTAGTCGGTTCTTGTTTGCGGTATAATGATATGATGATTCATTTTTCAGGATTTTTAAAAGATAATTCAGATATACCTCAATTTAAAAGTGAGGTAGCATAAAATGAATGATTATATAATAATCATACTTTTAGTAATCTTAATTATTTTATTTTTTCTTAAAAATAAAAAAAATGATAATCAAGTGTCTTATGATCCACTAAAACACGAAGGTTATAATAAAGATATTAAGGAAGATATTAAGGGTGATATTTCTACCAAAATTGAAAATTTAAGAACAGCGATTACTAATAGTGTTAGTACAGTGGGTACAAATGTAGGTGTAAATAAAGGAATTATTGAGTCTAAGTCAGGAGAAATATTAGAAGCACATCGAAGGTTAGTAGAGAGTATATCGGGCAGTAAAAAATCAGGTATAGCTGGAGAACTTTTGTTAGAAAATTTTTTTAGATCTTCAGGATTAGTTGAAAATACACAATGGGTTAAAAATCAATCTTATGAGAAAGATGGAACAACTTTATCTGTAGAATTTGCAATAAAACATCCAACTGGATTAGTATTACCTGTAGATGCACATTGGACTAAAACTTTATATGAGCAACTATCTAAACTTAGAGAAGAGGAAAAAAATGATGAAAGAGATAGAAGAATTGATGAGGTCTATAAAGAAATAATCAAAAGCTATGGCAATAAAGCTAAAGACGTTAGTAAAAAATATATTGATAGTCCGATTAGCACAGATTTTGCTTGTGTTTATGTACCAAGTGAAAGTCTTTATTTAGAGCTTAATACTCACATAACAACAGACAAAGAATTATGGATATCAGAAATACAAAAAAAATATAAAATTAATTTTATGGGGCCTTCAACTTTCTCAGCTTATTGTAGTGCAATTTTATTAGGTTTTAATTCTATTGCAGTTGATCAAAAAGCAAAAACATTTTTAAAACATGTGGACGCTTTGAATCTTTTGATTAAAAATCATTTTGAAAGTGCAGAAACTCATGAAAATAATATGAAAAGAGCTTTTAAAAGCGCATCAGATATAGTTTCGACATCTGAAAAAATTAAAAATCAAATGGAAAAAGCAGAAGAGTCAATCAAAGAGATAGAGGATAAAAACAATGGATAAAAAAACAAATTTTCCTGACCTTGAAATATTGCCTCCACATAATCATTTCAAACATTTTTTAGATTGGATGATAAGTAAACCAAGAATGATAATTAGGGATTATGTCATAAAAAATTTTCCAGATGAAAATCTAGAATTAGAAATTTTAAAATTGAATTTAGAATTGAAAGAATATGAATTGACAGTTTTAAAGAAAGAAATACAAGAGTTAAGAAAATATTCTAATCTTTTGTAAAAATAAATATATAAACTCAAAGAAAATATGAAACAAATTATTGTTAAAGATTACGAGACTAGTGACGGCCGGGTTAACTTTGGTCAAGTTATACAGGCTGGAATATTAATTACTGATGACAAGTTAAAAATTAAACAAAAGCATGAATTAAGATGTAGGCTAAAGTGTAATGTTATTCCATCTATTGGTGCAAGCTTAGTACATCGCGCAACGGTTGATCAACTTAAGAACTCTAATATGTCTCACTATCAAATGGTAATGGAACATTACAAAATTATTAAAGATGTAACAAAGGATAACCCAAGTTTTATAGCAGGCTTTAATAATATAGCTTTCGATTTGGAATTCACACGAAGAATGTATTTTAAAAATTTAATTCCAGATATTTATCAAACAAATACAAATGGAAATAAACACCTGGATATTTTAAATGTCGCTAGAGCATCAAAATTTGCAAATAACAATGTCTTCAAAACAATTCTTTCAGATAAAGGTAGAGATTCATTTAAACTTGAAGACCTTTGTAAAGCGAATTCAATTGATAATGGTACCTCACATGATGCTATAACAGATTGTCTTAATACTATTTCTTTAGCTGAAATTATTTATAAAAAAACACCTAATATTTGGAATGCTGCATTATCGACAACTTCTAAGAAGGATGTAGAAAATTTTATTTTAAAAAATAAAGTCTATACTTCATTAGAATATTTCTACGGACGCTCAGTTCCCTTTGCCTGTCACCATATTTTATTCCATGAGCAATACAAATGGAGTATAAATTGGGATTTAAAAGTTGACCCATCAAAATATTTAGAGATGGACCGACAAACATTAGCAAAAGCTATTGATTCTTCTCCTAAAATTATTAGGACTGTAAGGCAAAATAAATCACCCGTTTTACTAAATTCAGACTACGCTTTAAAAACTGATAATTATTCTAAGATTACAAAAAATGAAATTAATAGAAGAGTAAAAATTTTAGATGATAATCCAAAATTTATTGAATTAATTGGCTCAATCCTCTCAGATAAAGCAAAAGAGAAAATGTCGATGGATCAAACCGAGTTGCTTCACGAAGAAACTATCTATGCAGCTGGTTTTGCTAGCGAAAAAGACAAAGTATTAATGAATAAATTTCACGAGGTAGGGTGGAAAGAGAAGGTTAATTTAATTGATAAATTTTCCGAAGAACGTTTTCAATATTTTGCTGAATGTTTAATCTATGAGGAAAGTCCTGAATCCTTACCTAAATCAATTTATGACAAAATACATAGAAGCTTTGCACAAAGATTGCTATCAACTAATAAAGAAAAGTGGGAGACGACAGCTAGTTTTTTTAATGAGGTAGATAATTTACGTGAGACTAAATATAAAGATAATCCCGAAATTCTTGAGGTTATTGAAGGCTATAACAAGCATGTTATGGAGATACAATCTAGATTTGAGAATGCTTAAAAATTTGTATAATATAACTCTATGGAATCTAACCCATACAATTTAAAAGTTTTAGATGAAAAACCTTCTGGTTATTTAAGTGCGGAGGAATTAGTAGATTTTTTAGCGAAACATAAAATACCAATTAAAAGAATGGATAATTTACCAAGGTTTGCTCATTCAAATAATATAGATATGAAAAAAATTGTTAGAGATGGATCTGGTGGTTCGGTTCCGACTATATATAAAATACCAAATTCTACGCAAATTTCAAAAATAGCAGAAAGCATGAAGAATAATAACAACTCCGAATTAGGTAAACAGTTATTGAAAAAGAAAAAAGATAAAATATTAGAAATATTTGATAAAGCTGAAGAGAGAAAAGAAACGAGAACATCAATAGCAGACAAAGTTGCAAAAAGCTTGGGTGTAAATTGTAATAGAAAATTAGTAAGAGCAGTTTTAGACGCTAAAAGATCGTCTAAGTTGGAAAAGCTAAAAAAAATTTCTTAAAAATACCAATTTAATAATCTTGTAAATGACTATTAGTCATTTGACATTGTAATAAAAAAATTTATTACTTAATAAATAATTAGAAAGGATAATTTATGCTTAAAGAATTTAAAGATGAAATGTTTGAGACAGATATTAAAAATGAAGACGTATCGGTGGTCCAATTTTCCGCAGCGTGGTGCGGGCCGTGCAAGAATCTTAAACCTATAATGGATAAACTTTCAGAATCAGAAAAATATAAAAATAAAAATTTTTATATTGCAGACATAGAAACAGATGGGATCAATACCGCCTCGGCGGCCGGTATAAGAGGAGTTCCAACTGTAATTGTTTACAAGAAAGGAACAGAGACTAATAGAATAGTGGGAGGTGTGCCGGAGGGAAAAATGCAAGAATTCCTTGACGAAAATATCTAATTTATTTTTAAAACTTCTGACGCCAAATACAAAGATCCTGTAATAATCACCACATCATTTTTATTTAATGATATGGATTTGATTGCCTGCTCTATATTATCTTTATACTGAACATTAGGAACAGCATAAAATTTTTCCTTTAACTTTTTGCCGTCTATTGAGCCAGGAGTATTTGGAATATCAATAGTGGTAACAGATTTTATATTTTTAAAATACTGGATGTATTCTTCATGGTTTTTTGTTTGCATCATACCTATGATAGCGTGTACATCACAATTTAAGCTTTCTAGATATTCATTGAGAACTTCGGCCCCACCTGGATTATGAGTTCCATCACAAATTAGTATGTTGTTTTTTACTAATTCTTTTAGTTTACCTTCTTTAATTTCTTCTAATCTAGCTGGATTATAAGCTTTCTTGACTCCTTTAATTATATGCAGATCTTTAATGTTTAAATCTCTCAAAGTTCTTAATGTGGCTATTGCTGTAGAAGCATTTTCTAGTTGAAAATCACCTTTAATATTTGGTTTTGGAATTTTTAATGAACCGTATTGATCTTCATAAAAAAAGAAATCATTTTCTTTTAAAACAAAATTGTAATCTTCACCATGAAATATTTTATTTGCAGAATTATTTGAAATATTTTTTTTAATACATTCAGTAATTTTTTTTGAGCTTTGTTTAGCAACTATAATATTTGAGTTGAGTAGGGATGAAGTTTTTTCGTAAATAATTCTTTCAATAGTTCTGTCATTTTCAGGTAACCAGTCGATGTGATCATAAGATATTGATGTAATACAATTAGCAAGATTATTTTTTAGTATATTCACCGCATCTCCACGGCCGAATAAACCAAATTCAGCTAGTACAATATTATCTTGATACTTCATACAACCTAAAAAAAATCCCGCTGTAAGAGCTTCAAAGTAAGTTAAAGGCTTACCATCATTAATTTCATGAACTTCATTTAATAAATCGGCTAGATCATCATCACTAATCATTTCATCATTATAAATAAATCTTTCATTTATACTAATGACATGAGGCGAGGTATAAACATTACACTTATAATTTGCTTCTTTAAGTATAGATCTTAAAAAAGAAATTGTAGAACCTTTGCCATTA
The DNA here is from genome assembly GCA_902595125.1 of uncultured Pelagibacteraceae bacterium. Taxonomy (GTDB): domain Bacteria; phylum Pseudomonadota; class Alphaproteobacteria; order Pelagibacterales; family Pelagibacteraceae; genus Pelagibacter. The sequence continues at coordinate 7,883 of CACJOY010000003.1, forward strand.
GTTCCACATACCTGAATACAATTTATTTTGTCTTGAGGGTTTCCTAGATCTGACATTAATAGACGTATTCGCTCGAGACTAAGATCGTCGATCTTGTGACTATGCAGTTTTTGAAATTTGCTGAGTATTTTCTGAAGTTTCATTTATATCTTCAGTGCTTATAGAATTTTTATTTAATAATATAGATAATAATTTTCCGATTTCTTTATTGAGATCTTTTCTGTGACAAATTCGATCAATGAAACCTGCATCCAGAACTGCTTGAGAAAGTTGAAATCCTGGTGGGAGCTCTTCTTGAACGGTTCCAGATATGACTCGCTTACCAGCAAAGGCCACCGTAGCGCCAGGCTCAGCTATATGTATATCTCCTAACATTGCATAACTGGCCGTTATGCCGCCCGCAACTGGATCTGACATAATTACAATATAGGGTAAGCCTGCAGCTTTGACTTCATTGATAGCGAGAGTCGTACGAGGCATTTGCGATAATGATATGCTAGACGCTTGCATTCTCATACCCCCGCCTTGTGCAACAATAATAAGCGGTTGTTTATTTTCTATTGCATATAAAGAAGCATATAATATTGCTTCACCTTCGGCCGCTTCTACGCTTGCGCCAAGAAATTCCCATGATGAAGCCACTACTGTGCATTTAATTTTGTTAATATCACCACTTGCTACAACCATAGAACAATCTAACCCAGTTTTTTTTCTAGCGCTCTTCAATTGATCTTTATATGCTTTTACAGCCGTGAATCCTAGAGGGTCATCTTTAGGAATGGGTGTTTTAAAAGTTTCATAAATTCCTTTATCGAAGAGATATTCAAATCGTTCTGTTGGAGTTAATTTAAAATGTTTTGAGCAATAAGGACATGTATGATAATTACTCGCTATTTCTTTTTTACTCACTAGTCCTTTGCAACATGAAATATAATTACTTTTTTCTAGTTCCTCTTTTGTAGCACGCTTTCGAATAGCAGCTTTAATTCGTTCTCCCGCAGCGAATACTTTGTTTAACCAATTTACCATCTAAATAATTTTGTTTTTAAGTTTCTTTATCATTTTATCTAATTTTATAACTGGATCATCTTTTTTTTTAATAGCATTTGTAATGATTTTTGAGTTAAGTGATCCTACCACAACTCCATTAGCTGATTTAAATTTTGATATATTTTTATCTGTAATGCCAAATCCTATTACACAGTTTTTGCCTTTGGCTAAATTTTGAATTTTACTATATTTTTTGAGAATATCTTTTGGGTTAACTTTTAATTTACCCCCTGTTGTATTGCTTTGTGAAATATAATAGATCATATTATGACTATCTTTGATTATTTGTTTCATTCTATAATATGATGTAGTAGGGCTTAAAAGTTGTACAAATGTAATATTATTTTTTTTACATTTTCTTGCAAAAGATCTATTTTCTGGATGAGGTAGATCAACAATAATTAAACCAGAAACGCCTGATTTTTTACACATCTTGATAAACTTATTTTCGTTAAATTGTAAAATTAAATTCCAATAACCCATTAAAATTATTGGTCTTGGATATTTTGTCTTTTTAAATTTATTTATAATTTTAAATGTTTCATTGAGATTAATACCAGCTTCTATCGCTCGGTGAGATGATGTTTGAATATCACCACCGTCAGCAATTGGTGTTGAAAACGCCATGCCGGACTCTATAATATCTACGTTCTTAGATATGACTTTTAATATATCTAATGAAATTTTTTTGGTAGGATCTCCAGCTACAGTATAAGTTAATAGGGCAGGTCTTCCCTCTGCTATACATTTTTTAAAAGCCTGACTTATTAAAGAAGCAGTCATTAATATTTACCCAGCCTTTTTTTAATTATATGTTTGTCCTTCAAGGCGTCTCCACAACTATTTATTATTACCACAGTATCCCTAGATAGTTTTGGACAAATTTCTATTGCTCTGGCAAAGGCGTGTGATGGTTCTAAAGAAGGATTAATTTTATTCTCTAATTTTCTAATCAATTTATATGCTTTAAGTGCATCTTCATCTGTTTTTGAAACATAGGATGCTCTTCCTGTATCCTTTAAAAAACAATGAAGAGGCGAAACGCCAGGATAATCTAATCCCGCCGATACGGAAGACGTTTTGTCAATCTGTCCGTGTTTATCTTGGCACACGTATTGAGCTGCACCATGAAGAACACCAATTTTAGAATTATTACTTAAAGGAGCAGCGTGTTTTTTTGAATTTTTTGGACCCCCAGCTTCTATACCTTCAAAACTAACTTGTCTTTTATCATAATCCATAAACTCACTCCACATACCATAAGCCGACGAGCCACCACCAACACAATTTAGAAGCTTAACTTTTTTAGGCACTTCCCCAAATTCATCAATTATTTGTTGTTTTAATTCTCTAGAAATTTGTGCGGTAGACCAACCACATATCTTGACGAATATCATGGCGCTTACAGTACTACCTACACCTAAATGAACTTTTTCATGGTTCGCTACCCAATATCTCATAACTTCCGAAACGGCATCAACCAAGGTCTGACTACCGGTATAGACAGGTACAACTTCAGCTCCATTTTTTTTCATTGCATCAACATTTGGTTTTTGGCGTAAGAAATCTTTATGTCCCATAAATACTTTACATTTAAGACCAAAGTGTTTAGCCGCGATAGAAAACATCTTACCATTGTAACCGGCCCCCGTGTCGGTTACAAGATATCGTTTTCCCATTTTTTTACAAAGCATTGCTGCCGTAATTGCTCCGTAGATTTTATGGGCGCCGCCACGAGCAGCTGATACTACTTTGGCGTATATTTGAGCACCACCCAAATGATTAGATAAATTTTCTAACTTAATAAATGGGGTAGGGCCTTTATGCACCCAGTTGTTATAATAATAATCTCTTTCAGCTAAAAATTTTTTATCTTTTCTTAATTTTTCAAATTTTATAGTTAAATCATCTATAGGTTTTCTTAATGTTTCAGGGATATAAGACCCACCAAATTTACCACCCCAAAAACCATGTTTGTCATGTTGATCTATTAATGGAATACCTTTTTTAATTTTTATCATTAACCTTTTTAACCTTATTCAAAAAAATATCTATTTTGGAAATATCTTTTACACCAGAGGACTCAATGCCTCCAGAGATATCAATATAATTACAAATTTTTTTAAATTTATCAATATCATCATCAAATTGAATATTTCCAGCAATCATTTTTTTAAAATTATTTGGTATATTATTTAACAAATTATAATCCCAACTCAGTGATTTGTGGTATCCAGCTGAGTCCCATAAAATTATATCAGAAACAGCTGTATATTCTCTATATTTATTTATGTCCTCATTATGTTTTATAGTTATAGCTGAGATAATTTTTTTATTATATTTTGACTTAATTGATTTAATTTCATCGGGGTCACAATCATAAATTTGATAATAATCAAAAGGTAACTCTTTAATTTTCTCCAAATCCCTACTATCTGGCTTTACAAGCACGGCTGTGAATTGAGATTTTTTTTTATCTACATTTAATAAATTTTTAAGTTTATCAGTATCAACAAAACGTTTTGACTTACGCCAATTTACTATGAAACCTATGAGGGCTGGAGAATTGGGATGATTGATTGCAAAGTTTAATGTCTCTAGATTAGAGAACCCGCAAAGTTTTGTCTTTATTGTCATTAATTTAGATGATCTATTAATCTCTTAATATTTCTTTTGATGTTTCCAGAATGGATAGATCTGCCAAGGACGATTGCTGATGCGCCAGCTTTAAAAGCAAACTTTGGAGTTTTTACACGTGATTGATCGTCCAATTTATCTCCTGGTAATCTTATCCCTGGTGTAACAATAAATAAATTTTTATATTTTTTTTTTATTATTTTTGCTTCATTTGCTGAAGCAACAATTCCTTTAATTCCTGCTTTTTTTAAGAGACCAGCTTGTTTTAAAACTAATTTTTCAACTTTATCTTTATAGCCAATTTCTCTTAATGATTTATTATCAAGGCTAGTTAAGATAGTTACCCCGCAAACAATTATAGACTTATTTATCATCTTTGCTTGTTTCTGAAAATCCCTTAAACCCTTTAAACCTACGTTTGCCATAACAGTTATATATTTAATCTTTTTTATATCTTTTAAAGAATTAAGTGCTGATGTTATAGTTTTAGGAATATCAGAGGCCTTTATATCCAAAAAAAATTCTGATTTATAATTCTCTAGAAACTTTCTACCATTTTTTGAATAAAAGAATTGTAACCCAAATTTTGGGATAATCTTTAATTTATCAGTTTGAGTTTGACTAATAATTCTTTTAATTTTCTTTAGATTTGATGTATCATACGCAACAAAGATACTTTTACTTTTACTCTTCATTATTAATTTTCTTGAACATTTGTTGACTCATACGCCATGCTATTACCTTTTTTTCAGGTACAGCCACTTTCTCAGAATTTTTTGGATTTCTCCTTATTGAGGCTTTTTGAGTTTTAATCCTGTAGGTGCCAAAATTTCGTAATTCTACGCCTTCGCCTCGTTTTAAAGCTCTCTTTATTTCGTTTAACACAACCGAAACAATTTTATCGAGATCTTTAGCGGTAAAATTTGGAAATGACTTTTTGAGTTGATTTAAAAGCTTTGATTTTACAATAGCCAATTTTTTTCTCTATTATTTTTTTTCTTCTTTTTTCTTTAAATTATCAGATTTAGCAATATCTTCTTTTAGTGATTTGAATGGTAAATTTTTACCAGATCCTTCAGATCCATATTTTTCTAAAGCTTCTTTTTTTTCTATTTCTTCTAAAAGTTTAATACTTAATACAGCTTTGCGCTTATTCATATCAATTTCTTGAATCGCACAATCGATGCGATCACCTGCATTAAACCTAGTTGGTCTCGCATCTGCTGCATTAATTGCAATTTGAGATTTTTTAATATTAAAGTCCATCTCACAACTCTCTGGCCTTACAATTAAACCTTTGCTTTCTGTTGATATAATTTTGACAGTTATAGTTTGATTTATTTTTTTATCTTTAAACCAATCGAAAGGATCTTTTTGTGTTTGTCTTAATCCTACTCTAATTTTTTGATCAGAAACTTTAATTTCTAAAACTTTTACTTTAATTTTATCTCCTTTTTTATACTTCGCTAATTCCTCTTCACCATTGTTTAAATAAGTAAGATCATTGCAATGTAAAAATGCATCAATATCCATGTCATCTACTTTTAAAAAAAGTGAATATTCATTTTTATTTACTACCTCACCTTCAACAGTGCTTCCTATTTTATATTTTTTTTCAAATGTTTCAAAAGGATTTTCTAGAGTTAACTTATGAGAAATAGCTACTCGTCTTTTTTCTTTATCAATTTCCGTTATCACGCAACTTATTTCTTGTCCAACCTTAAACATTTTTTTTGCTGAAACATTTTTTTTTAGCCAACTAAGTTCACTTGAATGTAACAGAGTCGTGAGTCCCGGTTCTAACTCACAGAAAGCTCCAAAGTCCATAATCTTAACAACTTTAGCTTTATAAACTTTATTTAACTCATAATTTTCTACATTCTCAAAAGGATCTGGTGTTAATTGTTTTATTGAGCAGCCAATCTGTAATTTATTTTCATCAATGGAGATCACTTTGAGATCCATTTTCTGGCCAATCTCAACAATTTGATCTGGGTGGTCGACTCGACTCCAACTCAATTCTTGAAGGTGCGTGAGAACATCTATTTCACCATTGACGTTAAAAAATGCCCCAAAGCTTGAGAAGCCCTTACACTCAGCACCCTTAATAATATCTCCAACTTTGTATTTTTCGATAATTTTTGCTTTGTCTTCTTTTTTATAAGAAGAAATAATTTCTCTTCTTGATACACATGCATTTCCAAAAGGACTGGTGCCCCCAACCTTAAAGGTTGGGGGCCCAGCGCCCGCGCACTTTATCCAATTTTATTAACGCAAATTTTTGAGGCTCATTCATTAAATGATCGATGTTTTTTAAAGGTTTCGAATCAATTTGAGATCCAGGAAGAAACATTAATGAACCTGTATCTATATGTTCAACTATACATCCACCTTTGCATTTACTAGTAATACGTCCCATAATAGGTTCATTTTTTTCATACGCTTCGACAAGTTTGTCCCAACCTTTAATCTTCATAGCTTTGCTTGCAGATACTACAACCTCTCCAGATTTATTTTCTAAAGTCTCCAATAAAACTGGAATTTTTGAACCTTCTTTTAAATTTTCCCCAAGGATTGATTTAGCTTCTTGAATATCTATTACAGGCTCACTCTTTAAATTTTCTATGTAAAGAAAGACATACTTTTCAGTAATCTTATTTACCACTCCTTCAATGATCTTTCCTTCTTCAATATTGATTTTAGAAAGTTGGCTGTTTAATAGTTTCTCGAACTCTTTAGAGGCGGGTGTAGTAAGACTTTTAAATATTTCCATTAATAAAGTTTAATCCTTTTTGTTTTTAATTTATTTAAAAACTTGGAACTTTTAGATAAATTTAGCATTTTAATCAACATCGAATCGTAAATTTTTGAAAATATTAATTAACATTATATAATTTTAAGCTATTTTATTGATTAAAAGCGTTACTTTATAGATTTTCACTTAATCTGAGCTCCTAGTTGCTTGATTTTCTTAAGAAATGAGGGAAAAGATGTATTTATTGAGATTTTGTCGAATATTTGCCAATTACCTCCAAAAGTTAAAGCAGCTACAACACTCGTCATAAAAACTCTATGATCTTTTAAAAAATTTTTTATTATAATATTTTTTTTTATTTCTAATTCAGGATTTCCATAAATTTTAATACTATCTTTTGTTACTTTATTTTTAATTCCCATCTTGTTTAAAATTTTTGATCCCCATAAAAGTCTAGGACTTTCTTTTTGATTAAGTTCGGACAATCTTTTAAAATACGAAACTCCTTTTGCTTTAGCAGCAACCAAGAAGATTAATAAAAACTCGTCTATAGCTTCGCTATTTAATTTAATTGGACAGTTTATCGATTTAAATTCTTTTGTACTTTTGACATGTAAATCTGCTATTTTTTCTCCTTTATAAATTTTTGGATTGGAAATTTTAATTTTGATACCCATTAATTTTAAAACTTTTAAAATTCCTGTTCTAGTAGGATTTATATTCACATTTTTGATATTTATTTTTGAATTTTTTGATAGAGCTGTCAGAATAATAAAAAAAGCACTTGAACTTATATCTGATGGAATCTTGTAATTAATCGGATTAATTTTCTTGCCACCGCTGATATTGATAAAGTCAAATTTTTTTTTTTTATTAATCTTAATAGGCAAATTGAGATGTTTGAATAATAGCTCAGTATGATTTCGAGATTTTTTTGCCTTAATCTTTGTGACGCCTTCAGTATTCAATGCAGCTAACATAATGCTACTTTTACATTGAGCTGAACCTCTATTTTCATAAAAAGATATAGGTCTTGGTTTATTCGTACCATTTATATAAATTGGAAGTTTTCCTGAGTTGCTTTTAAAAGTTGCACCAAATTCGGATAAAGGTTTAGTGACTCTTTGAAAATCTCTTCTAGACAAACTTTTGTCACCTATAATTTTTATTTTTTTATTTGAATGAACTAAAAGACCAATTAAAAGTCTTCCAAGTGTTCCAGAATTACCAGCATTTAAAACTAAATTTTTTTTATATTTAAAATTATTAAGACCATTTCCCGTGATTTCACAAAAATTTTTAAATTGTCTTACTTTTATACCTAGCTTCTTAAGGCATCGTAAAGTATCAATCACATCTTCAGATTTTAAAAGATTAAAAGATTTTGATTTTCCTGATGCTTGGGAAGCTAATAGGGCCCAACGAATTGATAAACTCTTGTCACCTTCTATTATTAATTCTTTATTAAAAGGTCTAATAGTTTTAGAAATTCTTACAAAATTTTTCATTACTTTTCTTTAATTAACTAATTTTAAAAGACTCACCAAAATAAACATTTTGGGCATCTATATTTTTGATCAAATTAGTAGGAGTTCCATGTGCAACAACTTTTCCATTATGGATTATTGCAGCAGTATCAACACATGCCAGTAAATCTCTAGCTTGGTGATCACATAAAATAACAGATATATTATTATTACTTTGAAGATTAACTATAATTTCTTGAAGTGTTTTTATTGTCATTACATCTAGAGCAGCAAATGGTTCATCTAGTAAAAGAATTTTTGGATCAGATATCAATGCAATTGCAATGACTAATTTTTTTTTCTGACCTCCTGATAGAAAATCAGCCTTAATATCTCTTACAGGATCAAGTTCAAATTTTGAGACTAATGAATCAATTTTTTCTCCCCTATAACTTTGATTTTCTATAGTAATTTCTGCTATGGCTTTTAAATTTTCATAGACCGTCAGGTCGTGAAAAAAACCTCCATGTTGCGGTACAAAACCTATCTTAAATTTTAGGGTTCTTTGATAAATTGGATAATCATTAACAATTTCATTATTTATTGAAATTTTACCAAAATCAGGAGAAAGCAAACCAGTTATCAGATTAAATATAGTTGATTTACCGACTCCATTGGGTCCTAATAATCCTAATATTTGTCCATTATTTAATCTTAAATTCAAACTATCTAAAATAATTTTTCTCCCAAATTTAAGAGAAATCTTATCAAGTTTTAAAATTGATATATTTTCTTTAAATGATTTGATCCTAAATTTTTTGATATTTGACATATTTTTTTTTATTTAGATGAAATTTCAATTTTTTCATTATTATTTTGCATAAAAATTTCCATATTTTTTGTAATTAAGTCTAACCTAACATTATCAGCTTTGACCGTGCCTTGTAGACCTTCATATACAACATTTTCATAAATTTTAATAATATTTTCATTAAAATTTACGTCTAATTTTTCTGATAAGATCACATTAGTTAGATAAATCACTTTGACACTATTGAAAAATTCAGTGTTATAATTCGAATTGTTATAATTTGCGTTTTTAGAAGTAATAATAAGTGGAATGCCTTCTTTATCATTATATATGGCTGTTACAAATTGCATTTCGACGATTTCAATATTACCTGAACTAGGAACACCTTGTATTTCACTTCTGTCGTCCTCATACTTTAACTCACTTAATTCAGCAGTAATTGTATATTTAGTGTTGTCATCAAATGCAACGTTGTATTCAAGATTTTTAATTAAATTGTTATCACTTTCTAAAAGTGAAGAATTTTCCTTTAACTCGATTTTTTTTAAGTCTGAAGTTTTGTTAGTTTTTAAGAAATAAAAGTAAAATAAAAAAGATAATAAAATCAATAAGAGAAAAATGAATAATTGTATCAACTTTTTCATCAATTATTTTAAATTTTTGATAAGATCATGAATATGTATTACTCCAACAGTTTTTCTTTTATTTCCTTTTTTAAAGACACAAACATTTGTTACTTTTTTTTTGTTCATTTGTTTCAAAACATCTGTAGCTAGTATATTCTCTTCTACGCAAAATGGGTTTTTTGTTGTAAAAGATTTTATTTTTGAACTATCAATTTTACGTTTTTTTTGAATTAATCTTTTTAGGTCTCCATCTGTAAAGACTCCAGTTGAATTACCTTGATTGTTAATAGTTACAATGAAACCGAGACCTTTTGAATTAAGAGTCTTTAATGCTTCTTTCATAATTTGATTTTCATTAACAAACGGCACTTTTTTTTTAATTAACATTAAATCTCCAGCAGTTTTTAATTTTACCCCTAAATTTCCAGATGGATGAAATTTTTTGAAATCTAGTTTACTAAATTTTTTTTTTTTCATTAAAGCAATTGAAAGAGCATCTCCAAATGACAATTGTGTTGTAGTGCTTGATGTGGGTACTATACCATCCCCAGACTCTAATACTTCAGGAATAAATAATTTAATATTTGAGGACTTATATAAGATAGAATCTTTATTTGATACGATCCCAATTAAAAGAATTTTATTTGCCTTAGCATATTTGATTATATTTTTTAATTCAGCAGTATTTCCAGAATAGCTTATCAATATAAGTACATCTTTATTTGTAATTCTACCTAAGTCCCCATGGGAACAATCAGATGCAGAGATCGGAAAAGAAGGAGTACCTACTGAAGATAATGTAGCTGAAATTTTAGCAGCTATTATTCCACTTTTTCCTACACCGCATACAATAACTTTAGATTTACATTTTAAAATTGCATTTACTGCATCGTCAAAAGACTCATTTATAGAACTCTTGAGTTTTTTCAAAGCTCTAATCTGTAAATCTACTACTTCTTTTCCTATTTCATTTATTTTATTTTTCATTTTTTAATGTGACCAGATATCATCTCTAAATAGGGCTAAATCAAGATCAACTCTAGTTTTTAAAAATTTTAAACAATCATTATATAAATTTATTCTGTTTTCTCTTATGAGAATTTTATTGAGTTCATCATGAATTTTGTGAAGGAAAATAACATCATTTGCACAATACTTTAATTGTGCTGGTGTTAGCTCACCACCAAAATCAGAACTTTGAGATTGTTTACTTATATCAATATTAATAAATTCTTTTATAAGAGTTTTTAAAGAATGATTTTCTGAATATGATCTTGCTAACTTTGAGGCAATTTTAGTATCCAAAACATTTTCAATATCTATTTTCAAATAATGTTTTATATGTGCCATGTCAGCTCTTGCATAATGAAAAATTTTTTTAACATTTTTATCATTAAGTAATTTTTTCAGTACAGGTGCATCATATGTCTCTCTATTTAATTGAACTATATGAGCATCATTATTTCCACTTGAAACTTGAATGAGACAAAGTGGGTCTCTTCGAACATTTAAACCAAGAAATTCTCCATCAAAACTACATATATTGCCTAAGTCTAAATCTTCTGGTAGATCATTCTTGTGGAGTTTAATATCAATATTCATTTTTAATTATATATATATGAAATTTTTAAAAAGTGTCTTAATTTTTGGTGGTTCTGGACAAATAGGTCGTCATTTAATAAGAAAGCTTACAAAAAATAACTACAAAGTCACAGTCGTGACAAGAAATATTCATCAAAAAAGTTATATGATTAAAACTCAAGCAAATCCAGGCTATATAGATATAGTTGAGGCGAATATTTTTGATGAGAGAAAAATAAGAAAGCTTTTTGAAAATTCAGATATTTGTATAAATTTAATAGGAATTTTATATGAAAAAAAAGGCAGTTCTTTTGAAAATATTCATGCCTTATTTCCATCTATTTTAGCTAAACTTTGCAAAGAATATAAGATAAAACATTTTATACATTTATCCGCTCTAGGTATTAATGAAGCAATAGAATCAGATTATGCAAGAAGTAAATTAAGTGGTGAAGCAAATATCCTTAATAATTTTCCTTTGTCAACAATATTAAGGCCTTCAGTAGTATATTCTGTTGACGATAATTTTACGACGACTTTTATGACACTTCTAAGTAGACTTCCAATATTTCCAATTTATTACTCAGGAAGAACAAAATTTATGCCCATTCATTGTTCTGATTTGACTGACATAATTTATAATGTAATCTCTAAAAATATTTCCTCTAAAATTATTGAATGTGTTGGTCCTAAAATAATTACTTTTAGGGAGATTATTGAAATTTTACTGAGATTAATAAATAAAAAAAGAATTCTTTTACCGTTACCTTTATCTATTGCAAATTTGTCAGCAAAATTTTTTCAATTATTTCCAAAACCCTTGCTTACACAAGATCAATTAAGACTACTAAAATATGACAATATTTCATCTGGAAAATATAAAACTAATTCAGATTTTGGCATTCCAAGTCTAAGAAATTTTGAAAATGAGGTAAAAAAATATTGCTATATGTGGAAAGAAGGTGGCCAATTTTCTACTGAGAAATATAAATTAGATGTAGATAATAAAAAATAGCTCTATTAAGCAGATTGGATTTTCTTTTCAATAAATTCTGGAACTTCTTCTTTATTTGGAGCATCTTCTTTTTTATTTTTTGGCTGATAAGCATAAAGGAGATGTAATTTACAATAAGAAAAATCTTTTAATGACGTTCTTCCACAAAAATAAAATGACTTTTCATCTGGATGACCTATAGGCCATTTACATGAATCCTCTGTTAACTCCTCCAGTTGTTTAGGGTTTTCTGGTTCAAAATCTTTTTCAATTATTAGAGATTTAAACCTGCTTCTTCTTCCTCTTTTTAATTTTTTATTTTTATTCTCTAATGAATTTTCAAAGCTTTGATTTGATGTTGCGGCTCTGGTTTTAATTTTTGCTGAAAGATTCAATCTGTGTGCTTTTCCAAATGCGCGTGCCCCTCTAAAATTTAGAGGGGCATAATGCGCCCAATGACGGCATTACGTGAGATGCCGCCTATAATCTCCGCTATTTGTGAGGCAGTGTTTCCTTTGCCCCATAACTCTTTTAATTTTGCTACTTTTTCATCTGTCCAACTCATAAATTCTATATAATGTGTATATATTAATATAATACACAATATAATGTTATTAATTAAAAAAATAAACAAGGAAAATTTAAGGTTTATCAACAATAATTGGGTAAATTTTATAAACTTTATATTCAATCACCACTTGTATCTATCTATTTTAATTTATAGAAGAATTTGAAGATAATTAAAAAAATGAGTTTTTTAGCAAAAAATTACAATAGAAGAAATATTTCTTTCAAAAAAGGTAAGGGTAGTTACCTTTATTCTTCAAAAGGAAAAAAGTATTTGGATTTTGTTCAAGGTATAGCAGTAAATTCATTAGGTCACGCTCATCCAGAATTGATCAAAGTTATTAACGATCAAACTAAAAAACTTTGGCACGTTTCAAATTCATTTATTATCCCTGAGGGTGAACTATTAGCAAAAAAACTAGCTAAAAAAACATTTGCTGACTATATAATGTTTCAAAATAGTGGAGCTGAAGCAACAGAGGCAGCAATTAAAGTTGCAAGAAGATACTTTTATTCTATTGGAAAACCTAAAAAGAACAGAATTTTATGTGTAAAAAATTCTTTTCATGGAAGAACGATAGCAGCAATTTTTGCTAGTGGATCAAAAAAAATGACAGAGGGGTTTGGTCCAAAAATAAGTGGTTTCGATCAATTTAAATTTGGAGATCATTATTCATTAAAAAAGAAAATAGGTAAAAATACAGCCGCAATTATGATAGAACCTATAATGGGTGAGGGTGGTATCAAAGTAATACCTGATTGGTGTTTAAGAGAGCTAAGAAAATTATGTAATAAAAACAATATCCTGTTAATTTTAGATGAAGTACAGTGTGGGATTTCTCGATCTGGTGATTTTTTTGCTTTTGAAAAAGCAAAAATAAAACCTGATATCGTGCCAATAGCCAAAGGAATAGGTGGTGGATTTCCAATTGGCGCGGTATTAATGAACAAAAAGGTTGCCAAAAGCATGATACCTGGAACCCATGGCTCTACATTTGGAGGAAATCCTCTAGCTATGGCAGTTGGCAATAAAGTTATGGATATAGTTTCAAGTAAAAAATTTTTAAATAACGTAAAAAAACTATCTAAATATTTTCTCTCAAATTTAAATAGTCTTAAAAATAGATATCCAAATATTATCAAGGAAGTAAGAGGAAGAGGTTTATTAATAGGACTGCAATTACATAATGATCAATCAACATTTATTAAAAAATTAACAGAAAATAAATTTCTGACTATACGTGCTGCCGAAAACGTTGTTCGACTTTTACCTCCTTTAAATGTTAAAAAAAATGAGATAGATCAAGCTTTAAAGATCTTAAATAAAGTTTGTGCAGAACTTTAATATTATGAAACACTTTATAAATTTAAAAGATATTCCAGTCAAAGATTTAAGAAAAATTTTAGCCGACGCGAAAAAAAGAAAAGCTGACAGAAAAAATTTAAATCATTTACAGGCTGATAAAGGAGCACCTCTAAAAGGAAAATTATTAATCCAAATGTTTGAAAAATCTAGTTTAAGAACCAGGTTGAGCTTTTATCTGGCAATCAAACAACTTGGTGGGGGAACATTAACATTAAGATCTAATGAACTACATCTAGGTGAAGGAGGAGAGTCTATCGCAGATACTGCTAAGATACTTTCAACATATGGAGATGGATTTATGCTGAGAACTGATAGCGATCTGAAAATTGAGAACTTTAAAAAATATATGACAATACCGATAATTAATGGGCTAAGTCCATTCTCACATCCAACTCAAATTTTATCAGATATATTTACAGTAGAGGAAATTAAGAACAAACCTATCTCAAAACTAAATATAGCTTGGATTGGCGACTCAAATAATGTTTTAAATAGTTTGATTTCTTCGTCAGTAAAATTTAATTTTAAATTAAGTATTGGATGTCCAATAAATTACCAACCTAATAAATCTTTATTATCTTGGGCAAAAAAAAATAATAAAAAGATTTACATATACCATGAATCTAAAAAAGCTGTTTTTAATGCTGATATAATATTTTCAGATAAGGTAATTTCTTTAAATGACAAAGTTAATAAAAAAAAGAAATTGAGTGATTTTAAAAAGTTTAGAATTACTCAAAAACTTTTAAGCTACGCTAAGAAAGACTGCTCGTTTCTACATTGTTTACCAAGAGGCAATGAAGTAGATGAAAAGGTTTTTTTTAGTAAAAAATCTAAGGTATGGCAGCAGGCGCTTAATAGAGTTCATGTACAAAAAAGTATTTTATTATACTGTTTTGGAAAATTACGGTAGCGGTTTTGGATTATCTGAACTTTGATTTAAATATTTAATAACTGAAGCTCTATCTTTTTCTTTTCTGAGTCCGGCAAATGCCATTTTGGTTCCTTTAATCCATTTAGATGGTTTTAATAAATAACCATTTAACTCCTCAAAGGTCCATGACTTATCATAGTTTAAAAAAGCTTTCGAATATTTGTAATCACTAACTGCTCCAACTTTTCTTCCAACTACATTATATAGTGCAGGACCAATATTATTTTTACCATTTTTTACTATCGAATGACATGCAGCACATTTTTTAAAAATTTTTTCACCACTGGCTACATCACCCATGCTCATGAGTGCAGCAATATCAACTTTTGCTTGAACTACTTCAGCAGTAAGAGTTGAGTTGCTAACAGCTTGATCTAGCTCAACTTTATACCCAGGTGTTTCTGGTTTCTCTACATGAAAAACAATATCAGAAATCTTACCGATTCCTATAATCAACAAAGCTACCATTAAAATTGCAGCAATTATCTTATTTATTTCAAAAGAATCCATTTTATAAAAACTTATTTTGCACGTATAACATTATAAATATAAAATTGCCTATATTTAAATGTACAATTTTGCCCCTATTTATATTCTTTATATAATTTAAAAAACAATGAAAACATTAATTTTAATTCCATCAAGGCTCTCAGCGACTAGGCTTCCTGGTAAGCCTTTGTTTAAAATCAATGGTTTATCAATTATATCGCACGTTGTTCGTAAAGCGATAGAGGCTGATATTGGAGAAGTGATTGTTGCAGCGGAAGACCAAGAAATTATTGATGATGTTGAAAATAATGGTGGTAAAGCAATTTTAACCAGCAATGAACATACAACTGGGACAGATAGAATTTATGAGGCTTTTGAGAAATTAAAATTACAAGACATAGATTTTGTAATGAATCTACAAGGAGATGAACCGTTGATGAATATTGATGATATTAAAAATTTGAATAATCAGATGATAAAAAATAAATCTGAATTTGGTACATTGGCATCAATTATTACTGATAAAAATTTTCATACAAATAAAAGCGTAGTAAAGGTAAAAACTAAACAAAAACTATTTGATACTTCATTTCCAGAGGCTTTAGATTTTATGAGAGATTCTAATGAAAAAGCTAGCAATATTTATCATCATTTAGGAATTTATTGTTATCAAACTCAGATACTTAAAAAATTTGTTTCTTTCAAACAATCATATAAAGAGAAAGAAAGAAGTCTTGAGCAAATTAGAGCCTTAGACAATGGTATCAAGATAAACGTGGCTCTTGCAAAATCTTCACCTATAGGAGTAGATACTGAAGAGGATTTTATGGCTTTAAAAAAAATAATGGAATATAAGTCCGAATGAAGAAAATTTATTTTCAAGGAACCTTTGGAGCATATTCTCATCTTGCAGCTTTATCAATTGAGCCAAAAGCTGAAATTATACCATGCAAAACCTTTGATGAATGTTTTTTGAAAGCAACAAAGGATCCTAGTTCAAAAATGATTATCCCTGAGTCAAATAGAATTACCGGAAATATAGGTATTGAGTATCTTATTTTTGAATATAGGTTAAATATTTATTCTGAATATTTTCAAAAAATCGAACACAACTTACTTGGAATTCCTGGTACAGATATATCAGAAATAAAAGATGTTTATTCCCATGGACAAGCATTATCTCAATGCTCCAAATTTATAAAATCTCATAATTTAATTGAACACGTTAGAGCTGATACAGCTGGATCAGCACAAATGATTTCAAAAAATAATGATAAAAAAAAAGCAGCTATTGCCTCATCTTTAAGCGCAAAAACTTATGGTCTTGAAATTTTAAAAAAAAATATTGAAAATGAAAAGGGGAATCTCACTAGGTTTTTAGTTATGGGAAAAAATATTTCCCAACCAGATTTTGGTAAAAAAAAATATATCACTTCTTTCTTATTTAAATTAAAAAGTAAACCTGCCGCTCTATATCAATCATTAGGTGGATTTGCGATCAATGGTGTAAATTTGACAAAATTACAAAGTTATCCAGAAAAAAATACATTTGATTCTTACTTCTTTTTATGTGATCTGGATGGACACATAGAGGATATAAGAGTTCAAAAATCTTTAGAAGAATTGGGATTACATTGTCAAGATTTTCACGTTCTAGGTGTTTTCGAAGCCGATAAAATAAGAGAAAAATAATTATTAATCTTTTCTTGTAGATTAGAAATTATTACTGCTATAATAGTAATGGAGGCTAGAGGTGGGTGCTGCTTGAACCCGACCAGATCTTAACGGAAGCAGTCGTAAAGACAGTTATTCAGGTTCTAGTCTCCTAAAACTTATGACAGATAAAAATACCAAAGTCTTAGCATTAAAGTATAGACCTCAGACATTTACCGATCTTATTGGTCAAGAGGTTGTAGCCGAAACAATCATCAATTCTATAAAAGCTAATAAAGTTCCTAATGCTTTTTTATTTAATGGAATTCGTGGGGTTGGTAAAACAACAATTGCCAGGATAGTAGCAAAGCTACTTAATTGTCAGAATGGAATTGAAAATGAATGTAAAAATAAATGTGATAACTGTGAGGCCATAACTAATTCTAATCATATTGATGTTTTAGAGATGGACGCAGCAAGCAAAACGGGTGTGGATGATGTAAGAGATTTAATTGAATTTTCAAGGTATGGGCCAACTTCATCAAGGTATAAAATTTTCATAATTGATGAAGTTCATATGTTGAGTAAACAAGCATTTAATGCATTATTAAAAACACTTGAAGAGCCACCAGAGTATCTTAAATTTATATTTGCAACCACTGAAATAAAAAAAATTCCGATCACAGTTGTTTCTAGATGTCAGAGGTTTGATTTATCAAGAATAAAATCATCAGAATTATTTACTTTTATAAAGAATATTAAAGATCAAGAAAAAGGAAATGTTTCAGATGATGCTTTAAAGTTAATTGTAAAAATATCAGAAGGTTCAGTAAGAGATGCATTATCATTATTAGATAGAGGTTTGTTGACTTTAGAAAAAGATAAAGAACTTAATTTAACTGAAGCTTTAAAAATTTTTGGATATTTTGATAAGTCACAATTGATTAATCTTTTTGAATTAATTTTAGAAGGTAAAGAAAATGAAGTTATTAAAATATATAGAAAGATTTATGATCAGGGAGTAGAGCCGAAAGTTTTTATAAATGATTTCTTAGAAATGGTTTATTACTTTAAAAATATAAATTCATTAACCTTGGAAAGCACCAACTTTTCTTTGAATGATGAAGAATTTCATAAAATTAAAGAAATTTCAGATAAAGTAGACAGTGATGCTTTGATATTATTTTGGCAATTTACATTAAGAACTATTGAGGAATTAGAAATCGTTTCTAATCAAAACTTATCAATCGAAATGTTTTTAATGAGACTAATGTATTTGAGTTCGTCAAAGCCTAACAAAGAAAATTTAGAAAAAAAAGATCGATCGAAGTCATTTGAGAATGATTTGATTAATAATCTGAAAACTGAGCCTATTAATCAAATTAAAAATATATCTCAAGAAAAAAAAGTTAAGTCGGAATTTGAAAACGATGTTAAAGCTCAAGAAAAAATTACGATTAATTCATTTGACGATCTCGTACTGATTTGTTCACAAAAAAAAGAAATGAAACTAAAATATGAGCTGGAAAAAAATGTAAATCTTGTAAGTTTCGAAAAAAATAGAATTGAAATTTCATTTAATGATAATCTAGATAAAAATTTTGTTAAAGATTTATCTTTAAAACTTTTTGAATGGACAGATCAAAGGTGGATAATTACTTTTAGCAAGACAAAAGGTGAAATATCAATTAAGGAAAAAGAAATAAATAAAAAAATTTCCTCAATTGAAAAAGCAAAAAATACAAACCTATACAAAAGCGTTTTAGAAAAATTTCCAGACGCAAATTTGATAGATGTGATTTCAAAAGAAAAAACTGAGGATTAAATGACAGACTTTAAAAAAATATTAGAAAAAGCAAAAGAACTTGAAAAAAAAATGAAAGAAAGCCAAGAAAACATTAAAAGAATTAGAGCCGAAGGTATTTCTGGCTCGAATTCAATAAAGATTATTTTAGATGGGGAGGGAGAAATGCAAAAAATTGAAATTTCCGAGGAAATTTTAAAAGAAAATAAATCAATCATTGAAGATTTAATAATTGCTGCTCACAATAATGCAAAAGGTCAACTTAAGAGCAAAACCTCAGAGGAAATTTCTAAAACAACAGGTGGATTTGGAATCCCAGGATTTAAGTGGCCACTTTAAAAAATGAAAAATATTACCGAGATAGATGATTTAATTAAACTTATTGCAAAATTACCTGGATTAGGTCCAAAATCAGCTAAAAGAATTGTGCTAAAATTAATTAATAACAGAGAAGAAATTGTTAAACCTTTGACCAAAGCCCTTGTAGAGGTGTACAAAAATATTTCAAGATGTAAAATTTGTGGAACATTAAAGCCATCTTATATCGAGTGTAGCTATGATAATTGTAAAATAGCTGAAAAAAAATACGATAAAATTTGTGTAGTTGAGAATCTGTCTGATCAATGGAGCATCGAAAGTTCAAGTATATATAATGGATATTTTCATATATTAGGAGGAACAATTTCATCTATTGGACAAAAAAAAGATGATTTATTGATCAACTCTCTAATTGAAAGAGTAAGAAAAGAAAAAATTGAAGAAGTTATTTTAGCAACAAGTGCAACCGTCGAGGGTCAAACAACAGCTTACTATATTCAAGACAGCTTAAAAAGTTGTAAAGTGAAAATAACAAAATTAGCTCAAGGTCTTCCTGTTGGAGGTGAGATCGAAAGTTTAGATGACGGTACTTTGTTTTCAGCTTTTAAAAATAGATCAAAATTAAATTCTAATTCTGATTAATTTTTTTCTTTAATCTATTATAATGTAAAAGTGGTTCAGTGTATCCAGATGGTTGGTCTTTTCCCTTAAAAATCAAATCACATGCTGTTTTAAATGCTTGTGATCTTTCAAAGTCATCACTCATTTTAATATAGTTTTTATCACCTTCATTTTGTTGATCTACAACTTTTGCCATTTGTTTCATAATTTCGATTACTTGTAATTTTGTTGTTATTCCATGATGTATCCAATTGGCGATATGTTGAGAAGAAATTCTTAGTGTTGCTCTATCTTCCATAAGGCCAACATTATTAATATCAGGAACTTTTGAACACCCGACCCCTTGATCAATCCATCTAACTACATATCCTAAAAGTGTTTGAGCAGAGTTTGATATTTCGGAGTTTATTTCATCAACTGACCAATTAGGTCTATTTGCTATTGGTATAGTTAAAAGATTATCGAGTTTAGCTTTGTCACGTTTTAAAAGACTTTTTTGTTCATCAAAAATATTTATTTCATGATAATGTAAAGCATGCAATGAAGCTGCTGTAGGAGATGGTACCCAAGCACAATTAGCTCCAGCTTTTAAATGATTAATTTTCTCTTCCATCATTTCTTTCATTTTATCTGGCATGGCCCACATTCCTTTTCCTATTTGTGCTTTACCAGAAAAACCGCATCTTAATCCTATATCCACATTATTGTTCTCATATGCAGTAATCCATTTTGATGATTTCATTTCTCCTTTTTTGATCATAGGCCCTGCTTCCATCGATGTATGCATTTCATCGCCAGTTCTGTCTAAAAAACCTGTATTAATAAAAAAAACTCTATTCTTTAATGTTCTTATACATTCTTTGAGGTTTGCTGAAGTTCTTCTTTCTTCATCCATAATTCCAATTTTACATGTAAATCTTTTTAATCCCAATGAATCTTCAACTTTAGAAAAAATCAAATTTGTAAAATCTGTCTCCTCAGGTCCATGCATTTTTGGCTTAACGATATAAATTGAACCTTTTCTAGAATTTCTATTTTTTTTTAAGTCATGTATTGCAGCAGTTGTTGTTATGAATGCATCCATTATACCTTCAGGAATTTCACTACCATCTTTTAAAATTATAGAGGGATTCGTCATTAGATGACCTACATTTCTAATAAGGAGCAAACTTCTACCATGAAGTTTCAATTTTTTTCCCTCTCTTGAAATGTAACTTCTATCAGGATTCAATTTTCTTTCTAAGTTTTTACCATTTTTTTCAAACTGAACTTTTAAATTACCCTTCATTAATCCAAGCCAGTTTCTGTAGCATACGACTTTATCTTCAGCATCAACCGCAGCAACACTATCTTCATTATCACAAATAGTTGATACAGCAGATTCAGCTATCACATCGCTTATCCCTGCAATATCATGAGCAGCACTAAAAGCTCTGGGGTTAATAATAATTTCGAAATGAAGATTATTGTTCTTAAGAATTATAGCATTAGGTTTACTTGCATCTCCACGGTAACCTATAAACTTATCTTTATCTTTTAAGCTATATTTGTAATCATCTTTAAGAATAATTAAATCTTTATTCTCAATTTTTAAACCAGCAATATTCTTCCAGCTTGTTCCGTCAATGGGAATAAATTTATCAAAAAATTCTCTTACAAATTTTATTACTTCTTGTCCTCTTAGAGGATCATATCTTTCACTACCACCTTCATCTGACTCAATTATATTAGTTCCGTACAAACTGTCATACAAGCTTACCCATCTTGCATTAGCAGCATTTAGAGTATATCTTGCATTCATTATTGGGACTACTAATTGTGGTCCAGCAATTTGAGCAATTTCATCGTCTACATTATTAGTCTCTATTTTAAAGTCTGAACCTTCATCTCTTAAATAACCGATTTCTTTTAAAAATTTTTTATAATCTTTTAAATTAATTTCATTCCCTTTATTTGCAATATGCCAATCATCAATCTTTTTTTGTAAACTTTCTCTTACTTTAATTAAATTTTTATTTATTGGTGCTAATTCGTGAACTATTTTATCAAATTTAATCCAGAATTCTTTTGAGTTTATCTCAATATCTTTAAGTAATTCATTATTTACAAATAATAATAACTCTTCGGAAACTTTTAAGTTATTAACACTTTGATAATTAGTTGGCATTAGTATATTTTTAAAACCCTAATAAAATTAAGTCAAATAATTTATGTAAACATTGACATTTTGTTGTCATTTTTCATACTTATGTAATAATTAGATTTCATATGAAAAATTATCTTAATTTTGAAACAGATATCAAAGATTTAGAGAATGAAATTGAAAAGTTAAAAGATCCATATAATCAAAGTGGACTTTCAGAAGTAGATACACAAAAAATTTCTAAAGTTGAAAAGGAGCTAGATGAAAAATTAAATTTAATTTACTCAAATCTAGATCCTTGGCAAACAACTATGGTTGCTAGACATGAGGACAGACCTAAATCAAAGTTTTTTATAGATAATTTATTTGAGGATTTTATTTTACTCTCAGGAGATAGAAATTATGGAGAAGATAAATCAGTTTTAACTGGGTTTGGTAAATTTAAAGGACAATCAGTTTTAATAATTGGCCAGGAAAAGGGTGAAGATCTGGATTCGCGGATTGAAAGAAACTTTGGAATGATGAGACCAGAAGGATATAGAAAAACAATACGCCTTATGAAGTTAGCTGATAAATTTAAAATACCAGTTATATCTTTTATAGACACACCTGGAGCCTACCCGGGTGTTGGTGCTGAAGAAAGAGGTCAAGCAGAGGCGATTGCAAAATCTATTGAATGTTGCATGAAATTAACAGTTCCTACAATATCTATTATAATTGGTGAGGGTGGATCAGGAGGAGCAATTGCTCTAGCCTCGTCAAACAAAGTTGTTATGTTGGAAAATGCAATTTATTCAGTGATATCACCAGAGGGATGTGCAACTATTTTATGGAGAGATCCAAAAAAAATGCTTGATGCCGCTAAAGCTATGAAACTTACTTCAAAAGATTTGTTAGAACTTGAGATAATTGATGAAATAATCTTGGAACCAACCGGTGGGGCTCACAGAGACAAAGAATTAATGCTTCAGAATGTTAGGGCTTCCATATCTAAAAATTTAGATATTTATAATCAAATGACACCACAAGAAGTTTTTGAAAATAGAAAGAATAAATTTTTAAGAATCGGACGAAATAAAGGCTTTATTAGTAATTTAGATGAAATAAGTTCTTTACAACCACAATCAAATAATTTGTATCAAATTTCAAAATCAAAAAAAGTATTAATCTTTGGCATATCTTTTATAACAGTTATTTTGATATCTTTATTTATTTTTTTATAACGTACCGCAGCAATTTTTAAATTTCTTTCCAGTCGCCTCACATCTATCATTTCGAGAAATCTTTTGATCTTTTTTTAATAATAAAAGGCATTTAGGGTTATTCATAATATTCGAATTTTTTTCTTTAACATCTGCGTCTTGAATTTTTTCAATAACTTTAAGATTCATTAGAATCGTTATAAAATCCAGTTTCAATTTATCTAATAAATTTTCAAATAAATTAAAAGCTTCCTTCTTATATTCAATCAAAGGGTCTCTTTGTCCATAGGATCTTAAACCTATAACTTGTCGTAGTTGCTCTAAATATTGAATATGTGATTTCCAATTAATATCAATTGATTGTAAAAACACTCTTTTTTCGATTTCTTTAGACTGAAAATTAAAAATTAGTTTATTCATTGTTTGCTTTTACTAAGTGAAAATTTATAAAATGTTGAAACGTTTTACACAGCATATTAATAAGTTCCAATCTGTTTTTTTTTAAATTTTCATTTTCTTCATTCACTTTTACATTGTCAAAAAAATCGAAAATTTCTGTTTTAGCTGTAGCTAAAATTGATAAAGATTTTTCATAATTTTCATCGTCATTAATATCAGAATAATATTTTTTGATTTCTACAATCTTTTTATACAAATTTTTCTCAAAATCTGTTTTAAAAAATCCAGGATCTGTTGAATTGGTTATTTCAATTTTACTATTTTTGATTTCATAATCTAAAATATTTGATGCTCTTTTGTAGCTTGAAGTAATATCAAGTCCGTCTTGATTATTTATAATCTTATTAAGAATCCTTGCTTTTTCAAAAGATGAAAATAATTTGTTAAGTGAAAAAGATGAAATTGAAGCATCAATTATATCATTACGAATTAGTTTTTCTCTCATATAATATCTGAGTCTGTCCTTCAAAAAAGTATTAAGTTCTTTTTGAATATTGGGATTATTAAAAGCATATCCTTGATCTTGATATAAACTTGATGAATAAATTAATAAATCTTTTATTTTTAAATCTTTTTTATTTTCAATTACAGTTCTTATAATTCCCAAAGCTATTCTTCTTAATGCAAAAGGATCTTTTGAACTAGAGGGTTTCTCGTTAATACCAAAAAAACCGGTCAAAGTATCAATCTTATCTGAAATAGATAAAACAATACTAAAAGGTTTTTTTGGTATTTTTGAATTAAGTCCGATTGGTAAGTATTGTTCTGTTATAGCAAGTGAAATATCTTTATCGAATCCCTGGTAGCTTGAAAAATAACCACCCATAATACCTTGAAGCTCAGGAAATTCTCCAACTAAATCTGAGGTTAAATCTGTTTTACATATTGACGCTGACAACTCTGCTTTTTCTTTACTAATGAGTAATTCATCTGATAAGTTTCCGCATAATTTTCGCATTCTTTGAACTTTGTCGAAATAAGTTCCCAATCCTGTAAAAAAATTCATTAATCTTAATTTAGATACTTTCTTAACAAGATTTTGAGTTTTATCTTTATTCCAAAAAAATTCTGCATCACTTAGTCTTGCTTCAACAACTCTTTCATTTCCTAACTTTATTAATCCTTTCTGATCTTTTTTATTAGTCACTATCAAAAATTCATTAGTAAGCTCATCTTTACTATTAAAAGTTGGAAAATATTTCTGATTAGTTTCCATCGTTAAAATTAAAATTTCTTTTGGGACTGTTAAAAATTTCTTATCAAATGTACACAAGAAAATATTAGGGTTATCTACTAAATTTACCACCTCTTCGATAAGTTTAGGATTCTCATTAATTTTTAACTTTTTTTTATTAAGTATTTTGGAGAAATGTTGATTTATTATTTTTAATCGTTTATTTTGATCAACAATTATTCCTTGTTTTTCAAAAAACTTCTTATATTCCTTAAAACTTTCAAAAGTTTTTTTCTTTTCCTCTAAATCTTTATCTGTAAAAGTTGAATTTGATGATATCAAGTGATGAAACTCAAAATTTATAACTTTTTTATTAAAAATTGATAAAATTGATTTTAAAGGTCTTCCCCAATTCAAGTTAAATTCACCCCATTTCATTGACTTTTTCCACTGATAATTTCCTAAAATTTTTGGAATAAATTCTGTCAATAAATCTTGGGTTTTTAATGTTTTCGATTTTGTTTTATAAAAATAAAATTCATCTTTTTCAGTTTTTTTTTTATATAAATCTTTTTTTTCAATTTTATTTGACCTAATAAAACCCTCTAGTGCCTGATCAGGAGCATTAATTTTTGGGCCTCTAATTTCCTCAGATTTGATTTGAATTTGTTTATCTAAGTCTTCAAAAACAATTACAACTCTATTAGGTGAAGAAAGGTAAAAACTCTTTTTTGATCTGATTGATCTTTTGTCAAATAAATTCTTAAAATCATCAAAAATTTTTTCTCTTAAATTTTTTTGAAGTCCTGCTGGAATTTCTTCACTAAAGAGCTCTAAAAAAAATTCAGACATTCTATATTTGTGTATCAATCCAAATTTTTGCGACTGATTTAGTTATTTCTCTTATTCTTCCAATGAATTCAGCTCTTTGTGCAACACTAATTGCACCACGAGCATCTAATATATTAAAAATATGACTTGCTTTTAAACATTGGTCATACGCTGGGAGGGATATTTTTTTTTCAACTAAAGATTTTGCTTCATTTTCATGCATATCAAAAATCTTAAATAAATTTTCTATATCTGCATGTTCAAAATTATATGCTGAAAACTCTTTTTCAGCCTGGTGAAAAACTTCTCGATACTCTACACCATCATTATTCCAAATTAAATCATAAACATTATTTTTCTGTTGAGTAAACATGCAAATTCGTTCTAAACCATAAGTCAATTCAACTGAAACTGGTTTACATTCGAAACTTGCCATTTGTTGAAAATATGTAAACTGAGTAATTTCCATTCCATCACACCAAACTTCCCAACCTAGTCCAGCAGCACCAAGAGTAGGACTTTCCCAATCATCTTCAACAAATCTAATATCATGATCTTTATGATTAATACCAATTACTGATAAACTGTTTAGATAAAGTTTTTTTATATTAGAAGGAGAGGGTTTTACTATAACTTGAAATTGATAATAATGTTGAAGTCTATTAGGATTATCCCCATATCTTCCATCGGTAGGCCTTCTTGATGGTTGAACATACGCTGCTTTCCATGGTTTGGATCCAAGAGATCTTAATGTAGTTGCTGGATGAAATGTTCCTGCTCCAACTTCCACATCATAAGGTTGTAAAATTACACAACCATGTTTACTCCAAAATTTTTGTAAATTAAGAATTGTATCTTGAAAAGTTTGAAACTTAAGTATTTTTTTATTTTTTTTAGAGGCCATATCTTTGCCAGACAGATTTTTCATCCAATAAATTTACAAGCTGATCAACATGATCATTCGATGATGATAATTTTTTACTTAACCAGCTTTTTGATTTTTCAAATTTTTTGATTACTACATCTTCTCCAAATTTTTCTCTTAATATTTGATTGGCGTCTCCAACTCCATCAATTAAACCAAGATCTTTTGCTTTTCTACCTGACCAAAACTCTCCTGAAAATAATTCTTCTTCATTTTTTTTTAATTTAGAGCCTCTGCTCTTTTCAACAACATCTATAAAATCTTTATGCAAATCCAGCTGAATATTTTTTAGTCTTTCTATATCCTCTTTTTTTTCTTCTTGAAAAGGGTCTAGTGTACTTTTGTTTTTGCCGGCGGTATGGACTCTTCTTTCAACACCAATCTTCTTTATCAACTCAGTAAAACCAAAAGAAGAATAAATAACTCCGATAGAACCAATAATAGAGCTTGAATTTGCATATACCTCATCTCCAGCACAAGCAATTAGATAACCCCCTGAAGCTGCTACATCTTCAGCAAAAACTATTACTTTTTTCTTATTTTTTTTAGCTTGCTGCCTTATAAAATTGTAAATCAAATGAGATTGAACTGGAGACCCTCCAGGAGAATTGATTGTAATTGCAACACATGGCGCTTTTTTTAACGCAAAAGCTTTAGAAATAATATCTTCTTGACCTGAAAAATCTATTCCTTGCTTGAACTTTCCTACATTTCCAATAACTCCACTTAATTTGATGTGAGGAACAATTTTTTTCTTTTTTAAAAAGGAGAACATCTTTAATCTTTATAGAATTTTTAATTGAATATAAAGACACCTTATAATTGAAGATTAAGGTGCGTCAATTGATAAGTAATAAATATAAACTTATTATACTAATTTGTTCACATATATGGGAACTGTAATACAGCTCAAAAATCAAATAAATAATTCTTATTTTCAACTTAAAGACTCAGTTGAGAACAGATTATTATTAGTTGAGGAGAAGATTAAAACAAAATTATCAAGCGATGTTGAATTAGTTAAAAAAATGACTGACTACCACCTTGATACTGGTGGTAAAAGATTAAGAGCCTTACTTACTTTAGGTTCTGCAAAATTATGCAATTACTCAAAAGGTACAAGAGATATAAATTTAGCAGCCTGCGTTGAATTAATCCATTCTGCAACTTTAATGCACGATGATGTAATAGATAATGGCGCTATTAGACGAGGAAAAAAAACTTTAAATAAAATTTGGGATAATCATTCGTCTATATTAGTTGGAGATTATTTACTAAGCAGATGTTTTGAAATGATGGTAGAAGATGGAAACTTAGAAGTTTTAAGATTACTATCGTCAACATCCTCAAAAATTGCTCAAGGAGAAGTGTTACAACTTCAGCACCGAGGTGAAGTTGATATGTTAGAGGAAACGTACCTTAAAATTATATCTGCTAAGACTGCAGAATTATTTGCAGCATCAACAAAAGTTGGAGCAATTTTATCTGATAAGAACAATAAAGAGAAAGAAGCTTTAGAGTTTTATGGTAGAAACCTTGGTTTAACTTTTCAAATAGCTGATGATACTTTAGACTATAATTCAGAATTAAAGTTATTTGGAAAAAAAATTGGTAAAGATTTTTATGAGGGAAAAGTTACACTTCCTATAATCTTATTATTTCAAAAAGCAAATACTGAGGAAAAGAAAAAATTAAAAGATATTTTTTCTAAAAGTATCAGAGATGAAAAAAATTTAGATTATTCTTTATCACTAATAAAGAGATATAATATAATCAATGCATGTTATCAAAAAGCTCAACATTATATTAACCTGGCCTCCAACTCTCTATCTGTTTTTAGTGATTGTGAGGAAAAAAGTATTCTTGAAAATTTAACCTCTTTTAGTTTATCAAGGAACTTTTAAGGACTTAAAAGATTTTTGACCCAATTGTTATTTTCATTCAAAGTATATTTTAATCTTTCATGTATTCTGTTATCTCCATCTAACCAAAATTCAATACTTGATGGTTTTAAATTCCAACCAGACCAGTGATCAGGTCTCGGCACACTATTCTTATCATTATATTTTTTTTTAAAACTTTCCATACAATCTAAAAGTTCTTTTCTGCTTTTTAAAATACTACTTTGTTTAGATGCCCACGCTCCTATTCTACTTTCGTAAGCTCTAGTATTATAATAATCATCTGCTGTTTTATGGTTAACCAGCTTTAAAGTACCAACAATTCTTATTTGTCTTAATAAACTTTTCCAATGAAAACACATTGTTGCATTTGGATTATCTTTTAATTCATTTCCTTTTTGGCTATTTAAATTCGTATAAAAAACAAATCCATTTTTATCAAAACCTTTCAAAAGAACCATTCTTACAGATGGAATGCCAGTCTTGCTGGCTGTTCCTAAAGCTAAAGCGTTAGGATCATTAATCTCTTTCTTTTTAGCTTCATCAAACCATTTTTCAAATAATTCAAATGGATCATCAAGATCTAAAAAGCATTTATTAAGGCCTAATGAGTTTTTTTGATTCATAATTTAAACAAAATAATCTATACAATATAAATAATGTCATTTAATACTTTTGGAAAGTTTTTTCGTTTCACTACATGGGGAGAGTCTCATGGGCTAGCTATTGGTTGTATAATAGATGGTTGTCCCCCATTAATTCAGCTAAAAGAACAAGATATTCAAAAAGAATTAGATAAAAGAAAACCAGGCCAATCAAAGTTCACAACTCAGAGAAAAGAGAGTGATAAAGTTCACATTCTTTCTGGATTATTTGAAGGAAAAACAACCGGTACACCAATTTCACTAATAATTTATAATGAAGATGTGAGATCCAAGGATTATGAAAATATTAAAGATAAATTTAGACCTGGTCATGCTGATTTCACCTATTTTAAAAAATATGGAATTAGAGATTATAGAGGTGGAGGAAGATCATCAGCAAGAGAGACGGCTGCAAGAGTAGCCGCAGGTGCGATAGCAAAAAAAGTTTTAGAAAATAAATTGGGTAAAAAATTTAAAATTTCTGCAGCTGTTACACAACTTGGCATTTTGGGTTGCGATACAAAAAAATGGAATGAAAAGGTTATTCATAAAAATCCATTTTTTTGTCCAGATAAATCGATGATTAAAATATGGGAAAAATATCTTTTAAGTATCAGAAAAGCTGGATCTTCTTGTGGTGCAATCATTGAAGTTAGAGCAAATGGTGTTCCAGCAGGTTTGGGGGCACCAATATATTCGAAATTAGACTCTGATATAGCTTCTGCGATGATGAGTATTAATGCTGTTAAAGGAGTGAATATTGGATCAGGAATGAATTCAGCACAATTGTCAGGTGAAGAAAATTCTGATGAAATTTCTCAGAATAGAAAAAATACAAAATTTAAAACAAATAACTCAGGAGGAATACTTGGTGGAATTTCTTCTGGACAAGAAATAATTATATCATTTGCAGTTAAGCCAACATCATCAATATTAAAAAGTAGAAAAACAATTACGAAATTTGGTAAAAATACAACCATATCTGTTAAAGGGAGGCATGATCCTTGTGTCGGCATTAGAGCAGTACCGATCGGTGAGGCAATGCTTTCATGTGTATTATTAGATCATTATTTAATGAACAAAGCGCAATGTAGTTAAATTTTAATTATTTTGCTTTTGTAAAACAATGTTTGAATTTAATACATCTAAAACTTTTTCTTCTATCGAATTAGAGTCTAGGTTTGCAATCTTATACATATTATCTGGTGTATCCTGATCAATAAAAAAATCTGGTAAAATCATTGATCTAAACTTTAAATTAGTATCCATAAGACCTTTTTTTGTTAAAAAATCTATAACGTGAGACCCAAATCCACCAATGGAACCTTCTTCTATAGTCAAAATACATTCATGTGTAGTAGCTAATTGCCATATTAAATTTTCGTCTAAAGGTTTTGCAAACCTTGCATCTACTATCGTTATATTAATCCCCTTTTTTTTTAAATTTTCAGCCGCTTTAATAGTTTCATTTAGCCTAGCACCAAAATTTAAAATGGCTAATTTTTTTCCTTCTTGAATAATTCTTGATTTCCCAATTTCAATCTTTTCATCAATAGAGGGTAAAATTGATCCAACCCCAGTGCCCCTAGGATATCTAAAAGCACAAGGTCTATCATTAATTTCTGTCGACGTATTAATCATTCTTACTAATTCTGCCTCATCACTAGCAGCCATTACTACAAAGTTTGGTAATGTTGATAAGTAAGTTATGTCATAACTTCCAGCATGTGTAGGCCCATCAGCGCCAACTAGCCCGGCTCTATCTATTGCAAATCTAACTGGCAGGCTTTGTATAGCTACATCGTGTACTACCTGATCATACGCTCTCTGTAAAAATGTTGAATAAATTGCAGCGTAAGGCTTATAATTTTCAGTAGTCAGACCAGCTGCAAATGTCACAGCATGTTGCTCAGCAATACCTACATCAAATGTTCTTTCAGGAAATTCTTTACGAAATATATCTAATCCTGTTCCATCAGGCATGGCAGCTGTAATAGCAACAATTTTACTATCTTTTTTAGCATGTTTTATCAAAGTGTTAGCGAATACTTTAGTGTAGGAGGGTAAATTATTTTTACTTTTAACCTGTTCACCAGTTTGTACGTTAAATTTCGAAACTCCATGATAATTATCTTTTGCTAATTCAGCAAACGAATACCCTTTCCCTTTTTTTGTTTTAATATGAATTAAAATTGGGCCCTCGTGTTTTGAGTCTCTAGCATTCTTTAAAATTGGAACTAAAGTATTCAAGTCATGTCCATCTATAGGACCTATATAATAAAATCCTAAAGAACTAAATAATGTTCCTCCAGTAACAGCTGACCTTAATAAATCCTCTGCTTTACCAGCTTTCGCGCTAAATCTTTTTGAAAATGCAGAAGTAATTAATTTAATTGTTTCTCTTAAACTAAAATAGACTTTACCTGAAAAAATTTTAGCCAAATAAGTGCCCATAGCTCCAACTGGCCTAGCGATTGACATGTCATTATCATTTAATATTACTATCATTTTTGTTTTTGAAGCACCTGCATTATTCATTGCTTCATAGGCCATACCCGCACTAATTGCGCCATCACCTATTACAGCTACAACGTTATCTGATTTATTAGAAAGTTTATTAGCTTCAGCTATACCTAAAGCAGAAGATATTGAAGTTGAACTATGCGCTGCTCCAAAAGTATCATATTCGCTTTCCGATCTTTTTGTAAAACCAGAAAGACCTTTGCCTTGTCTTAAAGTTCTTATTCTATCTCTTCTTCCTGTTAAAATTTTATGAGGATAGCATTGATGACCTACGTCCCAAATTAATTTATCTTTAGGTGTGTTGAAAATATAATGAAGAGCTACACTTAATTCAACAACACCTAAGCTTGCTCCTAAATGGCCACCTGTGACCGATACTGCATCTATCATCTCTTCTCTCAACTCATCAGCTACTTTTTGTAATTGTGTTTCAGGTACTTTCTTTAAGTCAGAAGGAAAATTTATTTGATCTAAGAATTCGTATTTTTTTTTCATTTTTTTCTATTTAAAATATAGTTTAACGTTATAGACAAATTTTTTGATTTTGGACCATATTTTTTTAATTTATTATTTATTCTAAAAATTAATTCATTTGCATATTTAATAGTATTTTTATATCCTAGTAAACTAATTAGAGTTGCTTTTCCTTTTTTTTTATCTTTTCCTGTTTTTTTACCGGCATTTAATAAATCACCTTTATGGTCAATTAAATCATCAGCAATCTGAAATAATAATCCAATATCAGCACCAATATTTTCAAATTTTTTAATTTCAGTTTTATTTTTTTTCTTTAAAATTAGCGGCGTTGCACAACAAAAACTAAAAAGTTTTCCTGTTTTTTTTATTTCCATTTCAACAACTTTTTTTTTTGAAACTTTTTTACGCTCATAACTCAAATCTAAATATTGACCTCCAGCTATACCAAGATGTCCCGAGGTTTCAGAAATTTTATTTATTAAATTTAGTTTAATCTTTTCAGAAACATTTAAATCCTTATGACTTAAAATTTCAAAAGCCATTGTTAAAAGTGAGTTGCCAGCTAATACAGCAGTTGACTCACCAAACTTGATATGTGTTGCTGCTTTTCCTCTTCTAATTGAGTCATTGTCCATACAAGGTAAATCATCATGTATTAATGAATAAGCATGAATGCATTCAACTGCAGATCCAATTATAATTAAAGACTTATAATTTATTTTAAATAATGAACCAATATCAATTAAGATTTTTGATCTTATTTTCTTACCCCCTGAAAATAATCCATATTGCATAGGGACAATCAGTTTTGATTTTCTTTGTTTTTTAATAAAACTTTTTAAAAATAAATTTGTGTCTTTTGCAATCTTATTTAATTCTTTTTTCATTTTTTTTTGAAATTATTTTTGCAATATTTTCTTTCGTTTTTTCATTAATAGTTTTTACGTTTTTTTGAAATTTTTTTTCAATTATGTTATTTAATTTTATCAATTTTTGATATTTTTCTATTGAACTCTCTAAATCTTTTTGACTTTCTAGATCCTCAACCATCTTATTTGCCACACCAGTTAATTCCTCCAATGAAAGAGAATTATAATCGTTTGGTAAATTTTTATCTTTCATATATTAGTTTGTATTATTATATGAAAAACAATCTTTCAAATATTAAAAAAGCTGAAAAAATACTAAATATGAGCGACTGTATAGCTATACCAACTGAAACTGTTTATGGATTGGCTGGCAATGCTTATTCCGATCGAGCTTGTAAAAAAATATATAAACTAAAAAAAAGACCAAAAAATAATCCTCTTATTATCCACTATCTCGACTCTCAAATTTTGAAAAAAGATTGCATTATCAATAATGATTTTATCAAGTTGTATAAAAAGTTTTGTCCTGGACCTATTACATTTGTTTTAGATTTAAAGAAAAACTCAAAAATTTCTAAAATTGCTACTAATAACAAAAAAACTTTAGCTGTAAGATTTCCAAAACATCCTATTACTAGAAGTTTATTAAAAAGACTAAATTTTCCGCTAGCAGCTCCTAGTGCTAACTTATCATCTAAAGTCAGTGCAGTCAGCTCTGATCACGTCAAAGAGGATTTTGGAAAAAAAATTAGATTTGTGCTTGAAGGTGGAAAATCTTCTATTGGACTTGAGTCAACAATAATTGATATCAGAAATAAACCTAAAATATTAAGATTAGGTGGTCTAGAAATTTCATCTATTCAAAGAGTTTTAAATAAAAAGATTATAATAAATAATAATCCTTTAAAAATTTTTTCTCCTGGTCAATTTAAACTCCATTATTCACCAGGTATTCCAATAAGACTAAATGTAAAAAAAATTAAAAAAGATGAAGCTTACATACTCATAAAAAAAATGAAAATTAGCAAACCTAATTATTATTTTCTATCTCAGAACGGTAATTTAAGAGAAGCAGCAAAAAATTTGTATAGCACGTTGAGGAAAATAAAAAAAAATAACTATAAATCTATTGCTGTTTGTAAAATACCAAATAAAGGTTTGGGCAAAACAATTAATGACAGATTAATTAGGGCTTCGAAATTTTAATGAACACTCCATTAGAAGTAATTAAATTATCTAAAGTCTATAATAACAAAGAAGCTGTAAAAAATATTTCTTTCAAAATTAATAAAAATGAAATCATTGGAATTCTTGGTCCAAATGGTTGTGGTAAAACTACTACAATTGGAATGATCTTAGGATTGTTAAAACCCTCAAAAGGTAAAGTGCTAATTAATGGAAGTGAGGTTGAAATTAAAAGAGTTGATTTGTTAAATAACTTAAATTTTATTTCACCTTACATAGAATTACCAAAAAAACTAACTGTTCGTCAAAATCTAGAAATATATGGAAGGCTATATGATGTAAAAAATCTTAAGACAAAAATTAAGTATCTTGTAGAAAAATTAAGGCTTAACGAAATTATAGATAGAGTTACCGGTGAGCTCTCGTCGGGACAAAAAAATAGAGTAAGCCTTGCTAAATCAATAATTAATGATCCATCTGTATTGCTTCTTGATGAACCAACTGCATCTCTCGATCCTGAAACAGGAGACTTCGTAAGAAGTTTTTTAGAAAATTATCAGAAAGATAAAAAAGCTTCGATTTTGTTAGCCTCACATAACATGACAGAAGTAGAAAGATTATGCTCTTCTGTTCTCATGATGAAAAATGGAGTCATTATTGATCAAGATAGTCCTAAGGAACTTATAAAAAAACATGGGAGAAAAAATTTAGAAGAAGTATTTTTAAAACTTACAAGGGAAGAATATGAATCTAAATAAAATGTATGGCCTTTTTTTAAGGCATTTTTTTCTTATCAAGAGTTCTTTACCAAGAATTTTGGATCTTATATATTGGCCAACAATACAAATAATTCTTTGGGGTTTTATTTCAAAATTTTTTTCGATTTACAGTGATTATTACAATAATACTATTGGTGTAATTCTTACATGTGCAATTCTTTATGATATTCTATTTAGATCAAGCATAAGTTTTAATATGTTATTTTTAGAGGAAATATGGAGTAGAAACTTCACTAACTTATTTATAGCTCCACTCAAAATAAAAGAAATAGTTATAGCTTTAATTTTTACAGCTTTAATCAGAACACTTATAGGACTAGTGCCAGCAATTATTTTAACTTCACCATTATTTGGTGTTTCAATTCTAAAATTAGGTTTTCCTCTACTTCTGCTATTTTTAAGTTTATACATTTTTGGAATAACTTTAGGATTATTTGTCAGTGCTGGTCTTTTAAGATTTGGTCCATCTTTTGAAAATATTGCTTGGTCGTCTCTATTTTTATTAGCTCCTTTAGGTTGTATATATTATCCAATAGAAATTCTCCCTAATTTTTTTCAGATAATTGCCAAAGGTTTACCGTTAGTTTATATTTTTGACGAAACAAGAAACATTTTATTAAATGGTTTTATAAACTATGAAAATTTAAAACAAGCATATCTTTTAAATTTAATTTATTTATTTTTTGGTATTGGTTTATTTTATTTCTCATTCTTAAAAGCACGAATTAAAGGAACTTTAATAAATATGGGTGAATGATGGTGCGCCTGCTAGGAGTCGAACCCAGAACCTCCTGAT
Source organism: uncultured Pelagibacteraceae bacterium (assembly GCA_902595125.1). Lineage (GTDB taxonomy): Bacteria > Pseudomonadota > Alphaproteobacteria > Pelagibacterales > Pelagibacteraceae > Pelagibacter. The sequence goes on from CACJOY010000003.1 coordinate 43,463, forward strand.
CCGAAGTCAGGCGCTCTATCCAGTTGAGCTACAAGCGCATATAATATTAATATAACATTTTATGAAAAAAAAAATAAATTTGATTGTTAAAGATAATGAAAAAAACCTTCGTGTTGATGTTTTTATCAACAAAAAAGAAAATGAAATTAGTAGAACTAGGATTAAAAATTTGATTTTAGATAAAAAGTTAAAATTAAATAATAATACTTTGGAAGACCCTTCAAAAAAAGTCTCTACAGGCGATATTTTGGAATTAATAATTCCAGAGGCAAAAAAAGCTTCTCTTAAACCTTATAAATACAAATTAGATATTATCTATGAAGATGAAGATTTAATTATAATAAATAAGCCAGCAGGAATTGTAATGCATCCTGGTGCAGGAAATTTTGATAATACAATTGTTAATGCATTGATGAATTATGATAAAAATTCTTTATCAAATATAGGAGACAAGTTAAGGCCAGGTATAGTTCATAGAATAGATAAAAATACTTCCGGTTTAGTTGTAATTGCAAAAAATAATCAAACTCATGAACATCTCTCAGTCCAATTCAGTAAGCATTCCATCAAAAGAATTTATCAATTACTAATCTGGGGAAAAGTAAGACCTTCGAAAGGAAAAATTGAAACCCTTATTACTAGAAGTTCTAAAAATAGACAAATGATGGAAGTTAGCAAGACAAAGGGCAAAAAAGCAATCACAAATTACAAAACATTAGAAATTTTTGAAAACCAAAATACTCCGACTTTAAGTTTATTGGAATGTGAATTAGAAACTGGAAGGACTCATCAGATTAGAGTTCATATGAATTATTTAGGTAATAGTATTGTTGGTGATGATAAGTATAAAAAAAAATTTAAGAAAATTACAAATATTGATCCATTACTAGAAAAAAATCTTATTAATCTTAATAGACAGTTTCTTCATGCTAAAACGATTGGCTTTATCCATCCTAAAAAAAATAAAGAAATGATATTTAACGCAATTTTGCCACAAGAACTTGAAATAATTTTAAAAATGCTAAGAAATACAGGTAAATAAAATATTGAAAAAAATAAAATATTAATTAGATAAACTCATTATGAATACAACTATAAACAATAATCTTCCAATTCTGAGTAATGAGGGTGGTCTATCTACATATCTGGAGCAAATCAAAAAATTTCCAATGCTAGAAGCTGAGGAGGAATATATGCTTGCAAAAAATTGGAGAACAAATGGGAATGTTAAGGCTGCTGAAAAACTAGTTACAAGTCATCTGAGATTGGTTGCGAAAATTGCTATGGGATATAAAGGATATGGTTTACCAGTTAATGAAATGATCTCAGAGGGAAATGTAGGTTTAATGCAAGCTGTAAAAAAATTTGAACCAGAAAAAGGTTTTAGACTAGCAACTTATGCTATGTGGTGGATTAAAGCATCAATACAAGAATATATTTTAAGATCATGGAGTTTAGTAAAAATAGGAACAACAGCAGCTCAAAAAAAATTATTCTTTAACTTAAAAAAATTAAAAAACCAAATAGCTCCTAGAACTGAGGGTGATTTAAGAAATGAACATGTAAATGAAATAGCTAATAAACTTGATGTCAGTAAAGAAGAAGTTGTTTCAATGAATAGAAGATTGTCAGGTAAAGAATTCTCATTGAATGCTCAAGTGGGTGAGGATGGTGATGAGTGGCAAGACTGGTTAATTGATAAAGAATTAGACCATGACCTTAAATTTGCTCATAAAGAAGAAATGGAACAAAGAAAAGATTTATTAAAAGATTCTATTCAAATCTTAAATGAAAGAGAGAAAGAAATTTTATACTCAAGAAGATTAATTGATAATCCAGATACTCTTGAGAATTTAAGTAAGAAATATAAAATCAGTCGAGAAAGAGTTAGACAAATTGAAAACAAAGCATTTGAAAAATTACAAAAACAAATGTTGTTACTAGCTAAATCTAAAAATTTACTCCCAGCAAATTAAACTTCAAAAGGATTTTCAATTAATATAGTGTCTTCTCTTTCAGGACTTGTGGAAATACTTGATATTTTTGTTTCAATAAAATCTTCAACAGCATAAATGTAATTTTTTGCATTTTCTGGAAGTTCTTCTATATTTTTAATTCCTTTAGTAGAAGTTTTCCAACCAGGGAAGTTTTTATAAACAGGTTTGATCCTCAATTGATCTTCCACTGCAGCTGGTAAGTAATCAATTTTTTTACCGTATAGTTCGTATTGAATACACATCTTAATTTCATCCAGTTCATCTAGAACATCCAATTTTGTTAATGCGATTCCATCAATTCCTGAAATTTTAATTGTTTGTTTTACTAAAACTCCGTCAAACCAGCCACACCTTCTTTTTCGACTAGTCACAGTTCCAAATTCCTTACCTCTATTACCAAGCAATTCACCTATATTATCATTAAGTTCAGTTGGAAAGGGTCCTTCGCCTACTCTTGTTGTGTATGCTTTTGTTATTCCTAAAACATAATTAATAGAATTTGGCCCACAACCAGTTCCAGTCGCTGCACTTGAAGCGACAGTATTTGATGAAGTAACAAATGGATAAGTACCATGATCTACATCCAATAAAATTCCTTGGGCACCCTCAAATAATATTTTCTTTTTTTTTCTTTTGAACTCATCAATTTTTAACCATACTGGTTGAGAAAATTTGAGAATTTCAGGGGCTATCTTTAACAGTTCTTTTTTAAGTTGATCTTTTTTAAAAATCTTTTTACCTAATCCCTTTCTAATAGCATTGTGGTGTGATAAAACTGACTCGAGCCTTTGTTCAAGATTTTTTTCTGATCTTAAATCCATAACTCTTATTGATCTTCTTCCTACTTTGTCTTCGTAGGCAGGTCCAATACCCCTTCTTGTTGTTCCTATTTTACCTGTTCCTGCAGCATCTTCTCTAATTTCATCCATTTCTCTATGAAATGGCAATATTAAGTTTGCAGACTCAGAAATAATAAAATTTTTGATATCTACTTGTACACCTTTTGATTTAATCTCATTGATTTCCTCAAGTAGAGCCCATGGGTCAACAACTACACCATTGCCAATGATTGAAATCTTATTTTTTCTTACTATACCAGATGGAAGTAACCGAAGTTTATATGTAATTCCATCTATCACTAAAGTATGACCAGCGTTATGACCACCTTGAAATCTTACAACAACATCGGCCTGCTCGGATAGCCAATCTACTATTTTACCTTTTCCTTCATCTCCCCATTGAGAGCCAACAACAACAATATTTTTCATTATTTAAATCTTTTATTTATTTTCATTGCATTAAGGTGATTTACTGGTCCATGACCTTTTCCATAATTTGGGTTGGTTAATATTGCTGAATTTACATACTTAATTCCTAAGTCACAAGCTTTCTTAATACTTTTTCCACATGAAAAAAAAGTTGTTATTGCACTAGACAAAGTGCATCCCGTGCCATGAGTGTTTTTAGTATTATGTCTTGAACTTTTAAAAACTGTAAGATCCGACTTATTTAAAAAAATATCTTCAACTTTTTTTGATTTAAAATGTCCACCTTTAATTAGCACATTTTTAGCCCCAAGATTAATCAATCGAGTTGCTGCAAATATCATATCTTCTTTATTCTTAATCTTTATATCTGTTAAAATTTCAGCTTCAGGAATATTGGGTGTAATTAAAGAAACATTTTTTATTAATTTTTTCTTTAAAATTTGAATTGCTTGATTATTAATTAATTTTGCTCCACCTTTTGCAGTCATTACAGGATCTAAAATTATCTTTTTTATTTTTATTTCTTTAAGTGACTCGATTACTTTTTTAACTACATCTGATGAATGAAGCATGCCAATTTTAATAGCATCAGGTCTAATATCATTAGCAGTAAAAATAATTTGGTTTTTTATTTCGTTAGCAGAGATAGGTATTACAGATTTTACCCCTTTAGTGTTTTGTACCGTTACAGCAGTTACAGCGGTCATAGCATATGACCCAAGGCTTGTTATTGTCTTTATATCGGCTTGAATACCAGCACCACCAGATGAGTCTGAACCTGCGATAATTAAAATTTTAGATTTAGGTTTCAATTTATTTAATAGTTTTGGTGATAATTCTTATACATTTTTTTAGCAATTCTTTATTATTACTTTCACCCATTATTCTTATTTTTGCCTCTGTTCCAGATTTTCTAACTAAAATTCTACCCTGATTTATAATCAATTTTTTCGCAATTTTTATTGAACTTTTTACAGATGACTTTTTAAGAATATTATCATTTTTGATCTTTATATTTTTTAATATTTGTGGTGTTTTTTCAAATACGTTAAAAAAATTACTTGCTTTTGTTTTTTTATTTAAAGCCTGAATAACTTCTAAAGCAACCAATAGACCGTCACCAGTTGTTGCAAATTTTCCAAGAATAATATGTCCTGATTGCTCGCCACCTAAATTAAATTTTTTCTTTTGCATAATTTCTTTTACATATCTGTCACCAACTTTTGCTCTTAAAAACTTAATTTTTTTTCTTATAAAAAATTTTTCTAGTCCATAATTAGACATCAAAGTGCCAACCACACCACCCTTTAAAATTTTTTTTTTATTCCATTGAATTGCTAAAGCAGCTATAATTTGATCTCCATCAATTATTGAACCCTTTTCATCGCACATTATCACTCTGTCTGCATCACCATCTAGTGAAATGCCTAAATCAGCATTGTGTTTTTTAACTGTTTTTTGAATTTTATTTGGAAAAGTAGATCCACAATTTTCGTTTATATTAAAACCATTTGGTTTGTTGCCAATTACTATTAATTTTGCACCAAGAGACTTAATCATTTTAGGAGCAGATTTATATCCAGCTCCATTAGCACAATCTAACACAATTTTCATATTTTTAAGTTTAAAATTTCTTGGAATTTTTTTTTTAAGAATTTTAAGATATTCATCATTTCCTGTTTCGAGCCTTTTAACTCTACCTAAAAGTTTTGGATTAGAAAAATGACTATCTACTTTTATATCTATCAAGTTTTCAATTTTTTTTTGAATCTTGTCTGATAATTTTAATCCATCAGGGCCAAATAATTTTAAACCATTATCATAAAATGAATTGTGTGATGCTGTAATCATAATACCAAGATTTGCATTCATTGATTTTGTTAACATTGCAAGACCATTAGTAGGTAGTGGTCCCAAAGTATAAACATGCATTCCAGCAGATGCTAAACCAGACACTATTGCAGGCTCAAGAGCATAGCCAGAAAGGCGGGTATCTTTAGCAATTATAGCGGTTTGTTTTTTTTTCTTAAGGTTTGTAAAATATTTTCCTGCTGCTAGTCCAAACTTAAAAAACATGTTACCATTAATATTTTTACTATTAACATGTCCTCTAATTCCATCTGTGCCAAAATACTTCATTATTACTTAATTAGTTTCTTAAAAACCTTAATGCTTTGGTTGATTTCATTAACATCGTGAACTCTTAATACTTGAATACCTTGCATTATTGCAAAAATACTCGAACTAATAGTGCCTCCTATTCTTGATGAACTATCATTACTTAATGATAATTCTTTTATAAATTTTTTTCTAGATATTCCTAGTAATATAGGCAATCCCAATGAATGGTAAATTGATATATTCTTTATTATTTTCATATTATGTTTCAAATTTTTTCCAAAACCTATTCCTGGATCTAAAATAATATTATTATGATTAATGCCATTTTTTCTTAAGAATTTTATTTTTTTTTCAAAAAAATCGTAGATATCTAGTAAAACATTTTTATATTTAGGATTATTTTGCATTACATCAGGATTTCCTAGCGAGTGTTGTAAAACGAAAGGTGTTTTGTATTTTTTAAGAATGTAAATCGAGTTTTTATCATAACTTAACCCCGAAACATCATTAATTAATTTTACTCCTAGTTTTATTCCTTTTTCCATAATATCTGATTTTCTAGTATCAAGAGATATCATCTTTTTTTTATCAATCTTTTTTAAAATATTTTTTATTCTATTCCATTCAATTTTTGAGCTTACACTCTTTGAGCCAGGTCTAGTAGATTCACCACCAATATCAACCAAATGAGCACCCTTCTTAAAAAGATAATTTAATTGTTTTATTGCTAAATCACCATGATTGTATTTTCCGCCATCAGAAAAACTATCAGGTGTAATATTTAAAATACCCATAATATTTGGTATATTTTTAAAATTTAAATTTTTAAAATTTTTTTTTGGTTTTGTAATAAGTTTAATATCTTTTTTTATAGTCTTTTTAATTTGAGCAGGTAAATCTTTAATTCTTTTAATAGATATCTTTTTTATAGTTTTCCTTGAAATTATTTCGACCTTATCAAAAGACAAGTCATTGTTGCCATGGAGCGGCAAAGCCTTTTTTTTTTCTACAAGAAATTTCGATTTAGAACCATAATAGAAATTACACGCTCTAGTGTAATATCTAGGCATTAAAATTAATGAACAATTTTAGGTTTAAGTCCCATTGCGCCCATAGCAGAACTTTTATCATCTTCAACTTTAATATCCTCTTTGTCTGCTGGATATACATTCTTATTAATTATATTTTCAATTTCTTCACCAGTTAAAGTTTCATAAGTTATAAGTGCTTTTGCAATTTTATGTAAATCATCAATTTTTTCTGTTAATATCTGTTTAGCTTTATTATAGCCCTCATCCACTAACTTTCTGATTTCTTTATCTATCTTCTGTGCAACTTCCTCTGAAACTGATTGTGTTTGCGTTACTGATCTTCCTAAAAAAACTTCCTCTTGATTTTCTCCATATTCTACTGGGCCCATTTCTTCACTCATACCGTACTTTGTAACCATAGCTCTTGCAAGCTGTGTAGCTTGATTAATATCTGATCCACTTCCTCCACCTGCCCCAGTTGATATATTGTCTTTTCCAAAAATTACTTCTTCTGCAACTCTACCACCAAAACACACAGCCAATCTAGCTTTTAAATATTTAATTGAATGACCATGCTTATCTCTCTCTGGTAAATTCATAACCATGCCTAAAGCTCTCCCTCTAGGGATTATCGTGGCCTTATGGATTGGATCATAACTTGGCATATTAAAAGATACTAGAGCATGACCACCCTCATGATATGCAGTCAATTTTTTTTCATCTTCGGTCATAACCATTGATCTTCTTTCAGCTCCCATCATCACTTTATCTTTGGCTTCCTCGAATTCAGTCAATGTAACGATTCTTTTATTTTTTCTAGCTGCAAGCAATGCTGACTCGTTTACTAAATTTGCCAGATCCGCTCCTGAAAATCCTGGAGTTCCTCTAGCAACAGTTCTCAAATTTACATCAGGCGCCATTTTAATTTTTTTAACATGCACTTTTAATATTTTTTCTCTTCCTATTATATCAGGGTTGGAAACAACTACTTGTCTGTCAAATCTACCAGGTCTTAATAGAGCAGGGTCTAGAACATCAGGTCTGTTGGTAGCAGCAATTATAATGACTCCTTCATTAGTTTCAAATCCGTCCATCTCAACAAGCAATTGATTTAAAGTCTGTTCTCTTTCATCATTTCCACCACCCAATCCAGCTCCTCTACTTCTTCCAACTGCATCAATCTCATCAATAAAAATTATACAAGGGGAATTTTTTTTTCCTTGTTCAAACATATCTCTTACTCTAGATGCACCAACACCTACAAACATTTCAACAAAATCAGATCCAGATATTGTAAAAAATGGCACTCCAGCTTCTCCAGCAATAGCTCTAGCTAACAAAGTTTTCCCAGTGCCGGGAGGACCAACCAACAATGCTCCACGTGGAATCTTTCCACCTAATCGACTAAATTTTTTTGGGTCTTTTAAAAATTCAACAATCTCCTCAACTTCCTCCTTAGCTTCCTCAACACCAGCCACATCGTTGAATGTAACCTTTCCTTTAAGTTCATTCATCATTTTAGCTTTTGATCTTCCAAAGCCCATCGCACCACCCTTGCCACCTTGCATTTGTCGCATGAAAAAAATCCAAACTGCAATTAATAATAACATTGGGAACCAGGATAATAAAACTCCAAACAACGACGGCATCTTCTCATCGATTGGTGCAGCTGAAATACTTACACCTTTATCTGAAAGTTTTTCAATTAAATTTGGATCGTTAGGTGAATATGTGGTAAAACTGTTACCATTAGAATATGTACCTTTAATGTTGTTTCCTTGAATTTCAACTTTAACAACCTCTCCATTGTCTACGGAGGTTAAAAATTCTGAAAATATAACCTGATTTCCTCCCTTTATATTTGATTGAGGATTTTTAAACATATTATACAGTCCAATAGTTAGAAAAACTATTATTGCCCACATTGCTAAATTTTTTATATTCATACTTATAAAATAAGAATTATTATAAAATTAACAAGTGGCAATTTTGGATATTGTCGCATTATTATCGCTCTTTAGAGATGATTATTGACTGATTTACCTTTTCAATAATACAACCACCCAGCGTTGTTTTGAATAATATGTTCTTTTCAATATTTCTTAAAATTTTATCTAATTTTCTTCCTCTAACAGCATAATATTTTTCACCGGTTAGCCTAATCAATTCTGATAAACACCTAAAAGTAACTTCATGAGGCTGCTGAAAAAAGTTTTTATTAAGAATGAACTTGTTATTTTTGCCTAAGATCATCGCATTTTTTTTTAAATTTTCCTTTACGTAAAAATTAATAGTATTATCTGAATGTTTTAAATTTTTCATTGTTTGGATAAATTTTTTCTTATTTAATCCTTCATCTTTAAGTTTTTTAATTAATTTTCTGATCATAATTCTTTGAAATTTCTCATTATCATTTGATGGATCATTTACATAGAAATTAAACACGTTTTTTGATAGAAAAATTAAGTCTTCTTTTTTGAAATCTAACAAAGGTCTAAACAAATTTATTTTCTCAATCTTATTTTTTTTATCTAATGACACAAGCCCTTTTAAACCGCTGCCTCTTAATATTCTTATAAAAAAGTTTTCTATGTAATCATCTTGATGATGCCCCAAAAGGATATTATTTATATTGAGTTTGTTGCATTGTTCGAATAGCAATTCATATCTTTTATTTCTCGCATTAGCTTGAATATTTTTTAATGGTTTTTTTCCTCTCCAAGATAAGATTTCTGCCTTGATAAGATTTTGATTTAAAACTCTTTTTACTGTTTTTGCCTCAATCGTTGAATTATTTCTTAATTGATGATTTATTATAAAAAATTTTACTTTTAGATTTTTTTTAATTGCATATATTTTAGACAAAAATGCAAGTGCCAGGCTATCAGGACCACCAGATACAGCAACTACGAAATCTTCTTCAATTTTAAGTGATTTTTCAAATTTTTTTAAAATTTTAAAAATTCTGTTATTTTCTAATTTATCTTTTAGAAGTTTAGGAATTTTGGTTTTTGCATTCGAATTTCTGAGATTCATATTTAGCCTTTTGGATCACAGATTGATTTGCTTCTGGATATTGTTTTTCAACGCCATTTATCATTTTACAACCTTGATCTTTTTCTCCAATCTGAACCATAGATACACCAAGCTTCAATAGATTTATAGGAGCCTTTTCACCTTTAGGATATTTTTGATAACCTTCTAAATAAGCAGATGCAGCATCAGTGTATAGTTGCCTAATCCTAAAAGTTTCCGCGTACCAATATTGTGCATTACCTGCTAAATCGTGATCTGGATTAGTCTGTACAAATTCTCGAAATGCCTTTTCAGCAGTAGAATAATCTCCTACTTTTAAAAAACTTGTTGCAAACTCATATTGCTTTTTAGGAGGTTCTTGAGGAAGAATCTTTTCTTCAGATTGAAATATTTCAGTCACAATTGTTGCAGTAGTATCAATTGATTGTGTTTGTTGTGATGACTCATTTGTCGTACTATCTTTATATGATATTGAACCTAAATCCTGAGGCTGTGAACTTCCCGGTAAAACATCTTCATCAGCTTTTTTTGTAATTTTTTTTTCAGTTCCTTCAGAAATTGTTCCGTTTTCTAAATCTTGGAATCTTATTTGATTATCTGCCTGTACTTTTGAAAGCCTATTAGATAATTTATCTAACTTAAAATTTATTTCTTCAAATTTATTTGTAAGTTTTTGAAATTCATTTTCGATTTCAGATAACTTTAACAAGTGTCTTGTTAAAACATCTTCCGAATTATTATCAATTAATGAGGAATTATTATTTGTTGTAATATCTGACTCTACTGAATTAGAATAAACTGCTTTTTCTAAAGTCTTTATATCTTTTTGTAGTTGCTCTAATATTTCATAAATATTGTGATTATCTGCTAATACTTGTGAAGTTATAAAAAAACTAATTATTAATATTAATCTTACAATTAATTTTTTAGAAATAAACTTCATAATAAAGGTTATTATTAAAATAATGGCAAAAAAAAGACCCCTAAACAATAAATGAATAAGGGTCTTTAATTAAAAATTAATTTGCTTTTACAGTAACTGATCTTCTATTTTTTGACCAAGCTAAAGGGTTTGATCCCGAGTCAACGGGTCTTTCTTTACCATAACTTAAAACTGAAATTCTGTCTGAAGAAATTCCATAAGTCATTAAATAATCTTTAGCAGCGTTAGCTCTTCTTTCGCCAAGTGCTAAGTTATATTCTCTTGTTCCTCTTTCATCAGCGTGACCTTCTAAAACAATCGTTATGTCAGAATTTTTTCTTAACCACGCAGCTTGTTTTCTTAAAGTTTCTCGTGAAGCAGTCGTTAAAACTGACTCATTAGTTGCAAAAAAAACTCTATCAGCAACACCAGATGCAAGATATTCTACTGTGTCTGTTCCAGTGTAAACATCGCCTTGCATTTGTCCTGTTTTCTTTGTTGTAGCGCACGCAGAAAGCACTAGACATGCAAAAGTTATTAAAAAAGCTTTTTTTAGAATTTTGTTTAATTTCATTATTGCTCCTTGATCAATATTTCTTAAGCTTACTTTTTCACAACTAAATAGATCTTTCAAGTTAAAAAATCAAGATAATATTGTTTAATTACTTAATAAAGCTGACCATGATGGGTCTGAGGCATCTGTTGGTGTGTCTACTAACCTCTCATTATAACCAGTCAAATCAATAGACCATAATTTTGCAGAAAAACCTTCTCCTTTATCATCAGTTTTAGTCTCTCTGTAGAAAATTAAAACTCTTCCATTTGGAGACCATGAAGGAGCTTCCTGATAAAAGTTTTCTGTTAGTAATCTCTCTCCACTTCCATCTGTTCTCATGACACCTATATAAAATTTTCCCTTATGTAGTTTTGTAAAAGCAATTAAATCACCTCGTGGTGACCAAACAGGTGTACCATATAATCCTTTTCCAAAAGAAATCCTTTTTACATTTTTACCATTACTGTTCATTATATAAATTTGCTGATAACCACTCCTATCTGAATTAAAGCAAATATATTTTCCATCAGGTGAATAAGAAGGTGAAGTATCGATAGATGGATGATTTGTTATTTTTTCAACAATTCTATTTTCCAAATCCATTGTATAAATATCTGAATTACCATCTTTTGCAAAACTCATTATAATTTTTTTTCCATCAGGAGAAAATCTTGGAGCAAAAGTCATTCCAGGAAAATCGCCAACTACTTCTTGCATTCCTGTTTCAATATCAAGAAGATATACTCTTGGTAGATTTCTAAAATATGATAAGTAAGTTACCATTTGACTAGTTGGATTAAATCTAGGAGTTAAAACAAGTTCATTACCTAAAGTTAAAAATTTATTATTTGCTCCATCTTGATCCATAATAGCTAATTTTTTTATTCTGTTTGTTTTTGGACCCTTTTCCGCAACATAAATTATTCTAGTATCAAAATAACCTTTCTCACCTGTAAGACGTTCATAAACTTTGTCTGTTATTATATGTCCTACACGTCTCCAGTTATTTGGTACAGTAGTAAATGCAAGCGCCATCATTTCTTTACCAGCAAGAACATCCCAAAGCCTAAATTCAACTCTTAATTTTTCATCAACAAAATTTACTTTACCTGTTATTAGAGCCTGAGCCTTAATTAAATTCCAATCTTCAAAACGAGGTTTCAAATTTGCAATATCAGGTGCCTGAAGAAACGCATCTTTATTCAAAGGGTTAAATAATCCTGAAATTTTAAGATTATTTTCTACAATTTTAGATATTTCTGAACCAATATCGTTTTTTTTTAAAATCTTTTTAAAACTTTGTCTTGAGTTTTCATCAATTGATAATGGTGAAACTGCAATAGGAAGTGGATTTAAGTTACCTCTTGTTATATCAACTTCAATTAAAGCAAAAGCTTTTATTGGTAAAAAAATCAATAGAATCAATATTCTTATCATAAAAAATATATTACCCTTCTAACATCTCTCTTGCATCAAAATTTAATTGTAATTCTTTCCATCTTTCATAACCTGTTGTAGGAACTCGAAGTGGTTGACACAATTTTACCGCTCTTAATGCACTTTCAGCTAAGACTTTATAAAACCCCTGGCCGGGTTTATTCATTCTCGCATGGTCTAAAATTTCAGATTGAGATACAGTTCCATCTGGATTTAATTGTAGTTTTATTCTCACAAGTAAATTTTCATTATATGGTAAACCTAGAGGAATACTCCAACATCCAAATATTTGTGCTTTTAAAGCATCTTCCTCACTTAATGATAAACCACTGACATCAACACTCTTTTGCTGATCTTGTGTGACCTTATCTGTTTTGTTTAAAATCTCAGCACTTTCAATTTTAGATTTATCTATAAGAGCAGCTATGTTATTTGGATCAAATAATTCGTCTTTTTCAAACTCTGAAACTTGTTTAACTTCAGTGTCAATTTTTTCAGGATTTTGTTTATCTTCTTTTATTTTTTCTATCTTCTTTATTTTATCATCTGGCATTGGTACTGAATCTGGTTTAATTTTTTTAACTTTTTTTGGGGGCGCTTGCTCAGAAACAAGTTTTTTTTCTTTTTCTTTAATTTTTTCAATTGTTTTTTTTGCTTTAGGTGCAAATGGAATATTAGTTTTATCTGTAATTTGTATTAGTTCAACAGATACAATGGGAGGTAAATCAATTGGTTTTTTTGCTAAAAAAGGCAAACTCATCGCTGTAATCATAATCATTATTAAATGTAAGACAGAAGAGATAACTATGCTTCTATTCACTACAATTACCTTTCTTTATATGGCTCTGATATAAGTGCTACTTTTGTAAAACCAGATCCTGATAACAAACCCATGATTTCTAATACTCTACCATAATTAATTGTTTTATCACCACGCACATAAATTCTTGTATCGGTTCTGTTCTTAGAAACTGCCAAAACTTTTGCAATAATTTTTTCATATTCAACTTTAGATTCTTGAATAAAAATTTCTCCCTTAGAATTTATCGTCAAAGTTAAGGGCTCTGCCTCTTCAGGCAAAGAATCTGCTGAACTCTCTGGTAAGTCCACTTGAACACCTACTGTTAATAAAGGAGCTGTAACCATAAATATTATCAGGAGAACTAACATTACATCAACAAATGGGGTTACATTTATTTCGCTCATTGGTTCTTTAGATGAACGATTAAATTTAAAAGCCATTTTAGATTATAGTTAAAAATCTTTTAGAGAAATTTTCTAATTTTCTTGAATATAATATAGAATCATTATTAAATTTATTATACGCAATAACAGCAGGTATAGCAGCCAATAACCCTAAAGCAGTTGCAAACAATGCCTCAGCAATACCAGGAGCAACAATCGCTAGACTTGTATTTCTTGAAATTGCAATTGATTGAAATGAATTCATAATTCCCCAAACCGTTCCAAATAAACCTATAAAAGGAGCTGTGGAACCTACGGTAGCTAAAAAAGTATATCCTTTACTTAATTTCGACATTTGTTTTTCAATTCCTGTTTCCAACATAGTTGTCATCCTATCATGTAAATCAGTTTTTGATTTTCTTTTTAATAAATTTTGCATCGCATCTTTAAATACTAAAGCCATTGGATCTTCAATGTTGGCTGGAAGACTGTTATAAAAAGATTCAGCAGACTTAGAATTCCAAAATTTTTTTTCAAATTCTTCTGTAGATTCATTTATCTTTTTGAATAATCTGAACTTTTCTATAATTACAGCCCATGAGTAAATAGAACAAACAATTAATATAATTATTACAGATTTTACTATAATATCAGCACGGATAAATAAACTTAGCAAAGAAAAATCTGTGTTTGATGCTAAACCTACGGCTTGAGATGATATATCAGCTTCCATAATGCGTTCTCACACTTAATTGTGTCATGAATTTGTCTTAATATTTTGTAATTAGTCCTCTTTTTTATAAGTTTCATGATGAAAACTTGCAATTAAAATAGCATCAGCCTTATTTGAATCCTTTTTTTTTGATAATTGTGATGAAAAATATGGAAATATTTCAATTGCTCTTGTTCTACTTGCATCCTTTTCAGAGTTAATTAAGTTAAAATATTTCTTCCATTTCGCTGGCCTGACGAAATACATTGGCAATTGCATCGCAGAAGAAATTCCTTTTAAAATTCCAAATGATTGTCCAAAATTAAACATACTAGTAACCCCTTGACCAGGCATTGCAGAAACCTGTTCAATTACAATTCTAATTTCTTGTTTTTCAATTTTATTAATTCTTTTACAAATTTCGTTATAAATTTGTGAGCCATTTACTTGTTTTTTATTTTTTTTTCCCTCGATCATTGTTGGCATTTCAATTACATCAAGAATTTTACCATCTTGTAGAAAACAAATTGAGCCAGATATACCAGGATCTATTCCTATTATTAACATAATTTATCTTTTAAATTCAGCATTTGAATATATATTTTGAACATCATCATCTTCTTCTAAAGTTTCAAAAAAATTAATCAAATCTTCATTTTTTTCTTTAGAAATCTTAACATTATTAAGTGGCATCCACTCAATTTCAGTTGATATAAAATTAGTAATTTCTTTTTCTAAATCTCTTTTTACATTATATATTTCATTTACAGGACACTGAATTTCGTGAAAATCGTTGTTTGTTTTACATTCATCTGCACCAGCTTCTATGGCTAGTTCAAATATGCGTTCATCAGATATCTCTTTTTTATCGATTTTGATTATTCCTAGTTGATTGAAATTATGAGATGCAGAACCTTTGGTTCCTAGACTTCCGCCTGCTTTTTGAAAAATAGTCCTGATATTTGATGCTGTTCTATTTTTATTATCTGTCAGTGCTTCTACTATAACTGCAACATTTTCAGGACCAAATCCCTCGTATCTAAGATTTTCAAAATTCAATTCAGTGTTTATGGATGATTTATCAATAGCTCTCTCAATATTGTCTTTTGGCATATTTGCAGATCTAGCTGCTTGAATTGCCGATCTTAACCTTGGATTCATTGTAGGATCTTTATCTCCAAGCTTTGCAGCCACAGTAATTTCTTTTGATAATTTTGAGAAAATTTTAGATCTTTGTTTGTCAGCTTTACCTTTTTTGTGTTTAATTCCAGCCCAATGTGAATGTCCTGCCATAATTTAATTAAGTATTTTTTAATTGGCCTCCAAAAATATAACTTTCAATTTTACTTGCCAATCCAGTGTCTACATCACAATCAACAATAACTCCACTCAAAGTAGCCTCACCCTCTGCTGGAAAATGTTTTGCAGAATTTTTTTTCATAAATCTATTTAATGAGTTATCTTTATTCATGCCTATTACAGAGTCATAATCCCCACACATTCCTGCATCAGTCTGATAACCTGTGCCACCATTTAAAATTCTAGCATCATTTGTTGGTATATGAGTATGGGTTCCAATTACTAGTGTAGCTTTACCATCAAAAAAATGGCCAATGGCATTTTTTTCACTTGTAATTTCTCCATGAAAATCAATTATAAGAAAATCATAATCCTTTTTCAATTTATAGTCACTTAAAAACTTTTTTGAAGTCTCAAAAACATCATCGCATTTCTTCATAAAAACATTTCCCATTAAATTCAGCACTCCAACTTTAAAATTTTTTTTAGTTTTGAATATATCAAACCCTTTTCCTGGAGCAGGTTCAAATAGATTTTTTGGTCTAAGTAATCTATGTTCTTTATCTATAAAATTCATAATATCCTTTTGATCCCAGACGTGATTACCCGTTGTAATAACATCAACACCACAATTAAAAAAATCTTTGCAAATTTCTTTAGTGAGTCCGACACCAGGTTCAGCTGCATTTTCAGCATTAACAATGACAAAATCTATATTTTTTTTTTTTATTAGATCCAAAAGATTACTAATTATTTTTGAACAACCTGAATTTCCAACAACATCACCTAAAAATAATATTCTCATTATACTCTTTTTTTTTCTGTAATTATAAAATCCAATTTAATATCAAATTTATTTGTTTTTATCTTGTTAACTCTTTGAAATGAAAACGCCAATCCTATTGTAATAATTTTTTTTGTTTTTTTAATCTTTTTAATATAACGATCATAAAATCCACCTCCATAACCAATTCTATTTAATTCATTATCAAAAGCCACAAGAGGAACTAAAAGAATATCAGGATATTCTATTTTCTCAGTGACAGGTTCAGGTATACCATATTCGTTTATCATTAATGGATCATTAAAAGACCATTTAAAAAAATCCATTTGAAAATTATTTTTTATTTTGGGCAAAGAAATTAAATATTTTTTTTTTTCAAATTCTTTCAAAATTTCTATTGCATCCACTTCATAATTATAAGGATAATAACCACCAACATTTTTTCCTTTTATATTTTCACTCTTTAAAATATTTAATAAATTTTTGAAATTAACCTTTAATTTTTTAAAATTATTTTTCTTTCTAATTCTTAAAATTTTTTTTCTTATTTGAGATTTATTCACTGGAATTGTTTAAGATAACTTTTCTAAATTTGCTTTTTCAACAAAACTTGAAATTTCATCAGCAGCTTCATCAATTAATTTTTCATAATTTTTTTGATTATCTTCAATTTCATTTCTAAGATCTTGATGATTTTGCTTTAATTCTTTTATTTCTGACTCTTTTTTTTCTCTGTAATCATAAATTAAAGATTTTAATTCTCTAAATTTATTTGAAAGTTCTTTAATTTCATTTTTTTTTTGTTCAACTTTTTTTTTGGTCTCATAATATTCATCCATTACTTTTATAGCAGTTATCAATAAAAGCTTGTTCTCACCTAAATTTCCAAGATCATTTTTTAAACTATTAAATTTTTGATTAATTTGTATTAATAGCTCCTCAAGATGTTCCTCTTGTCCATCGTCACAAGATAAAATAAATTCCTTACCATTAAATTTGATACTTACGTTTGCCATTTATCAATCTCACCTAACAAGGTATCTGTTTCTTGGTTTAATTCATCAATTTTTTCAGAAAACTCTATTTGTTTTTTTTTCTCCATTTTCTCCTGATTTTGAAATTCATCTAATTTTTTGCTTAAATTATTATAATCATCAAGTAAATTTTTATATTTTTCCTCTAATTCTTGTTTTTCAATTTCTAATTGATTTTTTTGTGTATTAAGAATTTTAATATTTTTTTTTATATCCGGGTTTTCAAAATTAAAATTTTTTAATTTTGTTAACGCTATATTAAGCTTTTTTTCTTTTTCGATTACAGAATTCATATATATATAATTATATTATTAAATAGAATCTTCTTAGTCTAGACAGGATAATTTTTTGAGTAAACTTTATAGAGAATTAGCTAATTGCATAAGATTTTTGTCCATTGACGCTGTTCAAAAAGCTAATTCTGGACATCCTGGGATGCCGATGGGAATGGCAGATGTTGCAACTGTACTCTTTAAAGATTTTATAAACTTTAATCCAAATAATCCAAACTGGATAAACAGGGATAGATTTGTTCTTTCAGCGGGTCATGGTTCGATGCTTCTTTATTCTTTGCTACATCTTACTGGTTATAAAAGTATTTCTTTAGAGGATATAAAAAATTTTAGACAACTAGACTCTATTTGTGCTGGTCATCCTGAATATCATCCTAATACTGGTATTGAAACAACAACAGGTCCATTAGGACAAGGAATAGCAAATGCAGTTGGTTTTGCAATTGCAGAAGAAGTTTTAAAAAAACAATTAGGAAAAAAAATAATTAATCATAAAACTTATGTTTTAGCTGGTGATGGGTGTCTAATGGAGGGAATAAGTCATGAAGCTTTAAGTTTAGCTGGTCACTTAAAACTCAAAAATCTAATTTTACTTTTTGATAATAATTCTATTTCAATTGATGGTCCAACAAGTTTGGCTGTTTCAGATGATCATGAAAAAAGATTTAAAAGCTATGGATGGGACTTTATAAAAATTAATGGACATAATTTTAAGGAAATATCTAGTGCTTTAAAAAAAGCACAAAAATCAAAAAAACCAATTGCAATTTCTTGTAAAACAACAATAGGTTACGGATCTCCAAATAAAAGTGGTAAGTCCTCGTCTCATGGCAGTCCATTAGGAGATAAAGAAATTATACTTGTTAGAAAAAAATTAAATTGGAACAATGATCCTTTTAAGATTCCAAAAAATTTATCTAACCAATGGAAACTAATTGGAATTAGAGCATCAAAAAAAGCTGAGCGGCATGAAAAAATCTCTTCTAAAGTAATTTCTAAACATGACCCTTCAAAGAAAAATGTCAACGATGCAATTGAGAAAGCAAAAACAGATTATCTAAAAACTTTAGAGCCAATGGCTACAAGAAAATGTTCAGAAAAATTTTTAGAAATTGTATCAAAACTTCCGAACTTAATAGGTGGTTCTGCTGATTTAGCGGGATCGAATAACACAAAAACTAAAAATCATAAAATAATTAAACCAAATGATTTTTCAGGAAATTACATCCATTACGGAGTAAGAGAGCATGCGATGTGTGGAATTATGAATGGTATCTCACTTCATAGTAGCTTAATACCTTATGGTGGAACTTTTTTAATATTTAGCGACTATTGTAAACCATCAATAAGATTAGCTGCAATGATGAAGCAAAAATTAATATATGTTTTTACACATGACTCAATCGGACTCGGTGAAGATGGTCCAACTCATCAACCAATCGAACAATTAACAAGTTTAAGATCAATTCCAAACCTAAATGTTTTTAGACCAGCGGACTTAATTGAAACATTTGAATGTTGGCAAGTAGCGCTTAAAAGTGGAAGCTCACCAAGTGTAATTGCTTTAACTAGACAAGGAATTAAACCAATAAGAGTAAAAAGTTTATCTGAAAATAAATCATCATTAGGGGCATATGAGGTTCTAAGGACTGGAGACCATATAAAGTTAACGATAATATCATCTGGATCAGAAACTAGTTTAGCATGTGATATTGGTCATAAATTAGCCACAGAGAATATTTACTCAAAAGTAATATCGATGCCTTGTCAGGAATTATTTGACAAACAAAATGAAAATTATAAAAAAAAAATTTTAAATGAAACTGACTTAATTGTATCTTTGGAAGCATCAGAAACAAATTATTGGAAAAAATATACAGGTGTTAACGGTTTAAATTTTGGTATTGACGATTTTGGTAAAAGTGCACCATACAAAGAAATTTATGATCACTTTAATTTGAGTTCAGAAAAAATAATAAAAAAAATTAAAACTAAATTATGAATATAAAAGTTGGTATTAATGGAATGGGCAGAATAGGAAGAATGATCCTTCGAGCCATTATTGAAAATAATTACAAAAATATTGAAATTAAACACATTAATAACAGAACAAGTACTGAAAATTGTTTGGCTCTTCTAAAATATGATTCAATTCATGGAAAGTTTAATGCTGAGTTAGGCTTTGATAAAAATCACTTAATCATAAATAAAAAAAAGATTTCTTTTAGTCAAGAAACAGAATTAAATAATATCAATTGGAAAAAATATGATGTTGATTATGTTTTTGAATGTACTGGTAAATTTAATTCGAAAGATAAATTAAAGACACATCTTAAGAAAGGTGCAAAAAAAGTTATTGTTTCAGCTCCATGTAAAGATGCTGATAAAATTATTGTTTTTGGAGTTAACGAGTCAGAGTGTAAAAAAGAAGATAAAATTATTTCTGCTGCATCATGTACTACTAATTGTTTGGCACCAGTGGCTCACGTCATTAATAAAAACTTTGAAATCGAAAAAGGTTTTATGACAACAATTCATGCTTTCACAAGTGATCAAAGAATATTAGATAACTCACATAAAGATCCAAGAAGAGCAAGATCTGCAAGTCAATCAATAGTTCCTACATCTACTGGAGCATCAAAGTCTATTGGCGATATAATACCATCATTAAAGGGTAAGTTGGAGGGAATAGCAATGAGAGTTCCTATACCCAATGTATCTTTAATTGAATTTATATTTTGCACAAAAAATAAATTATCTGTTAGAAAAATTAATGAAGTTTTTGAAAATGCTTCAAATAAAGAACTTAAAAATATACTTGAGATTACTCACGAAAAACTTGTCTCAATTGATTTCAATCATAATCCTGCTTCCTCAATTATTGATGCATCTTTGACAAGTGTAATAGGCGAAAATATGGGTAAAATTTCTGCATGGTATGATAATGAATGGGGATTTTCTAACAGAATGTGCGATCTTGCAACGTATCTTCAAAAAAACTTCCCATAAAATTTTAAAATGAAAAAAATTGAAGATGAGAAAAATTTAGATCAAAAAAAGATTCTTCTTAGATTGGATCTAAACATACCATTATTGAATGGTGTTATTACAGACAGTACTAGAATTGATAAAATTTTACCAACATTGAGTCATTTACTAAAATACAATTGTAAAATAATTATAATATCTCATATTGGACGACCAAAAGGTAAAATTAATTTAAAACTTTCAATGAAGCCTGTGTGTGATTATTTAACAATAAAGTTAAATGAAAAAGTAAAATTTGTTTCAAAGGAGATTTTTGAAATTAATATAAATGCACTTTTTTCAGATTTAAAAGAAAAGATTTTAATGTTAGAAAATATTAGATTTTATGAGGGAGAGGAAAACAACGACCAAGATTTTGCAAAAGTATTATCAAAATTTGGTGACATTTATGTCAACGATGCATTTTCATGTTCTCACAGAGCACATGCATCTGTAACAAAAATCACAGATTATTTACCATCTTTTTGTGGATTGCAAATGAATCAAGAGATTAATGCTCTTAAAAAGATTACCTCTGAAATTAAGCAACCAATAACTTGTATCATTGGTGGTTCAAAAATTTCAACAAAAATTAATATAATTAAAAATTTAATTCCCAAATTTAAGAACATTATATTTGTGGGTGGTATGGCAAATAACATTATTGAATACAAAGGTTTCCAAATTGGAAAATCAGTAAAAGAGAAAAATTGTGATGATATTATTGATAATATTTTTTCATTAGCTAAAAAGAATGACTGTAATATTATTTTCCCTTCAGATGTTTCCGTTGGAAAACATATTAATGACAAAGCCATAAATAAAGAATTAAGTGAAATTGAAGAGGATGACTTAATATTAGATATCGGGAAAAATTCTATAAAAAAAATTAAATTAATTATTGATAATAGCAAAACAATTTTTTGGAATGGTCCAGCAGGTTATTTTGAAAATGAAAATTTCGCAGATGGTAGCTTAGAAATAGCAAAAAAAATCGCTTCTCAAAAAAAAAATATTTATTCTGTTGCAGGTGGTGGAGATACCATTGCCTTACTCAATAAAGCTCAAGTGATTAATAAATTAGATTTCGTTTCAACTGCTGGTGGAGCATTCTTAGAATATCTTGAAGGAAAAGAAATTCCTGGTATAAGGTCGCTCAATTAATTATGTCCGAATTAAATCAAATAGCACTAAAAATACTGGAAAACGGTAAAGGAATTTTGGCAGCCGATGAAAGCACTGGTACAATGACTAAAAGACTTCAAAGTGTGGGTGTTGAGTCTTCTCCAGAAAATAGAGTCTTATTTAGAGAAACCTTATTTAGTTCTAATTGTATGAGAGAATGTATTGGCGGTGTAATTCTTTATGACGAAACAATAAAACAAAAATCTAAAACAGGAAAAAATATTCCTGATATGTTGTTAGAGGTTGGATCTTATCCAGGAATAAAAGTTGACACTGGCGCAAAACAATTAGCTGGTAGTAAAAATGAAAAAATTACAGAAGGTTTAGATAGTTTGAGAGAAAGACTGAAAGAATATTCAAAATTAGGAGCAAAGTTTACAAAATGGAGAGGTGTTTATAACATTACAAAAGATTACCCAAGTAAATTATCGATTTATTCAAATGCTCATGCCCTCGCAAGGTATGCTTCTTTAGTTCAAGAAAATAATTTGGTTCCAATAGTTGAGCCTGAAGTTTTAATGGATGGAGAACATTCAGCTGATGAGTGTTTTAGTAAAACATCCGAAGTTTTAAAAAGGTGCTTTGAGGAGTTAATATTTCATAAAGTAGATTTAAGTGGTATCATATTAAAACCAAATATGATTTTAGCTGGGGCAAGTTCTAAAAATCAAATATCAAATGAAGATACTGCAAAATTAACTGTAAAATGTCTTAAAGAAAATGTTCCATCTGAAGTACCGGGAATTGCTTTTTTATCTGGAGGTCAGACAGAAACGCAAGCTACAGAAAATTTAAACTTGATCAATAAATTTAACGATACAAATTTTATAATGTCTTATTCTTATGGAAGAGCTTTACAACAAAGCGCTTTAAAATATTGGGCCAAAGATACAAAAGATACAAATGGCACTCAAAAAATTTTTGATCATAGAGCTAAAATGTGTTCTTTGGCAACACAAGGAAAGTGGTCAAAAAATCTTGAAAATATCTAATTCCAAAAAAAAATTTATATATCTTATATCTCCAAATAAAATAACTATTCATTTCTATAAAGATTTAATTGAACTTTTCAAATCTTATAAAATTAGCTTTTTTCAACTAAGATTAAAAAAAAGATCATATAAAAGTAAAATTTTAATTGCTAAAAAAACTAAAAAACTTTGTCGATTATATAACATTAAATTTATAGTTAATGATGATCCTTATCTTGCTAAAAAAGTTAATGCTGATGGATGCCACTTAGGACAAAAAGATATAGATATTAAAAAAGCAAGAAAAATTTTAGGAAATAAAATTATAGGAGTTACATGTCATAATTCGGTTAATCTATCAAAAAAAGCTATCAGAGATGGAGCTAACTATATTGCTTTAGGTGCATTTTATCCAACTAATACAAAAAAAGTTAAATTTAAAGCTAAGATTTCAGATTTAAAAAGAATAAAAAAATTATCAAAGATACCGATTATTGTGATCGGTGGAATAAACAAAGATAATTACAAAAAACTTTTGTTGAATAAAGCAAACTTTTTAGCTATTTCAAGCTACATTTTTAATAATAAAAATTATAAACCAAAAGAAGCATTAAACTTATTAAGATGAAAATTAACGCTAGTGAAATAAGGGTTGGTATGTTGATAGAATATAAAAATGATTTGTGGCAAGTACTTAAAACTCAACATGTTAAACCTGGAAAAGGTGGAGCTTTTGCACAAGTAGAAATGAAAAGTTTAAATAAAAATACAAAATTAAATGAGAGATTTAGATCAAGCGAAACAATTGAAAAAGCTTCTTTAGATGAAAGTATCTACAATTACTTATATGAAGATGAAGAAAATTATTTATTCATAGATCCAAAATCTTTTGAACAAATAGAAATTAAAAAAAAATTAATTGGAGAAAAAGGTAAATTGTTAACAGAAAATCTTGAAGTATCCGTAAGTTTCTATAACGAAAATCCTATTGCTGTAGAATTACCAAATCAAGTTACATGTAAAATAGAGCAAACAGATGTTGCTTTAAAGGGACAAACTGTTTCCTCATCATATAAACCTGCAATTTTAGATAACGGCTTACATTTGCAAGTTCCACCATTTATTGAGTCAGGTGATAGTGTCATTATAGATACCAGAAACTTAAAGTATGTAAAAAAAATTTAATATATGAACTCTATATCTCCAAACTTAAATATAATGATTAAAGCAAGTGAAAAAGCCTCAAAGATTCTTATTAGAGACTTTGGCGAATTAGAAAAATTACAGGTTTCTAAAAAAGGCCCTTATGATTTTGTAACAAATGCGGATTTAAAGACTGAAAAAATAATTTTAGATGAATTAAAAAAAGCAAAACCAAACTATTCAATAATAAGTGAAGAGAATGGAATTGAAGTAAATAAAGATAAAAAAAATAGTTGGATTGTCGACCCAATTGATGGAACAGTAAATTTTTTACATGGCATACCTCATTTTGCAATCTCAATAGCTCATATGTCTGATGGTGAAATTGTTTCAGGGTTAACTTTTGATCCAATCAAAGATGAGATCTTTTACGCAGATAAAAATAATGGGGCTTTCTTTAACAATCAAAGAATAAGAGTTTCAAAAAAAAATAATATTAACGACTGCTTGTTTGTTACAGGTGATAATATAAGTAAAGAATTAGGTTTGCCTTTTCGTAAGTCAGGTTGTGCTGCCCTAGATTTAGCTTATGTTGCTGCAGGAAGATATGATGGCTATTTCCAGCATGGATTGAGTATATGGGATTTAGCCGCAGGAATAATACTGGTTAAAGAAGCGGGAGGAATAATTAATAAAATCAATCTATCAAATAGCGACAATTTAAATGTTATTGCTTCAAGTGAAAGTATTAGTGTAAAATTAAACGAAAAATTAGTTAACTTTTAATTGTTTTAAAAAATTCATTTGTTATAAATCTCACAATGAAAAAAAATATACATCCAAACTACCATAAAATAAAAGTTGAAATGACAGACGGTGTACAGTTTGAAACAAAATCAACTTGGGGTGCTGAAGGTGATTTACTTAAACTAGAAATTGATCCAAAATCACATGCAGCTTGGACAGGTGGTAAACAAAAGTTAATGGACAAAGGAAGAATAAGTAAATTTAATAAGAAATTTCAAAATTTCAAATCAGAAAAAAAAAACTAGATGTCTAATGCGCCTCTTATGCCAATGGCGACAGCTGTATGGCTTGTAGAAAATACAACACTTACATTTAAACAAATTGCTAACTTTTGTAATTTACATGAAGTAGAAATCCAGGGAATTGCTGATGGGGAAGTTGCAAAAGGTATAAAAGCTTATAATCCAATTATCTCAGGTCAATTATCACGAGATGAAATAGAATTATCCTCTAAGGATCAAAATAGACCACTTCAAATTAAAAGTGTAGATATTGAAATCTCGAATAATGAAAACAAAATAAAGAAATATGTTCCCTTATCAAAAAGACAAGATAAGCCAGATTCGGCATTATGGTTACTAAAACATTATAATATTTTAAAGGACTCTCAAATTGCAAAGCTAGTTGGTATAACAAAAAATTCTGTTACTTCAATTAGAAATAAGAGTTACTGGAATTATAATAACTTAAACCCTAAGGATCCAGTTGCTTTAAATTTATTTTCTCAAACAGACTTGACTGGGGCCATTGAAAAAGCTGAAAGAAGAATAAAAAGAGAAAAAAAAGAAAAAGAAAAACTAAAACAATTGTAAAAGATTAAAAACATGAATAAAATTAATAGACATAAAATAATAAAAATGCTATTTACTCATTTTTTTGGAGGTACTTATTAAAATAGAAGTTAAAGATAATAATATAGAACAAGCTTTGAGAGTTTTAAAAAGAAAACTACAAAGAGATGGTTTCTTTAAGGTAATAAAATTAAAAAATACTTACGAAAAACCTTCTGAAAAGAAAAAAAGAATACTTCAAGAAAATATTAAAAGAGTTAAAAAATTAAATAAACTTAAAAATCGAATTTAAGTATACCGCGGGGTGGAGCAGTCTGGTAGCTCGTCAGGCTCATAACCTGAAGGTCGGCGGTTCAAATCCGTCCCCCGCAACCAACTAAATTTTAAACTTGGACTTCTTGCTATCAGCTAAAAAGGCTTTAACTGTTTCTCGTGTCAATTGATCAAAGGATTTTCCAAATTTTTCAATTTTTTCAATTATAGATGGTGGAATTGTAATTAATTGACATCCTATTTGATTAGCTTGTAAATAGTTATAAGGTTCCCTCACACTTGCCCATAATATTTCCACGTTTTTAAATTTTTTTGAAATTTTAATACTAGTGATAATTTCTGGCAAAGGATCTTTTCCTGAGTCACCAGCTCTTCCGGCAAAAATAGATATAATAACTTTTGTTTTTTTATTAATTAATTTAAGAATCTTTTTAGTTTGTGCGGATGAATAAACTGCGGTGATATTTAGTTTAACATTATTATTATTTAATTCTTTAATTAGTCTGCCTGTAAAATCTCCTTTTGAATTTATAATTGGAATCTTAACGTATATATTCTTACCCCATGAATTTATTTTCATAGCTTGTGATTTCATTTCAAGATAATTATCTCCGAAAACCTCCAATGAAACTGGTTTTTTATTGCATACTTTTAAAATTTCCCTGGAATATTTCTTATAATCTTTGGCCCCAGCTTTTCGCATTAAGCTAGGATTTGTTGTAAATCCTTTAACAAGTTTTTTTTTATTAAATTTTTTGATAATCTCAATATCAGCAATGTCACAAAAAATTTTTGTTTTCATAATAGTTCCATCAAGGTTAAATAAAGTTATATTGTATTTATAATGAATTTTTTAAAAATAAATAAAAATATTTTAATATTGTTTGTTCTTATTGGTTTTTCGACCTTAATCTTTGCTTCTTATATTGGTGAAGATGCACTTGGCGGTGCTAGAAACGATTATTTGTTTCACGAAAAATATATTATTTCTTTTTATCAAAATTTTTATGAGGCCTTAAGTAAATTTGGTGAAAATTATGAAGTAAGAAATTCCCCGGTTTTTTTTATATTTGCATCCTTTTTTTTGAAATTAGGTATAGAAATTAAATATCTTAAATATTTAAATTTAATAATTATTATACCAATTATAATTTTTTTTGTTAAATCTCTAAATCTAAAATTTCAAAACTTAAGAATAACAACAATAATTTTTTTAACATCTGTTATCTTCTTATCTCCAACAGTAAGATCTCTCGCTGCCTGGCCATACCCTCTTCTTTATGCAGTTTGTTTTTTTATAATATCAATATTTTATTTTTTAAAATTTCAAAAAAAAAATAAAAAAAAACTCAAATACAGTTTATTAAACATATTATTTTTGGCACTAAGTGCTTACTTCACACCTAATTTTGGAATTTTTTCAATTTTTTTCTTATTTTATTTTTTAAAACATTTTCAGCTATCAAGGGAAAGTTTACTAATTATTTGCGCAAATATAATTCTATCTCTACCAGCCATATATTTTCTAATCATAAAAGATTTTTATCTATTTAAACACGAGACTGAATATGTAATTTCTAATTATTCTATTTATGACACCTTAAATATTTCAAATAAAATAATTATAATTTCTAGTATATTATTTTTTTTTTTAATTCCTTTGATAGAAATTAAAAAGATTAAAATAAAAGAATTTTTTCAAATTAATTTTTTAATTTTATCTTTTATATTTTTAAACATTTACTTTTATAATTTTTCAAGTGGATTAGGAGGAGGGTTTTTTTACCATCTATCAAATATTTTTTTTGATGGCCCTTTCATCTTGTTCTTTGTATTTATATTTTCTATCTTGATATATAGATCAAAAGGGTTATTAAATTTTAATAATTATTTATTATTTATTTTACTAATTTTTTATAATATTCAGTCAACAATTTATTTAAAATATTATGATCCTATAATTTTTTTTATGATTTTATTTTTATTTAAATTTAAAGAAAATTTAATACTAAATAAAATTGCAAAAAAATATTGTTTTTTTTATTTATTTTTCTTAGTTGTAAGTTATGGTAAAAAATTTATAATTTATTAATCTAACGCTTTAGTAATATCTTCAGTCATTTTTTTTGCATCTGCAAAAAGCATAAGGGTGTTTTCTTTATAAAAAAGATCATTATCTATTCCCGCATATCCTGGAGATAAACTTCTCTTAACAAATAAAACTGACTTACATTTTTCGACATCTAAGATTGGCATGCCAAATATTGGACTTTGTGGATCAGTTTTAGCCACTGGATTTGTAACATCATTTGCACCGATTACAAAAGCCACATCAGCATTAGAAAAGTCATTATTAATTTCCTCTAATTCAAAAACTTCATCATACGGCACGTTTGCCTCAGCTAATAAAACATTCATATGACCAGGCATTCTTCCAGCAACAGGATGTATTGCATATGAGACTTTTATGTCATTTTTTTTTAGGGTATCCACCATTTCCCTAAGAGCATGCTGTGCTTGTGCTACAGCCATACCGTATCCAGGAACTATTATGACTGATGAAGCGTTTTTCATTAGGAATGCCGCATCATCTGCATTGCCACTTTTTACAGGTTTTTGCTCTTTGTTCTGCGAACTAGCCGATTGTTCTGTTGCGCCAAACCCGCCTAATATAACATTAAAAAATGATCGGTTCATACCCTTGCACATAATATAAGATAAAATTGCACCTGATGAACCAACTAAAGCACCAGTTATAATTAGAGCTGTATTTTCTAAAGTAAAACCTATACCTGCCGCTGCCCAACCAGAATATGAATTTAACATCGAAATTACCACTGGCATATCTGCACCACCAATTGGAATTATTAATAAAAAACCTATCAAAAATGAAACAGCTAATAATATCCAAAACAAATTTGATGATTGTGTTGAGCACAATAAATAAATTATGATAACTATTGAAATCAAAATAAGTGCATTAAGAGGGTGTTGTCCTTTAAAAGTGATTGGTGAACCAGACATTATTCCTTGTAATTTTAAAAAAGCAATTACTGAACCTGAAAAAGTTATAGCACCAATTGCAGCTCCAATGGACATTTCAATTAAACTTCCAAGTTTTATATTTCCTGGGGTACCAAGATTAAATGCTGCCGGATTTAAAAAAGCAGATATAGCAACAAACACTGCTGCAAGTCCTACTAAGCTATGAAATCCAGCTACTAATTCTGGCATAGCTGTCATTGGTATTCTGTAGGCTATAAAGGCTCCTATTGAACCTCCTATTAAAATAAATAATAAAACATAAATAAATCCACTGGAGAAGTTACCTATAGAAAAAAAGGTTACCGTGACGGCAATGATCATTCCTAATATTCCAAATAAATTACCTTGTCTTGATGTTTCTGGAGATGATAAGCCTCTTAAGGCTAAAATAAATAGAACCCCTGAGACTAAGTAAAATATTGCTGATAAATTTGCTGATATCATTACTTATCCTTTTTCTTTTTTTTATACATTGCCAACATTCGTTGAGTTACAAGAAATCCACCAAAAATATTAATTGCAGCTAAAGCTATTGCTAAAAAGCCAAAAATACTTGAAGTGTTAAATACGGTCTCAGAATCCCCTGATAACCCTGCAATTATCGCGCCCACAATAATTACTGATGAGATTGCATTAGTTACTGACATTAAAGGAGTATGTAATGAGGGTGTAACGCTCCAAACAACATAATATCCAATGAATATCGAGAGGACAAATATACTTAATCTGAATATTAAAGGATCAATTTCCATTTTATTTAATTAATGTTTTTAATATTATTTCATCTTCTAGGTTAATATTTATTTTTTTATTTTTTTTATCAAATAAGTTTTCAACAAAATTAAAAATATTTTTTGCATATAAGCTAGAAGCTGATACAGGCAATTTATTTAAAATATTACTTTCACCCATAATTCTAATGCCATTATTTTCAACAATTTTATCTGCCTTAGTGAATGCTGTATTTCCACCTTGCACTGCTGCTAGATCATATATTACTGAACCAGGCTTCATATTTTTTATCATACTTTCTTTTATGATTACCGGAGCTTTTTTTCCTGGAATTAAAGCTGTACAAATTACAATATCAATTTTTTTTAAAGTTTCACTTAATAGATCCTCTTGTTTTTTTTTAAAATCCTCTGAAGCTTCTTTGGCATATCCACCTTCTGTTTCTAAATTTTCTGAACCTTCAACAGTTAAAAATTTTCCACCTAGACTTTCAACTTGTTCTTTGGATGCCATTCTAACATCCGTACCAAAAACAATTGCACCCATTCTTTTTGCTGTAGCAATTGCTTGGAGCCCAGCTACACCTGCACCTACCACTAAAACTTTTGCTGCGGGAACGGTTCCAGCAGCAGTCATCATCATTGGTATTGCTTTTTCAAAATAAGCAAATGATTCTATCACTGCTTTGTAACCTGCTAAGTTCGCTTGAGATGATAAAATATCCATTGATTGAGCCCTGGTAATTCTTGGCAGCAATTCTAGGGAAAACACTTTAACACCTTTATCTTTTAACTTATTTATTTTTTCTTTGTTATCGTATGAATTTAAAGAACCAATTAATATCTGCCCATCTTTAAATAAAGAAGTTTTTTCATCTGATAGTAAACCTAGTTGAATTATAATATTTGAATTATCTAATATTTCATTTTCATCAGTTGAAAATTTCACACCTACATTTAAATATTCCTCATCTTTAATGCCTAAATGGTTTCCATATTTATCTGATAGTAAAACTTCAAAACCAAGCGATATATATTTTTTTGCAATATCTGGTGTAATTGCAATTCTCTTTTCAATATTTTGATTTTCTAAAATTGAAGCTATTTTCATAATTAAGTTTTATAATAAGAAAATTGCCATTAAAACTAAAACAATTATAACCGCGACAGTTCCCCACAATACGAATTTGGTAAAATTATTCCAAGTATTTTTATGGTTTTCGTTATCCATAAATTACTTTTGTCTAGCTTTAAATTTTGGATTTGTTTTATTGATAATATAAACTCTTCCTCTTCTTCTTACTAATTTAGAGTTAAGGTCTCTTTTTTTTATAGATTTTAATGAGCTTTTAATTTTCATAAAATTATTTAATGCCGGCAACGACCTACTCTTCCAAGTCTTAAGACTAAGTACCATTGGCGCAACAGGGCTTGACTTCCGAGTTCGGAATGGGATCGGGTATAACACCTATGCAATAATCAC
This sequence comes from uncultured Pelagibacteraceae bacterium, assembly GCA_902595125.1. Taxonomy (GTDB): domain Bacteria; phylum Pseudomonadota; class Alphaproteobacteria; order Pelagibacterales; family Pelagibacteraceae; genus Pelagibacter. Next base: position 74,594 of record CACJOY010000003.1, read on the forward strand.
CGGCGGAGTTTTTATAAACTAAATAATAATAATGTAAATAGTTAAATAACGATGATTTTCAATTATTTTTTACAATTTATTTTTTTTTTAAAAAACTTTTATAAGTAAACAATATTGACTCTTTTAATTTCATTTTTGCTTGCCATCCATATTTTTTAGCAAGAGAAATACTTAATAATTTTCTTGGTGTGCCATTTGGTTTACTTAAATCATACTTAATTTTTATATTCTTATTTGGAATAATAGTTTTTAAGATAATCTGTGCATATTGTTTAATTGAAAAATCTTTTCCAGTTCCAATATTAATCAAGCTTTCTTTAGTTTTTTTATTCATAAAAAAAATACACGCTTCAGCAATATCATCTACAAAAATTACTTCTCTTCTCGATTTACCATTTCCCCATAATGTTAAATTGCTTAATTTTTTAATATTAATTTGATGAACTTTTTTTATAAGAGCTGGAAAAAAGTGTGAATTTAGATCATTATAATTGTCATTTGGACCAAAAGTATTAGTGGGCATTAAGCATCTATAATTGGTACCATATTGTATATTATAACTCTCACACATTTTGATACCTGCAATTTTAGCGATTGCATAAGCATCATTTGTTTTTTCTAATTTACCAGATAATAAATATTTTTCTTTAATAGGCTGCTTACACATTCTCGGATAAACACAACTTGAACCTAGAAAAATTAAATTTTGGACCCCTGACATGTATGCTCCCTGAATCAGGTTAAGTTGAATTGATAAATTGTCATAAATAAAATCTGCTTTATAGTTACTATTCGAATAAATACCTCCAACCTTTGCTGCTGCAATAAATATAAATTCTGGTTTAATTTTTTTTAAATATTTAAAAACTTTGTTTTGATCCTTCAAATTAAGTTTTTTTCGTGAAATTGTAATGATATTTTTATACCCTTTTTGTCTTAATTTTCTTAAGATTGCGCTACCAACTAATCCAGTATGACCAGCAACATAAATTTTAGAATTTAATTTTATCATTTTGAATTTTTTTTAGCTCAGAGTCGATCATATCTTTTACTAAAGATTTGATATCTACTTTAGGTTTCCAATTAAGTTCTTTTTTTGCTTTTGAAGGGTTTCCTAACAATGTGTCAACTTCCAAAGGTCTATAGTATTCTTTATCGCATTCTATAATACACTTTCCTTTTTCATCATAACATTTAGATTGAATTCCTGATCCCTTCCATTTGTGCTTAATCTTTAAATATCTTAAAGTCAGATTTACAAATTCTCTCACAGTATATTGTTTACCAGTTGCAATAACATAATCTGATGGAGACTTTTTTTGCATCATTTTCCACATCGCTAAAACATAGTCTCTGGCATGACCCCAATCTCTTTTTGCTTCAAGGTTTCCTAAAAATAATTTTTTTTTATAACCAAATTTTATTTTGCATAATGCTGAAACAATTTTTTTTGTAACAAAAGTTTCACCTCTTACAGGGCTTTCGTGATTGAATAGTATACCATTACATGCAAATATATTATATGCTTCTCTATAGTTTACAGTAATCCAATGAGCATAAACTTTTGCAACTCCATATGGACTTCTTGGATAAAATGGTGTCTTTTCATTTTGTGGAATTTGTTGAACTTTACCAAACATTTCAGATGTGCCAGCTTGATAAAATTTTGTAAATTTTTCAAATCCATGAAACTTGATAGACTCAAGAATTCTCAAAGCACCTATTGCATCAGCATTAGCTGTATACTCAGGAACTTCAAAAGAAACTGCAACATGCGATTGTGCTGCTAAATTGTAAATTTCGTTCGGTTTAATTTTCTTGATAATAGAAGAAACAGAAATTGTATCTGTTACATCCCCATAATGTAATATTAGTTTTCTATTTTTATCATGAGGATCTTGATATAAATGATCAATTCTGGAAGTATTAAATGATGACGATCTCCTAATGACTCCATGGACTTCATATTTTTTTGAAATTAATAAATCAGCAAGATATGATCCATCCTGTCCAGTGATTCCAAAAATTAATGCTTTTTTTTTCATATACATTCAATATCTTTAATCATAAAAATTGTAAATTAATTTTTTAAATATTAACTTTATTTCTATAAATATACTCAAAGGTTTTTCTAAAAGGCATCTTACTTTTAAATATTTTTTCAAAATTATTTTTCTTTAATAAATTATGAATATCTGAATAAGTATAGCTTTTATTTATCATATCATCGTAATGGTGCTCGAAAAAAATAATATCGATGATTTTAATTTGATTTTTAAGACCTTTCAGAATTTCAAACTCATATCCTTCGGTATCTATTTTTAAAATATCAATTTTGAATATTTTCTTATTTTCTAAGTAATCATTTAAAGGTGTTAATTGAATTTGTTTTTCTTCGTAAAATTCATTGTCTCTTTTTTTATTTAATAATTGAAATTTTTTTTTAAAATACTTCGAATTAATATTTATATCACTAAATGTAGATGATGAGGTTTCTATAAACTGTTTAAATGTTTTCTTTTCTTTTTCTTCACCTAGAGCCAAATTTTCAATTAAAATATTTGATTGTAGAAATTTTTTCTTATTAATCTCAACGTTTTTTTTTAATCTAGAAAAGTTCATTTCACTAGCTTCAAATGAAATAATTTTTTTAACATTAAAATTCTTAAGAAAAAAAAATTGCATTTCTCCTTCATGGGCGCCTATATCAAAAATAAGATTTAAATTTTTTAACTTTAAACTTTTTAAAAAATTTAAAATTTTTTTTTTGTAAAAAAAATCAAAAAAATTTAATATTTGAAGTGTCACAAAATTTATCATTTTTTATAAAAAATATATTTCCCATATTTTTTTTCCACATAAATATTTCCATCAATTGTAAATTGACAATTTTCGTCATTTTTTTTACACATATCGTAATGGGAAATTAGTTTCTCAAGATTTTTTTGTAAATTGAAGCTCTTTTCTTCAATTTTAAAATGGAAATTATTCAATGGTTTATAACTATAAAATTCTATCTCATATTTTATTCTCTCAAAATTTCTATAAGTAAAAATTATTATTGAAACAAGAATTAGAAAATAAAATTTCTTGGAAATCAAATTTATATTATTTTGATATTTTTCCATAAAAATAGAAAAATAAATAAATATTAAAGATACTATTAAGCAATATCCTCCATATCGTAATGCTGGATGATTATAAAACCATTCCAGTAATAATATAAAAATAAAAAACACCAATAAATTAATCTTATTTTTTTTTGGCAAACTTTTTACTTTTGATTTCAATGTCAAAAAAGTAATTAATAACAATACGCTTACACCGATCAAAAAATCTGATACTTTATTAAAAAAATAAATATCTATCCAATTTGATACCCAATTAAAATTTTTGATATATAAAATTGGATCCTCAACTCTAAAATTTGGTCCAGCTCCACCCTTGGCCCATTGCTCATACCAATTATTCAATTCCTTAACTTCGTTTATTTTGATAGCCCAAAGATTATTTTCAAAGCATGAAATAGCAACAGGATAAATTAAACAACCTGAAATTAAAAAATTATGAAAAAGTAATAATATTATCAAAAAAACAAAAGATAGAAAAAAGTAATTTTTAATTAAAATTTTAAATATATTGAATAAATTTTTTTTTATTTGAAATAAATGGTATATTATTACAACAAACAATAATCCGTATAATATATAAAAAGCTTTAAATGTTATTATCAGACCAATTAAAACGAATAATTTTGTAATACTTTTTTCAATAACTACTTTAAAATTTATCATCAAAAGAATTTCTGAAATTAAAATCAATATCAAAATTTGCGCAGATTTATCTGTTCCATGTTCTGAAATTCTATAAAAAAAGGTATTTATAAATATAAATACAAGTAAATTGTATATTGTTAGGAAATTATACCTTTTATTATTTAAGTCATTATATATTTTTATTATTAAAATTAAATTCGCAAAACCAAAAATTAAGGCTGGCGTTATTTGAAATGTAAAATATTTTATAAAAGGTAAATAAAACAGTGAGTTAAGATAAAACAACGATGACGAAGTCCTGAGACCTAATCCAAAATTACCTATACCGATGACAGTTGGTTGGTTAGTTAAATAGTAACTATATTGAAAATGATAATATAAAAAATCATCATGGGTTTTGTAAATAAACAAACCAAAAAGTAAAAAAGCAAATATACCAACTAAAAAGTAGAAATTATTTTTTGATAATTTATTGAAATTTTTTATTTTAATTATAAAAAAAATAAAACCTAATCCTAAAAAAATTAAATTATGATACAGGCCATGTTTTATAAATAAACTTGTAAAATACGAATAAATAGTAAAAAAGAAAATTGCTGTTAATCCTGTATAACCAATGTTTTTTGAAGAGACTGACTTACCAACTGTATCTGTAATTAAAAACCCATAACCAAGTATTGAACTGATGATAAAGAAATAGAATATAAAAAAAGTATAAAAATTAACAAACATTATATATAGATTTATTTAACTATCATAAATAATGAATAATTTAACACTAATAATACCTGCAAAAAATGAAAAAGAGTGTCTTCCAAGTGTACTCGAGGAATTAAAAAGATATAATCTAATTATTCATGTCATTCTAGAAGAAAGTGATCGAAAAACAATTGATGCAATCTCAGAATATAATTGCAAAATAATTTATCAAAATCAAAAAGGATATGGAGACGCTTTAATAGAAGGAATTAATTCTGTTTCAAGTAAATATTTTTGTATCTTTAATGCTGATGGATCTTTTGATCCAAAAGAGTTAAAATTAATGTTTGAAAAAATTGAGAAAGATAATTATGACTTTATTTTTGGATCTAGATATGAGCATAATAGTGGAAGTGATGATGATACGATAGTAACTAAAGTTGGGAACTATATTTTTACAAAAATTGGTAATATTTTTTTTAATATTAAAATTACTGATATTCTTTATACCTATGTACTTGGAAATACAGTTCAAGCAAAAAAACTCAATCTTAAACAAAAAGATTTTAGGTTTTGTGTAGAACTTCCCATTAAAGCTCAGAAACATAATATGAAACTTGGTACTATAAACTGTTATGAACGTAAAAGAATTGCAGGGGAAAAAAAGGTCAATGCTTTTAAGGATGGTTATTTAATTTTATCACAGATGGTAAAGTTATTTTTTGAAAAAAAATGAAAGAATTAATTCAGAACTATAAATTAGAATCTAAAACTTTTTTAATTTTTTTAATTGCTCTTTTTCCAGTAACATTATTAATTGGCTCATCATTTATAAATAGTTCTATTGTATTAATAGATATCTTATTCTTATTTATATTAATAAAAGAAAAAAAAATTAATTTTCTAAAAAACCAAAGTTTTTATATTTTATTATTTCTATGGGTTGCCTTAATAATAAATATGCTTCTAAGTATAAATATTGAAAATTCTCTTTCGAGATCAATTGGTTTTATCAGGTTTGTAATTTTTGTTTTTGCGATCAAATTCATACTTAATAAAAACAAAAATGATGATAGATTAATTTTTATTTCTTGGTCAATAATATTCTTTATAGTTTCAATTGATATAATTTTTGAGTCAATTTTCGGCTTTAACACTTTAGGATTTCAAAGTTATTTGCCTGGAAGAATATCTAGTTTTCTTAATGATGAGTTAAAAATTGGAAATTTTTATTTTGGTTTTATTTTATTAACCTTAAGCCTAATATATTATTCATTAAAAACAAAAAAATTTTTTTTAATTTTTTTAATTTTTTTCACTTTTATTTCATTCATTATAGGAGAAAGATCAAACTTTATAAAAGTTTTTATTATTACTTTTTTATTCTTTTTAATAGTTGATAAAACTATTTTATGGAAAAAATTACTACTTTTTTTTATTACTTTATCCTTAATTTTTTTTACTATAAGTAAAAATAAAGATTTAAAAGAAAGATTTTATAATCAAACGTTTATACCTTTAGTTGAGCATAATTATGATATTAAAGAATTTTTTAGGTTTACTACCTATGGGGCTCACTATGATACAGCGATACAAATTTTCAAAAATCATGCTTATTTCGGAGTTGGTTTAAAAAATTACAGAATTGAAAGTGGAAAAGCAAAATATGAAAATCCCAATTTCAGATTTAATGAAAAAAGAAAAACGACTCATCCTCATCAAGTTCACTTTGAATTTTTAGCCGAAACGGGATTATTTGGATACACATCATTTTTTATATTTTTTTTAGTTTTTTTAAAAAGAAGTATTAAAATTCAGTTTAAAAATAAAAATATTTATCATTTATCAGGTCTACTTTTTATATTGATCTCATTTACCCCTTTGATTCCATCAGGAAGTTTTTTTACAACTTATGGGGCAGCTATATTTTGGTTAAATTTTGCTGTAGTAGAGGCATTTAATGATTAAAAAATTTTTTATATCTAAATTTAAATAATACTAAATACGTAAAAACATAAATTAAAATTAGAGTAAAAATTAAAAAAATTTGGACCAAACTATTATTAACATAATTTGCCCCTATAATAAAAAATACAAAATTAACTAAGTTAATTAAAATACTAGACATATTATTTGAAAATATTTTTGTAAAATTAAAATTAGAATTTAAATAATAAAATAAGAGATGATGAAGATGTTTATTGTCTGCGTTTAGTGGAGATAAGTTAAACCTTTTTTTTCTAATAATTGAAAATAAATTTTCAAAACATGGATACCATAATAAGAGAACAACAAAAAACGGAGAAATAAAACTGATTTCCTTATAAATAAAAATTAATAAGGAGCCCATCGAAACTCCAAGTAAATAAGATCCTGAGTCTCCTAAATATAATTTATTTAATAAATTGAATAAAAGTAGGTAGATTAATAAAATAATGTAATTTAATAAATATGTTCTAATATTCATTGTTTCATTAATTACATCCATATTAAAAATTAAAATAAGTATCAGTAAATAATATTTTATTACTAAACCATTAAGTCCATCTATAAAATTAGTTCCATTAGTTACAATCAATAAACAGAATGTAAAAAAAATATAAGAAAAAATTGTATGCTCCAATAGATGGTTTAATAGTGGAACTCTAATATCACTTAAATATAAATCAAAATAAATAACCAAGAAAAATATGGTAATTCCTTGAAGTAAAAATCTAACTTTTGCAGATTTCAATATTTTTATATCAGATAAAATACCAATTAAAAATACAATTAAAAAATAAAAAAATTCTATTTTTTGAATAAAAAAAAATATGCTAAAAATAAATATTATTACTCCCCCCGACAAAGGAATATTATTTTTTTCAATAAATAATTGATGTTTATCTCCAGTCAAACTCTGTAGAAAATTTTTCTTATTAAAAATAAAATTTATAAAAATAGTTAATAATGGAATTGTTAATAAATAAAAAAAATCCATTATTTTTTTAGATAATTTAAACTTAATAGAAAAAGATAATAAAAAGATTTTAAAAAATTAAATTTCATATAATAATTATACACTTTGAAACCATCTAAAAGTTTTTGTATCAATGATGAAGATAAAGAATTTTCAATCTTATTCCATAATACTAAATTTTTATTTATACCATATATTTTAATATTTTTAGAAAGAAGTTTTAACCATAATACAAAATCTTCTTTTGTTTTTAAATTTGGAAATTTATTATTATTTAAATAACATCTTTTAATCATGACAGTTGAAAGTCCAATATCGCATGATTTAATTAAATCTTTTAATCTAAAAAAATTTTTTGCATTTCTTTTTGAAATAATCATATTTTGACTGTCAACAATTGAATAACTTGTATGTGAAAAAATTATTTCTCTAAGTTTCATGAATCTTATTTGGTATTTAATTTTATCTTTCAACCATAAGTCATCTGCATCTAAAAAAGCTATATATTCTCCTCTTGACTTTTTAATTCCTTTATTTCTTGATAACCCCGCTCCGAGATTTTTTTTATTTACTAATATTTTGATCCTTTTATCTTTTAGAGTTATATGCTTTATAAATTTAAGATCATCCTTTTTATCATCGTCATAAATTATTATAATTTCTAATTTTTTGTAGGACTGGTTAATTACAGACTTTAGGGTCCTGTATATATATCTTTTTTTTCTATAATAAGGAATTATTACACTTACTAAGCTCATAATTTAATATTTATACTTATACTTATCATAATGTATAAAAATGAAATGAAAAAAGAAATTGTGTTTTTTATGCCATCTTTTGAGGGTGGTGGAGTTGAAAAAAATATAAGAATGATAGCAAACTACTTTGCATCAAAAAACATAAAAATTTCTCTTATAACTACATCAAAAAAAGTTAAAAAAAAATTTGCAAAAAAAATAAGATTTATAAGCCCAGTAAGCAATATTTGGGATAAACAAAAGAGATTTATCAAATTCATCATATGTATTTACTTTTTAATTAAAAATTACAGAAAAAATAAAGAAATAAACGTTTTTTGTTTTCAAAGTAATATTCTTTGTATTTTATTTTGTAAGATTTTTGGATTTAAAATTGTCATAAGACCAAATTCATCTCCTACAGGTTGGTCATCAAATTATTTAAAAAATTTTATTTTCTCAAAAATACTTAAACTTTCAAATAGTATCGTGGTCAATAGTAATGACTTTAAAAAAGAACTTAAATCTAAATTTAACCTAGATTCTAAATGCATATTTAATCCATTAAATACAAATGAAATAAGAAAACTTTCAAGAAAAAAAATTAAATTTAATTTTTATAAAAAAGATACAATAAATCTCATTTCAATTGGACGACTAGTCAAACAAAAAGATCATATAACAATTCTCAAATCATTAAATTATTTAAAAAAGAAATGCAACTTTCGTCTTTTAATTTTAGGTGAAGGCGATCAAAGAGAAAATCTTTTAAATTATGTAAATAAAAATAATTTAAATAATCTAGTTAAAATAAATAAAAGAACAGATAACCCTTACCCGTTCATCAAAAAATCACAAATATTATTATTATCATCTAAATTTGAAGGTCTACCTAATGTTTTATTAGAGGCTTTGGCTTTAGACAAATTTATTATTTCATCAAATTGCCCAACTGGACCAAGAGAAATACTAGATAATGGAAAGGGCGGTTTATTATTTGAGATTGGAAATCATGAAGAACTAAGTAAAAAAATACTAATCTATAAAAAAAATTATAAACTCTGTCTAAGAAAAAAGAGATACGCAAAGAAAAGAGCAATGCGGTTTGATTACGATAAGAATCTTAATAAGTATTTTAATTTATTTAAAACACTTTAATATTGTAGAAATTATTTTTGTTAAAAGATAATCAAAATTAAAATTTAAATTAATAGCATAATGGTCTATTTTCTTTAAATAATAGAAGGAATTAAGCCTTCTACTAAACCAATTTAAATTAAACAAAGCATATTTTTTTGACTCACCGTAAGATTTATAAAATGTTAAATTTTTGTTTAACGAATAAAAGGATTTATCCTTGAAATATGCAAACACACCTAGTCTAAATCCAAACCAAACATCTTTAAAATTATTTTCAAAGTTTTTATTCTTTTTTTTAAAGTTAATAAAAAATTTTTTTCTAAAACTAATAAAACTTTCTGGAGCTAAATACGGCCAAAAGCTCAATACATTATTTAAGTTTCCAATTTTTTGTTTTCTTTTTGCATATAGCGCAGGCAAATCTTGAATGAAATTTATTTGATTATTCTTTTTATAAATTTTTATGAATTCTTTAACTTTATTTTTTTTATAAAAATCATCACTATCTAATAAAAAAATAATTTTTCCTTTGGAAAATTTTATTAAATTATAATATCCATTTTTAGCATCTATCGCAGCAATATTTGTTTTTCTTGAATTATTATAAAAAACTTTTAATTTCTTTTTTTTATATTTCTTTAAAATTTCTATTGAGCCATCTGTTGATTTATCGTCATAAACTAATACTTCAATTTTTTTATAAGATTGATTTAGACACGATTTTATTGATCTATTTAAAAATTTAGCATTATTAAAATTTAGAATTAAAATTGATACAAAATATTCATTCATTAATGATCTAGACTTTATACTTCCAAATTTTATTTTGTTTATACCAATTAATTATTTTTGGTAACTCCAAGTAAATATTATTTTTAATTTTATATTTAAGAAATTTTAAAATTTTACTATTATCACCGTGAGTTTTTACTACTTCAATCTGATTTCTTGCTCGAAGAGTTAATTTTGGTTTTATTCCAATAAATTTTGCAATAAATAAGGACAACTTATTAATATCAATAGGTTTATTAGAGCAAATATTAAAAATTTCAAAATTATTTTTCATTTTTTTTCTAATTAATAGATCCATCATCTTAACTACATCTTCAATGTGGGTATAATCTCTTAAATGATTTCCTTTATTGAATAAATTAAAATTTTTCCTATTAATTAAAGAGTCTAAATATTTAAATACAAACATATCTGGTCTACCATATTTTCCATATACAGTAAAAAATCTTAATCCAACAACTTTCATTTCTGTAATTTTAGACAGATCTTCTCCTATCTCTTCATTAATTTTTTTAGTTGCAGCGTAAATGTTTTTTGGAATTACTTTTGTTTTTTCATTTATTGGAAATTTTTTTTGGTCACCATAAACTGAGCTGGATGATGCAAATATAAACTTTTTGATTTTATTTATTTTTGATAGATTAATAATATTCATATATCCATCAAAATTACTTTTAAAATAAGCTTTCGGCATCTTAATTGAGTCTCTTACGCCAGCTTGGGCAGCTAAATGAAAAACAATTTTGATTTTTCTTTTTTTAAATAAATTTGATAATTTTTTTTTATCCGTTAAATCTATTTTGCTAAAATTAAAATTTTTATTTTTTTTTAGATTAGATATCCTTTTTTTCTTCAATCTTACTGAATAGAAATTATTTAAGTTATCAAAACCTATTATTTTAGATTTTCTATATTTTTTACATAAATAGTTTGATAAATGATAGCCAATGAAACCTGCACACCCACTAATTAAAAAATTCATGTTTTATTTTTTTCTTTTATTATTCTGAATATTCTCTTTAAAAATCTTAAATAATGGATACACCAAACAATAATTTTATTTTGTCCATTATCTAATCGTATTTGAGTATTTTCATTAAGATAGTCAATATATTTCAGTCTTGAAGATAATCCACTCAGACCAAAATGCCCCATGACTTCACTTTTATTAGTTGCCATTCCTTTCATCCTAAATTTTACAATCATTCTAAAAAACAAATCATAATCAGACGAATATTTATATTTAATATTGTAATATCCTAATTTTTTTTGTGCTTCAGATTTTATAAAAAAACCAACCGAATGCGATGTATAAAAACCAAAAGTCCAAAGTATCTTTTTTGGATAAAAACCATATTGTAATGTATGTTTTTTAACACTTCCAAATAAAAAATCGATTTCTGTATATTTTTCAAAATAATTTTTTACAATTTCTAATGCATTAGAAAAATAATAATCATCTGCATTTAGTATACCTATTATATCTCCTTCAGCTTTATCAATACCTTTATTCATAGCATCATAAATACCATTGTCTTTTTCTGATATAAAATATTTTATATCCCTTTTATATTTATTTATTACTTCAATGGTACCGTCCTCAGAGCCACCATCTATAATAATGTGCTCATAGTTTTTATAATTTTGATTTATTAAGCTTAAAATATTTTTTTCAATCGTATCTTTATTATTTTTTACAACTGTGATAATTGATATTTTTAGATTTTTCATTCGAAATGTCTTACAGTAAAGATAATATATAATTAATATAAGAAAAAAAAATAATTTCTATGAAAATTTATTACTGGTGTCCTTTTCTCACTAATATAGCAACTATAAAATCAGTATTAAGATCTGCAAAATCTATTTTAAAAAATGATAAAATTAAAAATATTTATGAAGTGACTGTATTGAACAGCTCAGGCGAATGGGATTTTCAAAAAAAAAAATCATTCAAACTAAAGATTAAAGACCTTTACCCCTTTAGCTTTTATAGGTTTTTACCAAAAGAAGGTTTTTTTCAAAGCAGGATTTCTTTTCTAATAATATTTTTTTTCAATTTTTTCCCATTAATTTTTAAAATTAAAAAAGAAAAACCAAAATATCTTATTGTTCATTTATTGACTATTTTACCAATCATTTTAAGTCCTTTAATCTCTAAGAATACGAAAATTATTTTAAGAATATCTGGTTTACCGAAGTTAACAATGCTAAGAATTTTAACTTGGAAATTATTTTCAAACTACATTTATAAAGTAACCGCTCCAACACAAAAAACACTAGAATTATTAAAAAAATCAAAAATTTTCGATCAAAAAAAAATAATTTTATTACGTGATCCAGCTATAGACAAAAATGAGATTTTAAAAAATAAATTTAATAAACTTCCAAAAAAATTTAGAAATAAAAAGTTCATACTCTCTATCGGAAGATTAACCAACCAAAAAAATTTTGAATTTTTAATTAAAATGTTTGCAAAATATAAAAAAGTAATCAAAGCTGATTATCTTCTTATTATCGGAGATGGAGAAGAAAAATTTAAATTACAAAAAGTTATAAATTATCTTAATTGTGAAAATTCTATATTTCTTTTAGGTTTCCAAAAAAATGTTTATAATTATTTAAATCGTTGTCAAACATTTATATCTGTTGCAGAATATGAAGATCCAGGATTTTCACTTTTAGAAGCTGCGTATTTAAAAAAAAAAATTATCACATCTTTAGTAGATAGCGGTCCTATAGATATGAAAAAAAATGGCAACCTATGTTATTTTTTTGATTTTAATGATGAGAAAAGTTTTCTACGAGCGGTAAAAAATTCAAAAAATAAAAATATTAAGAAAATTAAAGATGCGCAGCTATATGCAGATAAATTTTCAATTTTATCTCATAAATATAATTTAAAAAAAATTTTAATATAATCTATCTAAATAACCTTTAAATAAGTTGGTATTTTTTTTTATGTGGAATCTTCCCAAATTTTTTCTACATACTAATTCTTTTTTAAAAAAAGATTTTGGGTTTTTATAAAATTTCAAAATTAGTTTTGACAAAACCTTGTAATCCTTCACTTTAAAAAGATAGCCAGCTTTACCATTTTTTAATATTTCATTTGAACCACTTTTAAAATCTGAACATATAATTGGCACACAATTACTTGCAGCTTCAATTACTGTAGTTGGTAATCCTTCATAAAGAGATGAGCATATATATAAATCAGCATTTTTATAATACTTCTCAATTTTTTTTTCGTTTAAAATAATTTTAGCTCTTATTTTATTTTTTTTTATAAAACCTTTAATTTTTTGATAATTTTTTCCGTAACCAACTAAAGTTAAATTAATTTTATTTTTAATTTTAAGAATACTAATTGCTTTAAGTAAAGTAGAGTGATCTTTTTGATCCTCAAATCTAGCAATATTTAAAATATTTATAATGTTTTTTGATTTATAATTTTTCTTTCTAGACTTAACTTTCTCGAAACATGGGTTATATAAAGTAAAAATTTTTCGTCCAGTATACTTTTCTAAATCTTTTGATAATTCTTGAGAATTTGCGGCAATTATATCTGGATATTTATATAGGGCCTTAACCAAAAGCTTAATAATATTTTTTTTTATAAAGTCTTTTAAACCAGAATAGTATTCTAACTCATTTAAATGATTAACCTCATAAATAAATAATTTTTCTTTAAGAAATAATTTTATAAAAATAATTGACCAAACATTCACAAAGTACTGCATGGAAAAAAAAATTTTTTTCTCATGTTTGTCTTTGTCAAAAATTTTATAAATTTTAAAAAAACTTCTAAAAGTTGAGTTTGATTTAATCACTGTATTTTTAATATTATGTTTTTTTAAATTTTCTGTTTTTTTTAATGATAAATATTCAATCTGAAATTTTTCAGGTAATGAGGAAGTAAGTTTTTTGATTGTTGTGTCTACCCCTCCTATGGCCGGATAAGGATTAAATATAAAAATTTTAGTTTTTTTTTTCAATTTAAATCAAAAGTGTTTTATAAATTTTGTATATTGCTCTATAGAGTGGAAAAGATCCAATATCACCAGTAATGACTGTTTTAGGTGACCAAGTAAAGCAATAAATAATAAAAATTAATGAAAAATTTTTCAAAGATAAAAGATTTAATTTACTTTTTTTTAAAGTTTTGAAATTAATTTTAATTATGTCTTTCTTGTATAAATACAGAAAAGTTAATAAGCTTAATGTATATGAAATATTCACCCACCTTCCCCAATCATATCCCATTGCAAATAAAATTAAAACTGGAGATATAATTAAAAAAAAATAATTTGTTATTTTTTTTTCTGAGTTAATTAAGAAATTATTTTTTTTCTTTTTTTTAAAATTAATATGTTTTAATAAAATAAATAACGGTAAAAAACCAATAATCATTATCCAAATATATCTAATAATATTTTCAATTGAATATGCATGAAAATTTCCTTTGAATTGTTGTATCAAAGTTGATTTATGCAATAAAAGACTACATGACATATAACATACTTCATTAAACTCTTTTTTCAAAATAGATGCCATTTTAATATGCTCTTGTTCTGTTAAAGGATTAAAAATAAAAACCATACTTATAATTATTCCTGGTAGATAAAAAGTAAGATCTTTAAGTAAAAAAGATAAATTCCTTTTTTTACCAAAATCTTTTGAAGCAAGATCTATAAAAATCCACATTGGTAAAAAAAATAAAACTGGTTCCCAAATTAATACTGAAATTGTAAACGTTAATAACTTTGAAATATTAGCAAATTTAAATTTGTTGATTAATACAAATAGATGAACTAAAAAAAGAATATAAATAAAAATTTCTTTTCTAGCTAAAACTTCAATTTCATAAACCGGATAAAGTAAAAATATTGGTGTGAAAATACATAACAAATAAATTCTCTCTAAAAATATATTTTTCAGAAGGATAAAAATTAGAGTAAAATAAGTTCCAATTATAAAAATTTGGAAATATAAAATAATGTCTCTCAGCTCGCTATCAAAGAGTCTTGAAAAATAAATACAGATTTGTCCTATAAAACCTCTTTTTGTAAATCCTCCACTATAATTTATTATCCATTCAGAAATAGTTGAGTCATTACCAACATCATGCTTAAGGTATAAAAAACAAATAGACATCGAAAATAATAAAAAAAGATACAAAAATAAGTAATTTCTATAATTATTTAATATTTGATTTTTCATTTGGTAAACTGATTTATTTTTCAGCAACAATTAATATGCATATTGGATAAAATATATTAGTTTTATTTTTATGAAATAGCATCAAAAAATAATCTAATAAAAAGCAAACAGTAATAATCAGATAAGAAACCAGAGGAATTTTGTTAAGGTAATCAAACAATAATGAATAAGATGCTAAAAAAGGACCAGTTCCAAAGGATATTTTTTTTTTTATCTTAAATTTTTTATTTTTTAAAATTTTTTCAAAATATTCTAATGTGTATCTTTTATAATCTTTCGGTGCTTGATGGTACCTATATAAAAAAGGTGTTGAAATGTATAATTTTCCTCTTTTTTTTAATAATTTCTTTAACTCATCAAGAGCATGAGAGTCATTATGTATATGTTCCAAAATATTAAACGCTAAAATATTCTTGAATCTTTTTTTAATCTTATTTTTTTTTTCCAGATTTATACAAAAATAGTTTTTTATCTTTAAGTTGAATAAGTTGCTAAAAAAAATCTTTTTTGGTTTTTTTGAAATATATTTAATCAAGCTTTCTTGATAATTGATTGTTCCAAATTCTATTACCTCATCTTTTATATTCTCTTTTTTTAATTCTAATATTTGGTATATTTTACATACGCTAAATCCTTTGGCCGTGTATTTTATTAGATCTAATAATAATTTCATATTTTCAATGAAGTTCATTTAAGAGCATTTTTTTTATAATTTGATCAATATTTATCTTTGATTTCCAGTTTAAATTTTCATAAATTTTCTTTGGATTTGTCCCAATTTTTTTTATATCTGCTGGTCTCAAAGATTTGAGTGTATTAGTTTTTATAAATTTCTTATCTATTTTTTTCAATTTCAAAATTTTTCTGATTATATATTTTAATGATGTAATTTTCCCAGTACCAACAACATAATCATCAGGGATTTTATTATTATTAATTTTATAAATCGCTTCAGAAAATTCAGGAGCCCATCCCCAATCTCTATAAACATTAATATTCCCTAAATTTAGAGAATTATTTTTATGATTTTTGGCAAAATTAATTATTCTTTTTAATACAAAGCTTGATGGCCTCAATGGAGACTCATGATTTGATAGAATTCCATTTTTTGAATGAATCTCATAATTTTCCCTATAAAATTTAACGAGCCAAAAACTAAAGCTCTTAGCTCTTCCATAAGGACTTATAGGAGAAAAAGTGTTTTTTTCATGATTATATAAATTTTTACTTTTACCAAAACAATCTGTGGAAGAGGAGTTAAAAACTTTTATTTTGTTCAATTTTTTTATTCTCAATAATTCTAATATTTCAAAAAGTATACTTATATTACTTTCATATGTTTCTAAAGGATTTTTAAATGAAAGATTTACTGAAGATTGACCAGAAAAAAAATAAATTTCTCGTGGCTTATATTTTATTATATTTTCCAAAATTACTTTAAGATTATCATCTTTGTATTTCTTTATGTTAATTTTTTTTTTAACACCTAAGATTTTTAGATTCTTAAGATTATTTTTTTTTAACGATCTTGTAAAACCGAAAACAGAATAATTTTTTTCTAAAAGAAATTTGCTCATATATGAGCCATCCTGACCCGTTACTCCTATTATGAAAGCTCTCTTTTTTGTCATTTTTAATATTTTATCCTTAGCCATTCAGGCGGCACGATATCTATTAAACTTTCATCTATCAATCCGCTCCATCTTTCGGGTGTCATAATAATTTTATCTTTATATTTAGAAAGCCAACAAGCCCACCAGCCAAATGAGCTGTTCGGGATAATGAAATTTTTAAAAGAACTCATTAAATAGAGATAATCATAAAACTTATATCCAGCATATTCATGTTCAACAAAATTTATATTATTAAACTCAAGATTTTTTTTACACCACTCTAAATCATCTGAAAATACGTAAATTTCGGGATTATTCCCTAAAATATTTATAAAATTTGAAACAGCATTTTTATAATAATTAATATTCACAACATTATGTTCCGGGTTATTTATAAAATCAGTACGCCTTACGTTTAAACAAATACTTTTTGAGAAATCAATTTTTTTTAAAAAATTTATATTTTTTTCTTTATTTTTTACTATGTTAAAATTATATAGACTTAGAATATCATTCCTAAAATCTTTAAAATATTTCTCTGACTGCCATAAACCATCTAAATAAATGTTATTAAAATTATTATTAAATATTCTATTATTAAAAACTCTTTTTTTTTCGTAAAAAATAAACAAATTTAGTTTATCTAAGAATATAGAAATATATTTTCTTAATCTGTAATTATTAGAAAATTGAATAGTTTTTATTAAATCTTTTTTGGAAACTATCTTTTTTTTAATACCAAAAACATCTAAATCAAAATCCCTTGGCACATTTCTAGGTGAAGGTTTGATTTTTTCCTCTTCCATTAGTCTTAAATCAAAATATAGAGGAACATTTTTAGTTTTTGACAAAATGTAACCCAATGCATATTGAAACATTTGATTGCCAAGTCCACCTTTTAAATTTACAATAATCACTCTAAGCATTTATTATCAAAAGTTGTAAATAAAACAATTGTTGATATATATTCTTTATATTTAGTGACATCTTTATGATTGATATCTTGGTATTTATTGATGCTTATAGAGAAAAAGAGAATGTCAGTAATTTTATTAATAGAATTTTGAAAATATTTTTAATATTGATTTTATTAATCTCAAAAAATTGAAATTGAATATGAGAAAACTAATTGTAATTCCTACATATAATGAAAAAACTAATATTTCATTACTTTTAAAAAAATTAATTAAACTATATAAATCTAGGTTTGAAATATTAGTAATTGATGATAATTCCCCTGACGGTACTGCAACCGAAGTATTGAGGCTAAAAAAAAAATATAAATTTATAAAATTAAAATCTCGAGAAAAAAAAATGGGTATTGGATCAGCTCACAAATATGGTGTAAAATATGCATTTAAAAATAATTTTAAAATTTTGGTAACAATGGACTCTGATGGTACTCACAATCCAAAATATATTAAAAATTTCTTACATTTAATTAAAAGATATGATTTGATTACTACAACGAGATTTTCTAATAAAAATTCTCTTAAAAGTTGGCCTTTATTCAGAATCTTGCTGACAAATATAAGACATTTAATTATAAAATTTTTTTTAGGTATAAGTGTTGATGCCTCAGGAGCTTTTCGGTGCTACAATTTAACTAAGATTAATTTAAGAGATATCATTTCGGCAAAAGACAATGGCTATTCTTTTTTTTGGGAAAGTATATTTATTTTATATAAAAAGAAATATTTAATTCACGAAATTCCTATAGAGCTTCCTTATCGAAGCGTTGGATCATCTAAAATGAGAATTGGAGATATAATAAATGCATTAGTATATATTTTTATCATTTCGATGAAAAAATCTAAATACTAAACTATTTCAATATCAGGTAATGGAAAAATCATTTTTCCACCATTATTTAAATATTTTTTTTCTTTTTGCAGAATGAAATTTTTAAAATGCCAAGGCAGGACCAGCATATAATCTGGACTATATTTTTTAATAGCCTTTTCATCGGTAATTTTTATCAAACTTCCTGGAGTATATTTATTTTTCTTATATTTGTTTACATCTGCAATGAAATTTAAATCTTTTTTGTCAATATTGCAGTATTGAAGTATCACATTTCCTTTAGTCGACGCACCATAACCTATAACCTTTTTTTTCATATCTTTTAAATTAGAAATTAAGTCTCTTAATAATTTTTTATGCTTTTTAACGTTTTTATAAAAATTCAAATGTGTTGATGGAGAATTATAATCAAGAATTTTTTCTCTCTCTAAAAGCCAATTCACTATTTTTGAGTATTCTTTAAATTTTGATTTTTTCTTAGCTACAGTTATTGAGAAACTGCCACCATTAATGTCATTAAATTCTAAGTCAATTATTTTAAATCCCACGTAATCAAAGATAAATTTTATAGTTTCTAAAGAATAATACTCTAAATGTTCATGACAGATTGTGTCATAAGATGTATTTTTTATCATTGAGGGCATATAACTTTGCTCTAAATGCCAAATTCCGTCGTCTCTTAAACATTCATATACGTTCTTTGCAAAATCAATTGGGGAAGGAAGATCATAAAACATTGATATCGTAGAAATTATTTTGGCCTTCTTTTTTTCTAAGTATTTTGAAACTACAAACTTGTTAAAAAATTCAGGAATTGCAATTATATCTTTTCTATAAAATTTTTTTAGTTTTTTTATTGTTGGATCAACACCTATCAAAATATTTGATTTTTCAAAATTTCCTAGAGTAGTTCCATCATTGCTTCCTATATCTATAACAATATCATTCTTTGAAAGTTTTGAGATTTTCTTAAGTTTCTCAGATTTTATTTTTAAGTGCTTTATCATATGTGGATTTAATGATGACATGTATCCATAATCATCTCCATACATTACATCTACATCAAAAGAATTACCTAACTGGAGAAGTTTACATTTCTTACATATGACCATATTGAGTTCACCTTTTGGAATTTTTTCACTTGGGGAACTGGGAAAAATACCTGTTAAATATTGATTACCTAAAGAATATAAAAACTTTAATGAGTTACTTGAGCAAGACCTGCACTTTTTTATTTTCATCGAAACTATAATAGTTTAAGTCAAAAAAAAATAAATTAAATAATGAAAAATATTATTATTACTGGAGCTCTTGGCCAGGATGGTATACTGTTGTCAAAGATACTCGTAAAAAAAAAATTTAAAGTTTTTGGCTTACTAAATAGTTCAAAAAAAAGAATTATAACAAAAGTTAAAAATGTTAAATACCACAAAATATCTAATAAAAAATTTCAAAATGTTAAAAATTTATTAGATAATATAAAACCTGATATAATTATTCATTTTGGTTCAAACAACCCCTCATTTAATCAGAATTTTAAAAAAATTGATTACAAAAAAAATTCGGAGTTTACAAAAAAATTAATTAATTATTTAATAGAAAATAAGAAAATTAAATTTATCTTTCCAAGTTCATCACAAATATATAAATTTTCAAAAAAAAAAATTAATGAAAAATCTGGTTATATAGCTAATTCTTATTATTCAAAATTTAGAATTGATTTATCAAAATATCTTCTTAAAATTAAAAAAATTTATAATTTGAATGCATCTGTTGTAATCTTATTTAATCATGATTCTGTTTACAGAAATCCAAGATTTTTATTACCCAGATTAATAAATGCTATAAAAAAAAAAGATTACGATTTCCTTAAAAAAATTTATTATGCAAATATCAGTGGAGATTTTTCTCATGCTGAAGATATTTGTAATGGCTTATATAAGTTGATTAAAAAAGATTGTAATCCTGATAAACTTATACTTTCTTCGGGAAAAAAAACCTACATTAATACAATTATCGAACATTTTATTCCTAAATTTAAAAGTAAAATCAATAATAAAAAAATAATTATGTCTAGATCAAATGTTGGTAATAATTTAAAAGCAATTAAATTATTAAATTGGAAATTTAAAAAAAGTTTTTTAGATGCAGCAAAAGAATTACACAGATCCAAAAACTAAGATTGCAATAATTGGGGGGACAAGTTTTATAGGTAATAAGTTACTTTCTTTATTATCCAAAAAAAAATTTCAAATTATTGCAACTTATAATAATAAAAAAAATGTTATAAAAAATATCAAAATTACATGGAAAAAATTGGACTTGAATAAAAAAAAAAAAAATTATTTTAAATATCTAAATTCACCTGATATCGTTATTAATCTAGCTTGGCCTAATATTCCAAATTATTTATTAAAAAAACATTTTAAAACATTTATTTTACAAAAAAAATTAAATTACAACCTTATTAATAATGGATTAGAAAATTTAATAATTTTAGGTACTTGCTATGAATATGGAAAAATATCAGGAAAACTAAACGAAAGTTTAAAACCGAAACCTGTTATTCCATATGCCAAAGCAAAATTTGAATTATTCAAAAGTATTATCACATTAAAAAAGAAAAAAACTTTTAAGTTAAGCTGGTTAAGGCCCTTCTTTGTTTATGGAAATAATAGAAAAAGAAAAACTCTGTTTTCATTACTAAAAGATTATGAAAAAAATAAAATTAAAAAACTTAAAGTTTGTGGAGAATTAGTGAGAGATTTTGTGCCAGTTGATTTTTTATGTAGATCGATATTAAAAATTATTAATTTAAATGACGATATTGGACTATTAAATATTTGTACTGGTAGACCAATGAAATTGAGTAAGTTTGTTAAATTTAACGTTAGGGATAAAAAAAAATTTAGCAAAATTGAAATGAATGGTAAAAATCCTAATAATTTTGAGGCAAAAAAATTTTGGGGATGTAATAAAAAATTAAAAAAAATTATACGATAATTTAACTATTTTTATGAATAAAACATTAATATTCACAGCAACTTATAACGAGTCAAGAAACATAGCTCAATTAATTGAAAAAATATTAAATTTAAACCTAAATGTTGATATACTAGTTGTCGATGACAATAGTCCAGATAAAACTTATGAAATAGTAGAAAAATTTAAAAACAAATTTAATAATATTTTCTTAGAAAGAAGAAGTGGTAAGTTAGGCCTTAACACAGCGCATATTTTTGGTTATGAATTTGCATTGAAGCATAAATACAAAAATCTAATCACAATGGATGCAGATTTATCTCACGATCCTAAAGAGATCCCAAATATAATCAAATTATTAGATAATAATGCATTTGTTATAGGCTCTAGATACATGAAGGGAGGTCAAAATGACATGAAAAAACTAAGATTGTTGCTCAGTATAATTGGTAATAAATTTATAAGAATAATATTAAAATCTAATGGAACAGAATTTACTTCATCATTCAGGGGGTTTAATTTGTTGAAGTTAAAGAATTTTTCTTTTAGTCAAGTTGAGTCAAAAGGATATAGTTTTTTTATGGAAACTGTTATTAAAATTAATAGGCTAGGTTTTAAATCTTTTGAGTTTCCCATCCATTTTAGAAATAGAGAGCACGGAGTATCAAAAATACCTAAAATAGAAATTTTAAGAACATTATTTAATGTTTCAAAATTATTTCTTAAAAAACATTGATTAAGTTAATTTTTTTACATATTTACAGAAATTATCTTTATTAAAAATTCTTGTATGAATATAATAGATATATAAAACACTTAATTTTATATTGACTTAATAAAGGTAAAATTAATTGGCTAAATTAACCAAGTATTTATTAATAATAAATGATAAATAAAATTGTACATAAAAAAAAAATACTAGCTATCGTAATTAAAAAATACAGATCCAAAAAAGGTATAACTTTTTTTACAAATCCAAAAGATACTCAGCAGATCGGCTATATGAAACATAAAAAGAATCATATTATTCAACCCCATACACATAAAAAAAAATTGAAAAAAATAATGAATACTACAGAAGTTCTTATTATTTTAAAAGGTGCCTTAAGGGTTGATTTTTATGATAATAAAAAAAAATATTTGTTTAGTAAAAAAATAATAAAAGGTGAAATAATTATGCTGATGGATGGAGGGCATGGTTTTAAAGTGCTTAAAAATTTAGAAATGATTGAAGTTAAACAGGGACCTTACAGACTATCTTCTGACAAACATAAATTTAAATTAAAAGACACAAAAAAATAAACTAAGTGAAAAAATTTTATCCTGTAAATATCCCAAATGTAACAATTAAGGATATCAAATATGTTTCAAGAGTGATGAAAAATTCGTGGATATCATCTGATGGTCCTGAAGTTAGATTGTTCGAAAAAAAATTTTCTAAATTTATTAACAAGAAATATTCAATAAGTGTTGCTAATGGAACAGCTGCATTAGAAATTGCAATGAAAGCAATAAATATAAAACCAGGAGATGAAGTAATAATTCCCAATTTTACAATAATATCTAATGCTTTATCAGTTATAAAACTTGGAGCGACTCCAGTTCCTATCGACTGTGATTTAAAAGATTGGAATATGATTATTCAAAAGATAAAAAATAAGATTTCCAATAAAACAAAAGCTATTATTGTTACACACATATATGGATACTCTAACCCAATGGATGAAATAAAAAAAATTTTGAAAAATAAAAAAATCATTATAGTTGAAGATGCAGCTGAAGTAATTGGTCTAAAGTACAAAAATAAAATGTGTGGTTCCTTTGGTGATATTAGTACTTTTAGTTTTTATGCAAATAAACATATAACTACAGGTGAGGGTGGAATGATATCAACTGATAATCCTATATTTAAAAGAAGATGTGTTGAATTAAGAAACTTATGTTTTGGAAAAAAAGATAGGTTTAATCATACAGACATTGGATGGAATTATAGAATCACAAATATTCAAGCTGCTATGGGGTTAAGTCAATTAAATAATATTAATAAGGTGATTAAAAAAAAAATTAATATAGGAAAAATGTATTACAAAATACTATCTCAAAATAAATTTATATATATGCAACCGCCTAAGGGAGAAAAATCTAATAATATTTATTGGGTTGTTGGTATAGTTATATTAAAAAAGAATTACACAGCAAAAAAACTAGCAAAAAAACTCAATAAAATTGGTATTCAAACGAGACCTTTTTTTTATCCTATGAATAAACAATCAATACTAAAAAATTATTTAAATAAAAATAAAGATAATTTTAAAAATTCAGAATACTTATCTAAATATGGTTTATATCTGCCTTCTTACTTTAGCTTGAAAAAAAAGGATATTGAGTGGATTGCTAAACAAGTAAATAATATTATTTGTTAAAATGTTTAATAAAAAAATATTAATAATTTTTTTAATCTCCTTATCTTGTTTTTTATCAATATCTTTAAGTGCATTTTATATTCACAATTATGATACATATCAATTAGACGGCATTATTCACATAATGTTAAAAGAGGAAACGCATGCACATTGGTACAAAGCAGCCAACATTATTGAACAGGTAAAAAACGGTACACCATTTTATATAGCAGGCGATGAAATGTTTACAAAACCCCTGCCACAAAGATTAGTGGCTTTATATGCATATTTTGCAAACTTAAATATTATAGAAGATTGGAAAAATTATAAGGTTACTTTGGGAGGAAAACTCCCATTTTTAATAATACAATCTTTATTTTATTATTTTTCATTATATTTTCTTTATTCTCAAATTTCTAAATATTTTAATAGTGTAGTAAGTTTCTTTATTATATTTTTTTTGTGTTTAGAGCCTACAATATTTCAATACCATTCATCTTTTTGGACAGAATCTTTCTTTTTTTCTATTCAAATAATTTTGTTATCGATGATTTTAAAGACAGATCAAAATAAAATTAATTTTTTTATAATAGGTATTCTTTTAGGAATATTATTCATTCAAAGATCAGCAGGAATTTTTTACATATTTGTTGTTATTGCTTATTATTTAGTAAGTTTAGAAAAGGAAAAATTTACTAAAATTTCTCTTATTTGTGCTCCATTCATTATTATCTGTTTTTTATTAGGCATGCATAATTTTAAGAGAGGCGAAGTTTTTTATATAATGCCGTCGGAGGGAAAATATGTAATGTATAAATATTTTGCAAAAGATATTCTCAAAAAATCTTCAAATAGAACAACTAAAGAAATTAATAAGTCTGAGTCAAAAAAGGCAATCTTATGGATAGAAAAAAATTTACCAGAAGTAATGTCTGAAAGTTTACTGGAAGCAAAATCCCCCTATGGAATAGGATTAAAAATTGAAGAGGAAAAAGACAGAATTGAATATTATAATTTCTTAAATAAAAGAGCATATGAAATTGTTTATGAAAATCCTCTAATAGTATTTAAAAAAGTTATAACCGGGTTTTTACATTTTTCTGTATTAAATCCATTTTTTGTTTATTTTGATTATGAATTTTATAAAAATTATTCATCTCCCGAAATTGGTGATTTTAGTTTTAGTAAAAAACATAAACAATTAATACCCACTAGAATAATCTATAGCATCTGTATATACTTAATAAGTTTTTTGGGACTTATAATTTGCTTTAAAAAGTTTCCAAAAATTGCTTTTTTATTACTTTTATCAATTCTTTATTATTACATATTGTTAGGCTGGTACGGAAAAACTAGATTATTTGTTCCAACTTTAATTTATATGTCATTTTTCTTTGGATATGGGGCAACATCGATATTAAATTTTATTAAAAAAAAATTAAATAATTAAATTTTTTTATTCCACTTAGAATATTGTATATTAAATTCATCAATAATTGATTTATAAGTTAAGTTTAGACTCTCTTTTTTACAAAATTTATTGTAGTAATCAAAACCTTTAGTTATTTTTGTTTGGATATTATTACTATTAATACTTTTTAATTTTTTGGTAAAACTATATACGTCAGATAAGTCAATTGAAAAGATTATTTCCTTGAGCTCTTCATCACTGTCCATTTTATTAGAGTAAAATATGGGCTTTTTAAAATACATCGCCTCATACAATGGCAAATTAGTTGGACCAGAGTCTGTTGGCATAATAACAGCAAAACAATCTTGATATAATTTTTTTAATAAAGAATTTGAAATTAAAGGTAGTACGGAAATATAGTCACTCAAATTTTGTGAATTTATTAATTTGACTACATGATTTAGGTTACCTCGGTCAGAACCTGTCATTACGAAGTGAAAGTCTTCATTATTTTCTTTAAACATTATTTTTGCAGCTTCTATAATATAATTATGATTTTTATGAGCCCAAAAAGTTGCAGGATATAAAATAATTTTTTTCTTTTTAATTTTTTGTAATTCATATTTTTCATCATCACTTTTCAATTTATTAATAGAAGTGTCCATATTTGGTAGATAGGGTATAAATGTTTGAATTGTAATTTTTGAAGACGGAATATTATAAAATTTTATTAACTCATTTTTGTTCTCTTCATGGGGGACAATTATCTTAAAAGATTTAAATAAAACAACTTTTAAGTAATTCTCTCTTTTTTCATAAATATAATCTTGTTTATGTTCTGGAAAAGGACTATTTTTTTTATGATCCACATCCCATATATTTATTACAAAATTTATATCATCACAAAAAGTTGCATAAACTGATGGACTTAAAAAAAAAATTAATCTTATTTTTTTCTTTTTTAAAAATTTTGCAAAAGAGTGTTTTAAATTAAAATATATAAGGAAATTGAATAAAAATTTAAGGCCGAATATGTAATCTATTAATTTTTCAATTAAGTTTTTTTTGTAATAATCAGAATTTATTCCTAATTTATTTAATTCTTTTTTGAGGTTTTCATCATTTGTAATAAATATAAATTTTTGATTATTTCCAAAGAAATGATTCAAAAAAACTACGGAATTCAAAACTTGATTATAACCTCCTGGATTTTTCGAGTTGCCCTCTATAAAAAAAGCTATTTTCATAAAATAATTCTAAATAATATTTTCAATTTGTTTTTTTGTTATTTTCAGAGACATTCCAAAATTTTCTATCCTTTTTTTTTTAAGTTTTTTAATTTTATTTTTAAGAAGATTTTTATTATTTCTTATTTTGTTTAATTTTTTCAATAAATCGTTCAGATTATTCACAGCAAAACCAATTTTTTTTCTGTCATTAAAATAGTAGAGATTTTTGAAATCTTTTTTAATTGTGTTATTAATATTCGAATAAAATATAACAGGCTTATTTTGTGAAAAAGAGAATGTATAAGCTGTTCCGGAAAAGTCAGTAATTAAAATAAAAGATTTTGAATAACTTTTTAAATATGATGGTAATAAATCTATCGTAAAATTTTTATTGTCTTGAAATTTCCTGATCGTATCCTCAGTTTTATGCATATTACCTTTTTTTGTAAGATCCATTGGATGTGGCCTATAAATTACCTTAAAATTTTTTTCTAATAGAAATTTTATAAGATTATTTAATTTCAGTGAAAGGTTGGACTCCTTATAATGATTGCTTGCTGTTGGTGCTAATAGAATGGAATCCTCTTTCACTTTTAAATTTTTTAATTCTTTATAAACATGATCTAGTTTTAAGTAACCAGTATTTATTATTTGAACTTTAAGTTTTTTTTTTAAATATTTTTTAAATTTTTTTATAAAATACATTTTCGCAATATTTGATGATACAAAAATATAATTTAATTTAGCTAACTCTATAAATAATTTTTTTTCATCTTTTTTATTTACCATTGGTGTATCGTAAATATCATGACTTATATAAACATTTTTGGCTTTAGGTAAAAATATATAGTTAACGTAACTACTAATAATAAAATTTATTTTTGATAAAAAAAAATTATAAAATGGTATAAATCTTAAATAACTAAAATCAAGAAATAGTGCGTTATCGCTTTTTTTTAACTCATCTGAGGAAAATGAATTGTAAATAATATACGGAATAATTTTTGAATTTTTATTTAATCTTTCAATTAGTTCTAAAATATTTTTCTGATATGCTTTAACAGGAAAGTAAAAAAAAATAAATTTCGTCAAAGGATTTTTTCTATAATGAACAGAGGTTTTTATATATATGATAATAACACTTATAAAACTTAAAATTAATTTTTTTATGTTGTATAAATTAAATACCTTCACTTATTTAGATACTGGAAATTAAATCTTTAATTTTATATTTTCTATGAGTTAAATTTGATACTTCAACTACTTCTTTGTCTTCTATTACCTCAAGTCTTTGTTTCTTATCTAAGTAATCAAGTTCTCCTTTGTTATTTCTACTATCTCTTATATGTAGCTTAGTGTATTGAGACAAATCATTAACATTATTCATTATTTCACTAAAATTTTCAGATAAATCTTTCTGAACAAAAAAAGCATTAAAATTTAAATTATTTGTTCCAATAAAATCATATCCTTTAGAATTCATAAGTTTAATCATAGCTTTTAAAGAAGCCCCGTAATAACATCCTGAATAATGTTCTTTAAATCTCGAAAAGTCTTTATCATAAGGAACAGTTATTTCCAAATTATGACCAAAAGTTGGATTATACTCTAAGATAAAAATTTTGCTAATATTATTGGTTAGTTTATCTATTATCCAATAATCATTTCCATCTATATCAATTGAAAACAAATCTAACTTTTTGTTTAAATTGTATCTTTTTAAAATAGAATTTATGTTTTCTATATCAATCTTAGTATTTTCCACATTTAATAAGCCCTTCCATAAATTTACATTTTTGGATACTTTTTTTTTTAGATTATCTATTACATCTATTATGAGACCTTCTGAAAAAGACTTTTCATATATAAATCTAGTATTTGCCTCTGAATAATCACCAACACCTATTTCTACAAATTTACAATTATAAATTCCAAGTTTATTTTGAATAAAATCTATTATCCCATCTTCACCAGTTTGAGAAAAAACCTTATATTCAGCTTCCTTTAAATTTTTAAATTTATTATAATTTTTTCTAGCCTCATTAAAATAAACTGATCCCAACATAAATTTTTTATGAGCATCATTTTTTTTTAATAATCTATCTAAAAAGTTAATAAGTTTAGTTTTTAAATTTAACATTTTTGTGACTTATAGAATTAACTATTCTATTGTGGATCAACGTCATAATCACATTGATCTATTGGAACAGTTCTTTCACCAATAACCGTCCATTGAAAAACTTTTTTACCTCTTTCATCTAAATAGTCATGATAATTTACAGTAGTTTTTTCGAAACCAAAAAGCTCTAGCATTTTAATTATTGCTTCTTCATTAAAAGACCACCAAGCAGCGCCCTGCTTTCCTTGATGAGGTAAAAATCTCCACAAAGGTTGTTTTTTCTTTTGAAATTTTTTTCTAAAAAATTTTGGAATTGTATTAAATAAAGTATCTCTCATTTCATAACCACCAAGTTCAGTAATAACAATTTTTTCTTTAATGTGAGAACACATTCTTAATAAAGCTGTATATGGATCTCTTATATGTGTAAGCACAGAAAATATAACTCCAATATCATGTAATTCAACTTCATCAGGTAAATTATTAATATGACATATAATAAGTTTCGATTTAGATTTAAGAGCCTTATGTGCATACCAGTATGCATTTCTTCTTTTTCTCTCACGCTCCATAAATTCTGCCATATCTTTTTTCCATGGTTTTCTGACATTATAAACCCAATCCCGTTGAAGATTATCTTTATCGACACCAAGATCAATTGAAGTAACATCAGCTCCTCTCTCTTCAGCTGCAAAATTTAGATAACCAGTTATTGGTCCTAAATTTAAAACCTTTTTGTTTTTAAAATCTAAATTTCCAAAAATATTATCTATATCTTCCCTGCAATCAAAAGTTCCATTAGTAAGCCCTTCAATTCCAGGAACTTCCATTATATGATACCATTCACAATCATCTAAAGGAATATCATCTGACGGGGGTTTATCCCAAGTTATTTTTTTTTCTCTCATTAATTTATAAATATCTTGTTAAAGATTACTCTGTATATAATAAATTGATTTTTTTTCAACAAACAATTCACCATTTCTAATTTTATAATCATTTCAAAAATTTTACTTTACCTTCTTTAACATTAATGACTTTATTACAATATTTCAAAAGTTTTTTTTTATGTGTGCAAAAAACTATTATTGAGTCTTTAAAATTATTAAAAAGAAATTTTAAAATTTTATTTTCTGTTTTTTCATCTAAAGCACTTGTTGCCTCGTCAAGAATCAAAATAGAGGGATTTTGAAAAAGAGCCCTTGCAATCCCTATTCTTTGTATTTGACCACCTGAAATTTTAGAGCCCCGCTCTCCTATAGATAACTTTGAATTTTTCTTAAATTTGGTTAAATTCAAAATTCCTAATAATTTATT
This sequence comes from uncultured Pelagibacteraceae bacterium, assembly GCA_902595125.1. Classification (GTDB taxonomy): domain Bacteria; phylum Pseudomonadota; class Alphaproteobacteria; order Pelagibacterales; family Pelagibacteraceae; genus Pelagibacter. Next base: position 104,796 of record CACJOY010000003.1, read on the forward strand.
AATTTTATCTCTATCCTTTTTTAAGGCATTTTCAGTAAGAGAAATATTATAATAAATGCTATCATCTAATAAATATACAGATTGAGATACATAACCTATATTAAGTTTATATTTATCAAAATTTATTTCACTAATTGTATTGATCCCAATTTTTCCTTTTGTGGGTTTTAGCAGTCCACAAATTAAATTTATTAATGTAGTCTTCCCACTGCCTGTTTCACCAACAATTCCAATTTTATCTCTTTTTTTTAATGAAAAATTAACATTTTTTAAAATATTTTCTGATGTATTAGGATATTTAAAGTTAACATTTTTAAAATTTATATTATTTATTTCCTCAATCTTTTTAAATTTTTGATTAGAATTTATGCCTTTTCCTAATTCACTATAAACATTATCTATAGCTGGGTAATTAAACTTTATTGACTGGTAAGACCTTACTACAGCAATTAAATTTGGAAGTAGTCTAACAGATGCAAACGCAAATACTCCCAAGATTACAAATATTTCACTTAGATTTATTTTTAAGATAAAATTTAAATAAGAATAGAAAATAAAAATTATCAAAATTCCCACAAATTCAATCAATGGACTTGATATTCCGGTATAGATATCTCTATATTGGGCTGAATTTGCAAAGTTTCTGAGAGATTTGTAGACTTGTTGTGAAAAAAAATTAGATTTATTATATAGAATAACTTCTTTAATGCTTCCAAAAACCTCGTTTAATTTTTGAATAAATCTTGCAGACTCAATATTTCTTACTTCCGACCATTTCATCAAAATTTTGTTATTAGATTTTACAACAATTATTGACACAATAAGAAGTATAAATATGACAAAAACCGTATATTGATTGTAGCTAAATAATAAAGTGCATACTCCAAAAAATAATATCAAATTAGATAGCAGACTAATTGAATTCATTATAATCCCTGAAGCAAGTAAATTTACTTCGGAAGCAATATTTCTTATCAATTTTGCTGAATTATTTTGAATGAAGAAAAGAAAATTATTACTCAGATATCTTTTTAAAAGCTTGTTTCCTATTTCAACATATAAATTTTGCGCATGTCTTGAATTATAAAAGTTGAAGAAAATTACAAATATAGTTTTGAATAGGTAAATTATTAAAAAAGTAATTATAAAAATTAATATTACTTCTTTGTCTGTATAGTCTCTGAGTATTGGTAAAAATTCTATTATTTCATTTTTTTTTTGTTCACTCGATATGAAACCAAGCAATGGGATCAAAAGACCTATGCCAACAATTTCTATAAATGCCTTAATAATCGATAAAAATATTATAAATAAAATATCAATTTTATTTTTTTTCGAAAGTAATAAGAGAATTTTTTCGATTTTTTTTTTCATAAATTTCTATTTATTGTGACTCAATATAATTAAATAAATTTTAAAATTTAAATTAACTTTGATTATTTTTTTCTATTTCTTTTTTTAATTCGTCGTATTCTCTCATTTTTTTTTTCATAAATTCGAATGTCAAATTAATTCGATAATTAATCCCTTTATTTGTCAAAACATATGTTTTAACATATTGAATTTTATCTTTTTGATTTCTTAAATTTTTAATTTTAATTAAACCTTTTTCTTTTAAGGCTTTAATACAATAATTAAGTTTACCTAAACTAAAACCTAATTCCTTAGCCATTTGCCTTTGTGAAAAGCCTTTTTTAAAACTTATATTTCTTAATACATTAAGAATATCTGATTTATCATTCATAAAATAATTACCATTAATGTTCAGTTATTGAACAGTCAACCTTTTTTTGTTTCAAATTAGGAATTAAGTTGTATATTCAAGTATTATTTATATAGTTTTATTATTTCGCAATCAGTGAATGATATAATACGATAAATTTTAATTAAGTTTAAAAAAATTAAAAAGAGTTAAAAATTAAGCTAATTAAATGGATCCAAAAGAAACGATAAAAAAAAATCTTGAGAGAAGATCTGATTTCGTAGATGTTGTGTCTCTTCATGAAAACATACCTATGCCTTCGTGGGTAGAATTAAGTTTAATTGACGTATGCAATAGAAAATGTAGTTTTTGTCCAAAGTCAGATGAAAAAGTTGCGCCAGATACTTTCCAAAAAATGTCAAGAAAGATAATTGATGAAATCCACGATCAATTGTTAGAGATACATTTTAATGGTACAATATCTTTGTGTGGATATGGAGAACCATTACTACATAAGGATATTTCTTATATCGTAAAAAAATTATCAAATGTTTCAAAAGTAGAAGTTATCACAAATGGAGATGTTTTATCCTCAAAGAGATTGCAAGAACTCTATATATCTGATGTCAGTAAAGTTTTAGTAAGTATGTATGATGGACCTGAACAGATAAAAAAATTTAAGGAAATGACAAAAAAAGCAAATGTTCCAGAAGATCTAATTATTTTAAGAGATAGATGGTACGATAAGTATAATGACTTTGGAGTAAAACTTACCAATAGAGCAGGTACAATTAAGACGGGTATACAAGAGCAGGTTGGGTTATATAAAAATTGTTATTATCCTACATATCAACTTTTAATTGATTGGAATGGAAATGTTTATTTGTGTCCACAAGATTGGCAGCGAAAAGTTTCAATGGGAAATATCATGCAAGAAACAATTTTTGATATCTGGACTGGAAAAACATTTACAGATTTTAGAAAAAATTTAATTTTAGGAAAAAGATGTAATAATCCCTGTAAATCATGCAACGCTGATGGAACTTTACTTGGAAAAAATCATACAAAAAAGTGGAAAAAAATTTATAAAATTAAAAATTAAATACAATATGTATATTGTTTAGGGAAATCATTTTTCCTTTTTTTTCTATCTTTAAATAAAAAAAACTTATCTGAAATAAATTTTCTTCCAATAGCAACGAAATCAATTTTTTTTTGCTTAAGGATCTTGTCTATGAATTTATAATCATTAATCATCCCAGATGTTCTAGTTAAAATTTTACATTCTTTTTTAATTTTTGATGCTATTGAAACTCTAAAACCTTCTCTAATTTTCATATTAGTTTTTGGAATAATTCCACCACTAGAAACGCAAATATAATCTAAACCATTGCTTTTTAACTTTTTAACTAAATTTATACAATCTTTTAGGTTTGAACCGTTTGATAGATGATCAGTACCCGTGACTCTTGCTCCCAATATTTTTTTTTTTGAAATTTTTTTTATAGATTTAATTATTTCAATATGGATTCTATATTTTAATTTATCTTTTAATCCATATTCATCTATTCTTTTATTAGACAGAGGTGAAAAAAATTGATGTAACAAATATCCATGTGCCATATGAATTTCAACTCCATCATATCCAGCCATAAATGCTAGTCTTGCAGAATTTTTAAAATCTTTAATTGTTTTTTTTATAACTTTATTAGTCATTTCTTTTGGAAATGGCCATTTATAATCTCTTTTCACTTTAGAAGGAGCATAAGTTTTCCAACTGTAAGGTTTTTTTAAAGGGGTATTTTTTTTTATCCAAGGTATTTCAGCTGAACCCTTACGACCAGAGTGTGATAATTGAAGAATTATTGGAATATCTCTTATGCTTTTCAAATATTTTAATAATTTCTTATGACTTTTCATTTGATTTTGGTTGTAAATACACAGATCTTTTTTAGTTATCCTTCCCTTTTTAGATATTGCGGTTGATTCAACTGTTAGGGAGCCAGCTCCACTCTCAACTAAATTTGACAAATGTCTATAATGCCATTTATTCGGTTTACCATTTATTGCAGAATACTGACACATTGGCGATACGGATACTCTGTTAGAAAACGTTTTATTTCTTATTTTAATTTTTTTAAAAATCATTTTTATTTATAATTATTTTCTAAACTAATTATTTTATATAGTTTTTTGAAAATTTTATCACTATGAAAATACTATTAGATTGCTAAATAATTTATTTAAACATATAAAATGAAATTTTAAATTAGATGGAAATAAATCAAAAGTTTTGGAATAAATTTTACCTTATAAAAAAGGAACTTAAAATCCCAAAACCATCAAGTTTCGGTAGTTTTTTTTATAAAAACTTTATTAAAAAAAATAATAAAGTTTTAGAAATAGGTTGTGGAAATGGACGAGATGCTTTCTTATTTTCAAAAAAAACAAAAAATGTAATAGCTCTAGATCAATCTAAAACTGCTATTAAAATTAATTTATTAATTTCCAGAAAATTTAAGAAAAAAATTAAGTTTATTAATAAAGACTTTATAGAAATTCATAAAATGAGTAAAATACAGTTTGATATTTTATATGCGAGGTTTTTTTTACACACAATTAATTATAAACAAGAGAATGAATTATTTAGTTTAATTAAATATTTAAAAAAAAAAAATAAATTTATAGTTGGTTTAGAATTTAGAACAAATAGGGATGTTCTTAAAAAAAAAGGAAAATATATAAATAAAAATACTAGATTTACAGACCATTATAGAAGATTTATTAATGTACCTAAATTTTTAAAAAGGATAAAAAAAAATAATTTTAAGATATTGTATTTTAAGCAAGGAATTAATTTATCTAAAACAAAAAATGAAAATCCAAACTTGTGTAGATTAATTTTTAAAGTATGAAATTAAAAAAAAATAAAGGTATCTTATTTTGGATAACTGGGTTACCCGGGTCAGGAAAAACTTCTATAGCTAAACTTCTTTATAACAGAATTGAAAAAAATTATGGAGCTTCAATAATAATAAGTGGTGATGAACTAAGAAAAGATTTCAATCTTAAGGGGTATAAAAAAAAAGATAGATTGATGATTGGATTTATGTATTCAAATCTTTTTAAAAGAATTATTAACCAAAACATAAATGTAATTTTTTCTGGGGGGGCTTTGTACAATAAGATTCAAGCTTATAATAAAAAAAAAATAAGTAACTACTTTGAGATATTTATCGACTCAAACCTATCAAAAAATAAAAAAATAAAGAAAATTTCAAAAAAAAATAAACATGTAGTCGGGATTGATATAAGACCTGAATATCCAAAAAAACCTAATATCAAATATTACAATAATTTTGATATTTCTTTAAAAGTTTGTTCAGATGAAATATTTAGATTAATAAAAAAAAAAATTAAATTTTAATTTTTATCTTTTTTAACAATAAATTCATTGTGAGGATGAAATATAGCTTTTTTATATGACCAATATGTCTCAATAAAATACTTATTTAATGCTCTCCCCAATTTTGGCAAATGCGGAACACCATCTGTGTCGATCATTGAGTTAAATGGAGTTGCAAATCTTAACCACTCTCCTTTTTTTTGATTTTTATAATGTAATCTAGCTCTCAAAGCTAAGTCTGGTTCAACTAATTTATAACCCGACTGAATTATTCTTTTATAAATTTTTTGTAAGGTTGTTGGCTTTAAAAAACCAAGATTTTTTACTTTGATCTTATAAAGATCCACATTATGCTTAGAAAGCTTAATTCGATTTTTTTTGTTAAAGAAAATGTTCTCTATCCATGGACTAAGGATAACTCCTTTTTTTTTTAGATAAAAGATTTCACTTTTAATTGAGACTCTTTTTGAAGATTTAATTGTAATCCATTTTTTTTTCATAAAATAATTTAAGATATAAATATAAAAAAAATATATTAATTTTTAAATATTATGTTAATACTTAAAGGTCTTATATAATATCATACAAAAAATTCTAATGATTAGAAATAAAAACTTGTTAAATGAAGGATATGAAAATAAATTCAGGGTCAAATCAGGAAAAAATCAATATATTTTTCTTCAAAATGGCAAAAAATTAATTGATACCAGCTTTTGTTCAGGGACGTTACTACTAGGTCATTCAAAAAAATTTTTAAATAACTCATTTATAAAACAATTAAAAAATGGTGTCGCTTATGGTCTTCCGAATACTAACGCAGATAAGTACTCGCTCTTTTTAAAAAAAATTTTTAATAATTACTCAAAGTTTATTTTGTGCAACACTGGTTCAGAAGCAAATAATAAGGCAATTAGATTAGCACGATCAATAACAAAAAAAGAATATATCGTTATGACCTCTGGAAGTTGGCATGGTTCTGTTGACCAATTACTTTTTGATTTAAGCTCTAATAATCATTTAGATAAAAGAGAATTATCTGCAGGGTTAACAAGAGATTTAAATAAAAAAATAATTCTTGTTCCTTACAATGATTATAAAAAATCAATCACAATTTTACAAAAATTTAAATCTAAAATTGCAATGGTAATTGTTGAACCTATTCAACAAGCTTTACCATCAAAAAAATGCGAGAACTACATCAGAAATATCTATAATTATTGTAAATCAAAAGATATTTTAATTTGTTTTGATGAGATGATTACTGGTGTAAGAGTAGATAAATTTTCTGTTCAGAACAACCTGAGGTTAAAACCTGATTTAAGTACATTTGGAAAAATAATTGGAGGAGGATTGCCAATTGGCGTAATAGGTTTAAGTAAAAATGTTGAAAAAAAATTGTCCAAACAAAAAAATAAAGTTTTTTTTGGTGGAACCTTTTCTGGAAATCCTTTGGTTACTGAAATAGGATATCAGAATTTAAGATATATTTATAAAAATAAGAAAAAAATTTTCGGTTATCTAGAAAATTTATCATCCTATTTTGAGAAAAATTTAAATTTATTTTTAAAGAAAAAAAAATTAGATATTAAAGTAATTCGCTACTGTTCTATACTTAGAATAGTTTACACAAAAAGTGTTATCAAAAATAAATTTGATAGACAAAAAAAAGAGGAATATTTTTTTAAAAAGATAAATCAATTTCAAAATTTTGTAATTAATAATGGAGTTTACCTTTCAAAAAGGGGCGCTATTTTCTTTTCATACTCTTATACCAAAAAAGATGTTGAATATCTGATTAATATTATTTCAAAAGGATTATTAAAGTTTTTTAAATAATCGGCTTCATATCAAAAGCGATACTTAGCCTCTCTTTATTCATATCAAAAGGAATTACTCTGTGTGGCAAAGATGATGGAAATAGTAACAAATCTCCAGGTTTTATTCTTAAAGTTTTTTTATTCTGATTTTTTTTAAGTAAAGGTAAATTTTTAAATCTAGAGCTCAATTCTATGTCTCCCTTTACATTTTTTTTATCTTCAGGTCTCTTGACATAAAAAACACCACTCAACCAACCATCATGAATATGACTTGTTACTTCACCACCTTTTTTTAGACTTATGAACCAAGCATTTAAATTATACTTATTTGGAAATTTATTTATCATGAGATTTCTTTTATTAAAAAAATTTTTTTTGTAATTATTTATATTTTTTTTTATAATTTTCTTTAAATTATCAATATTTTTAGTTTTACTCTCAAATAAATTTCCTATTGATTTATGTCCTATTACAACTGGTGTATATAATTTATTTCTATTCTTTTTTATTTCCTTTTCTATCATTTTCAAATTTTTAAAGTTAAAATTACTTCTATTAAGAATATTAGTTTTATAAATATAATCCAAAGGATTGTCACAAAAACTATATGGGTTTTTCAAATTCCACTGTTCAGAGGCAAAATTTGAAATCGCTAAACAATTAAAGTCTATTTTTTTTTGGTTTTTTACTTTTTTTAAGAGCTTAAAAAACTTTTTTTTTTCATTTAAAAGATAATATATTTCTAAAATTTTATTGTTATATTTATTTGTTTTGTCTAATTTATTGGCAAGGTGGAAATAATTTGCTGATTTTTCATATTGTTTTTTTTCTAAATAACATCTAGCTAAATTAAAATACGGGTTCTCATAATCAGCATTTAATTTAAACAATGAAACAAAATTTGATTTTTGTTTGATTATTTTTTTTAAATTTTTCTGAACAAATAGTCTTAAACTATTTTTTTTTCTTTTATTAAATTCATTTAATATTTCATTGAGAAATGTAATCAATATTTCAATTCTATTATATAGTTCTGCAAAATGTGGTCTGCCGATTGTTACAATTTGTCTCAAAGAAATCTTCGCCCTAAACTCTTCAATTTCACTAATGATTTTATTTAAATTTAAATATTTATTTTTTTGATATTTTGAAATTTGCTTAGAGAATTTTTGAATACTATCTTTCAAATCTAATTCATTTTTTTTGAATTTCAAACTCTTTTTATAATATTTTATTGCTTTATCAGTTTTCTTAAGATTGTAAAAATTATTACCAAAATTATTGTATGCAAATCTTGATGATGGCAATTTCTTTAAAATTTTTCTACTATATTTCTCAATATTTTTTAAATTTTTATCTTTTAGATTTAATGATGATAGTATTAAATAATCTTCCCAAGTTAATGATTTCTTTTTATCACTTAATAACTTCTTTACTTTGCTGTATTTTTCCTGTTTACAATAATTTACCAAACTATAGACAATTTTATTCATTAGTTTAAATATAATAATACAATTAATTTAACATTAAAAGTTTGAATTAAATCTGATTTTTATCTTAAAGAAGAAATGTCGCAAAATAAAATTATTGGTATTTTAACTACATCAGAAGATTACAAAAGCGTTATAAAGTTAAATTCAACGATTTATAATAAACTAGCAAAAAAATATGGAAAACTTTATATAATTAACTTAAATAATCTTCTTTTATTTAATCAAAATAAAAAAAAAGATAGATCATCTAATTTAAATTCAGATATAAAAATTTTTAAACCTAAAAATTCTTTGGAACTTGTATCATTCTGTAAGAATAAAAAACTAATAGCATTCAATGGTTTGGGTAAAGATATTAATACATTTAAAATTCATTATGCTTTATCTAAAGTAGATATGGTTCAAATTTTACTGATGAATATAGGATATTTGAGTAATGAAATAATTATAAATGTTAATAATATAAGCAACTTTACCTCTAGTTTATATTTTAAACTTAATAGAAAAATATCTAGATTCTTATTCAGAATTGCAACTTTATTAAATATTTTTCCAAAAATTGATTATTATTTTGACTCATCTTACCCAATTATAAATAATTTAAATAATAGTTTAATTAAGAAAATAGAAAGAAAATTTAAATTTTTAAAGATATCATACTTTAAAAAAGCTAAACTAATTAATAGCAGATCATTTGATGATCTATATAATTTTTCAAAAAATTATAATAAATATTTAGTGTTTGTGGATTCTTTTTTTGATCATCCTGATAGAGTTTTGAGAGAAGGAAATATTAACAAAAAAGTGGTTATAGATTATTATAATAAGTTAAGTTTTTTTTTAAGTAAATTGAGTAAATTATATAAAAAAAAGGTTGTAATTTGTATACATCCTAAGAATACTAATCCTTTAATTAAAAAACATTTATCAAAATTTTCAATCGTAAAACATCGAACAAGTGAAATGATTAAAAATTCTCACATAGTTATATTTCACGAATCAAGTGCTGCGCTTGACGCTGTATTATTAAAAAAGAATATCATTAATTTACAATCTAAACTTTTAGGAAATTATTTATCAAAAAGATCACTAATGTATTCACATGAATTGGGAGTTTTTACCTATGATTTAGATAAAGATGAAAATTTGATTAAAAAATATTTTGATAAAAATTTAAAAAAATCAAAAAAAAATTATTATAAGTATATAAATGAATATTTAAATCCAGACGGAAAACAACCAGGTTTTGTAAAAATAATGAATATTATAAATAAAATTTAAATATAATTCTTATTTATACAATGCTTTAATTTTTTTTTAATTTGATGTCTAAATGTTTTATAAAATTCGTCTTTGTGTAAAAAGCCTGATTTATAAATATCAGTTTTTCTAAAATTCCTAATATAATCTTCCCAATAGTTGTCAGAATTTGTATCCTCATAAACATGGTCTAGTGTGGCAAGATCAATCTTGGTCTTTGTGAAATTATTTTCTAAAAAAATGAATATCTTAGCATTGTTAGATACTTTTTTTTTCAATTTTTTTATTTTATGACTAATCATTATTATTTTCTTTAATTCTTTTGTTGTATGAGTTTCGTAAGCAATATTAAGTCCATAATAATGAGATTCACTTGAAATTACAGCAGGTATTCCTAATGCTGGATACTCGTAACCTGCAGATCCATAATTTGTAAAAATAATATTTACAACTTTATGAAGTTTTTTTCTTCCCCAATTTTCAGGCAAAAATTTAATATTATCTGGATAAATATTTCTCTCAAATAAGTGTTTTGTTTTGTGTTTACTATCATTTTTTAAATCACTAGGGTGGGATTTAACGATCCAATTTACTTTGTCGTTTTTAGAGGCATAATTTAATACCTCTTTTAACCAAGTATAATTATCCCTATATATACCCCACTTATTAGTAAATAATCCATCTGTTAAATCATTTGCAAAAATAGCACCTATTGGCTTTGATGCGTCCCATCTAAAATATTTACAAATGATTTTTTTGTTATAATTCTCGACAAATTTTATATTTTTAATTTTTGCTAGCTTTATTCCCTCTATGTCAATATCTTTATCTGGTTGATTTCTTCCTTTTAAACGATCTTCTAATATTTTATTTCCAATTTTAATAGCTTTTGACTTATATCTTTTTTTAATAATATGAAAAAAATTTTTGTCATATTTCCATCTACTCTCATTAAAATTATTTACACTATTTATATTTCTTACAGATATAATTTTGTTATTCCCAATTCTTGAAATCATTCTTATTTTTTTTTTTAATGCATAACCCATAAAAATAGCAGGTGGAATAAATTGTGGTTCACTTTGAATAAAATATTTAATATTATTTTTACTTAAAATATTTTTGAATTCTTCCCTAAAATGAAGATAAATTGCAAAAGCATTAAAAAACTTCGCATTTATATTATTAAAAGTAGGTACTCGTGAAAATCTAGAAACATGAGAATAAATCACTTTTCCAGTTGGAATTCCATCAAGCTTAAATTTTACAAAATCTTCAATATTTTTAAATTTAGAAATTAATAAAAACGATTTCAATTGATAAGTAATTCTTTTATAGAAATTCGGTTTAGATTTAAAATATATAAAATTATTTAAACCTTTTGTTAGAAAAAAATTTTTAGAAATGGAATCATTTTCCTCTAATAATATGATTATATTTTTTTTTTCAATTTCTGACAAATAAACTGCTAACAGATACTCATATTTTAAATAATCATTTATACCTAAAAAAGATGTGACTAAAATTTTATCTTTTGTTTTTTTCTTATAAGAAAATTTAGAGAAAATTTTATAATCATTTTTATTTGATTTTAAATCTTTATATTTTGGTTTATGTTTAAGTATTAAATCTATAAATAACTTAATCTCCTGTTTTATAAAAATAAGAATTATTAAAATTATTATTTTAGTTCTTAATATCATTTAACAGAATTTTTTTTTTACCATCAACAGTGTACCACTTTGGGATCATTTATATTTTGAAATACACCTCTTGTGTCAAAAATTATTTTTGAATTTTTTAATATTGATTTATAATTTATATTTCTATGGTCAGTCGCGATAATAATTGCATTATAGCTTTTTAACTTGATACTGCTAATCTTGGTTAAAGAATGATATGTTTTATTTTTTATATTCAATTTTGAAATATATGGATCAAAATAATCAATTGAGAATTTTTTCCTTTTTAATTTACTAAAAATTTCAATTGACGGAGACTCACGATAATCATCTACATCTCTCTTATACGCCATACCTACAATTAATATCTTTGACTGATTTTTGTTTAATTTTTTTATAATTTTGTCCACTACCCATTTGGTAATATTCAAATTCACATCCCTAGATATTCTAATAAAATCACTACTCACTTTTTTTTGGCCTGCTACCCAAGAAATAAATAATGGATCTATTGGAATACAGTGTCCACCTACGCCAGGACCAGGAGCAAATGGTCTAAATCCGAAGGGTTTTGTAGAAGCAGTTTGAATTATATCAAAAATTTTCAATCCTAGTTTGTCACAAATTATTTTCATTTGATTTACAAGACCTATGTTTACCGATCTATAGCAGTTTTCAAAAAGTTTTGTAAATTCTGCTGACTCGAGAGATGAAGCTACATATATTTTTTTAAATATCGTACTATAAAAAAAACTTAAAATTTTAACACAATTTTTTGAATAGCCTGATATTACCTTAGTTATGTCAGAATAATTAATACTATAATCTTTCCCTGGGCTTACTCTTTCTGGTGAAAAACAAATAAAAAAGTTTTTTCCTATTTTCAATTTTTTATTTTTTCTTATTGTATTAAATACAATTTCTCTTGTAGCACCAGGATATACCGTACTTTCTAAAATTAGTATTTGACCTGGTCTGAGATAATTATAAATAGATTTGATAGAATTTTTAACATAAGACATATCTGGCTCTAAATTTTTTTTTATTGGTGTTGGAACACAAATAATAATTACGTCACATAAATTGATCTTGCTTACATATTTTAGATTATAAAAAAACTTTTTTTTTGTCTTAGATAATCTTTGCTTAGTAATTGTGCTTATTGTTGGTAAATTTTTCTTTAATTTCTCAATCTTAAATTTGTCTTTATCAAATCCAAACGTCGTAAATTTTTTTTCATTAATACTTAACAAGAGTTCTAAGCCAACATATCCTAAACCAATAATTCCTACTTTTGATTGTTTATTTCTAATTTTATCTTTTATTTTTTTCATTTTATCTAAATTTGTTCAGATCTATTTTTGACCCAGTCTTGATCGCTTTTTTTAATTTTTTTTTTTTGATACTATCAAAGTCAAGTTCAATAGAACTTGGACCAGGTCTTAAGAATTTTATATTTTGAAATAAGATCTTAGAATTTTGTTTCATTGGTTTGATTGCGTAAATTGCTCTTCTTGTTTCTTTCTGGTTTTGGATTTCTATTTTTTGAACTTTCTTTTCATAATTTCCAAGCAATTTTTCTATTTTTCTAATTGATGAAACTAAAGATTTTAAATCATTATAATCTGCAGAAAGAGCGTGATCTCTAAAATTTGAATATTTCTTATTGAAAGTAAAATGCTTTTCAATAATTCTTGCTCCTAATCCAGCAGCTACAATACACGCTTCATTACCAAGAGTGTGGTCAGAATACCCTACTGTTAATCTAAACTTATTTTTTAAATATGGTATCGAAAGTAAATTAGCATAACGATCTTGAACTGGATAACTTGTAACACAATGCATAAGAATTAATTTTTTTTTAATGAAATTTAAGTTTTTTTTTTTTTTAACAAATTTTATTATTTTTTTAATTTTTTTGTCATCAGTCATACCTGTAGAAATAATAATAGGTTTGTTTAATTTTATTAATTTTTTGATAAGTTCAAAATAATTATTATCTCCTGATGCAATCTTAATTACTGGACATAATTTTCCTACAAAAGTTGCACTATCTAAGTCTAAAGGAGTTGAAAAAAAAATCATTTTCTTTTTTAAAGCATGATCTCTTAAATTTTTAAACTGAGTAAAGGATAGTTGAAATTTTTTCATCCTATTAAATCTATCCATATTTTTTTTTAAAATGAAATCTTCTACTTTATATGTTTGAAATTTAACAGCATTAGCACCCGCTTTATGCGCAAGATCGATCATTTTTTTTGCTAGATGAAAATTACCTTCGTGATTATTACCGATCTCAGCAACAATCAAAACTTTTTTATTGGTATCAAAGCCATTAATAATCATTTAATTGTATGCCAAAAATCTTTGTACCACTTAATATACTTTTTATAACCAATTTCTAAGGGATATTTAGACTCATAGTTTAAAAGTTTTTTTGCTTTATCATTATTTAAAGTGCCTCTTTCTGGCATCAACTTATCCTTTTCTTTATATTTTACATTAACACCCTTAAATTCATCTTTTATTATGTCAATCATTTCGCTTATCTTTCTAGAATTTCCAAAAGTAATATTAAATGTTTGGTTAATAGCCTCTTTATTTTCACATGCCAAACTGATTCCGTGCATTAAATCATCTATATATGTAAAATCCAATTTTTCACTTCCATCTCCATTTATCTCTATATCCATACCCTGAATTGCATTCTCAATAAAAATTTGTCCCACTCTTCTACTTACACATCTTTCACCATATAAAGCAGATGGTCGAATTATAGTATAAGGAACATCAAAAACTTGGTTGTATGATTTTACAATAAGCTCACCAGAGTATTTTAGTGTACCGTATATACCTAATGGATTACAAGCTGTTTTCTCATCAACTTGTTTTGAATTAAAATTTCCATAAACCATGCTTGAAGATAAGTATATTAAATGTATTTTTTTTGACCTACAAAAATCTAAGGTATTTTCAAGTGTTCTTAAACTGTGATCAAATGTACTATGGGGGTCTTTGTTTGATTTATTTGCATGTGATACCGCTGCTAAATGGATAATTATATCTGGATTTATTTCATCATACAATCTACATATAGCATGGTAATCTCTAGCATCTTGAATAGTTAATTTAATTTTATTTTTTTGAATAATATCTAATCTATTATTTAATATTGAATTATATAATTTTTTATTTTTTACTTCATCATTTGTAAAAGACAAAAGATTATTGACTGCTAAACTGTCAACAATATATGGCTCGTGCCCTTTATTTTTGAGATAAATTGATAAATTATGACCAATAAATCCTGAGCCACCAACTAATAAAATTTTTTTATTTTTCATTTTTTTGATAACTGATTAATCTTTGAACAAATATATTCAACTTCTAAATTACTTAATTTAGGATAATTTGGTAAAGAAATATTGGATTTAGCATATATTAACGAATTTTTATTTAAATTCAATTTTAACTTATATTTTTTTTTGTAAAAACTCATTTTTGATAAAGGAGTTGCGTAATGAATGCTTGTAAAAATTTTATTTTTTTTTAAAAATTTTAATACATTATCTCTATTTTTACATAATATGGGAAATATAAAATATGAGTTATCATTTGAATATTTTGGAAATTTAATATTTTTTGTTTTGAGTAATAATTTATTAAATTTCTTCGCAATTTTCTTTCTTTTAATTAAATTTTTTTTATATCTTTTTAATTGAAAAAATCCTAGTGCAGCTTGAAAGTCAGTCATCCTATAATTGTATCCAAGGCTTTTAACATCGTATACTCCGGCTTTTTTTCTTTCTTTTAAATCTTTATCTATGCCAAAAGCTTTTAATCTTTTAATTTTCAAAAAAATTTGTTTATCATTAGTAATTACAGCTCCACCTTCTCCTGTAGCAATTTGCTTTGTTGGATAGAACGAAAAACAACCAGTCTGACCATAGTTACCGACATGCTTTCTTTTATATGTTGAGCCTAGGGCATGTGCACAGTCTTCGATTAGCTTAATTCTTTTTACTTTACAAAATTTGGTTATCTCTTCAATTTGACATGGTATACCACTCATATGAACTAAGATTATACCCTTAGTTTTATTAGTTATTTTTCTTTTTATATAATTCAAATTTGTATTTCCAGTAATTGGGTCAACATCTGCAAAAACAGCTTTTGCACCTGTATACTCAACAGCGTGTGCTGTAGCAGTATGTGTCATATCTGGAACTATGATTTCATCCCCCTTTTTAAAACCCATTGCTAAACAAGATAAATGCAATCCTGCAGTGCAACTCGACACTAAAATAGAATATTTTGCTTTTGTATATTTTCTTAACTCTTTTTCAAATAAATCTGTATATTTTCCATGTGTTAACCAGCCACTTTTTATTATTTTTGAAACTTCTTTAATATCTAAAGGTAATATATTTTGTTTAGAGAATTCAACTTTTTTCATATTATTTTAAGTAAGAAATTTTAAGTTCTTTATTCTGTTTTAAAGACTTTTCAGCAAAAAAACAAACGCTCATTAAGTCAATTTGTTCTTTATGACTTATTGGACTCTTGTTCTTCTTATTCAATAAGTAATCAATAAAACTTCTAATCAATTTTTTTCTATTCTTTTTATCTGGATAATCTTTTTTAATGTTCTTAATTATATTTAATTTTCCAGACCTATTAATTACATATTTTCCTTTTAATGAGTTTATTAATGTTTTATTTTTTTGATAAATCTTAATGGAATGAAAATGATCATGTGGTGCAGTTGCGTTTACTGATATCTTCACAATAAGGTTTTTTTTAAATTTAAGTATATAAATTAAAAAACTCTTTTTTTTAAATTTTGTATTTTTTGTTGATATATCATTTCCAGTGCAATAAACTTTCATAGGTTTTTCGTTAATAAGCCATATAATTAAATCAATCATATGAATTCCGGCTCCTAAAGTTAATGAATAATTTAAAACCTTAGATCTCCATTGAAATAATTTGTAAATTCTCCCCCATAAATAATCTGCTTCAATGTAAAAAATATCTTTTCTGTTTATATTAGATTTAAAATAGTTAAATAATGAGTTAGTTCTTAAAACTAAATTAGATATCATTTTTACTTTTTTATTTTTTTTTAAAAGAGAATTTATTTTCTTTAGTTGAGATAAAGTTAAACACATTGGTTTTTCAACTATAAAATTTTTATTATTTATGAAGCATTTTAATATTTGATTAAAATGGAAATTATCATAGCTTGCAATTGAAACTAAATTAATACTAGGATTTTTAAAAATTAAGTTTTCATTATCAGTTATAATTTTTTTGGGATATTTCTTTTTAAGATATTTCAATTTATTTTTATTTTTCTCACATATGATTAAAACTTTTGACAAATTAT
The DNA here is from genome assembly GCA_902595125.1 of uncultured Pelagibacteraceae bacterium. Lineage (GTDB taxonomy): Bacteria > Pseudomonadota > Alphaproteobacteria > Pelagibacterales > Pelagibacteraceae > Pelagibacter. The sequence goes on from CACJOY010000003.1 coordinate 121,545, forward strand.
AATTTTCAATAGCATGGACATGCTTTTCACCAATTCCCATTCCTATAACACCTGCTAATATTTTCATTTTATTAAACTAAAATTTTTAAAGTCATTTTTGCCAAACCTTTTTAATATTTTATTAAGATCTTTCTTTACATCTACAGAAAATTTAAAATTTCTGAATTTAATATTTTTTATATTAAAGTTGAATACTTTGAATTTTTTTTTGTTATTGTAAAAATATTTAGTCACATGTTCCTCCTCTTCTGCAGTTAATCTATATTTGAATATTTTTTTTAATGCACTTACTTTAATAATTTCAATTGATTGTCCTGAAGGACAGCTTCTTTTATATGTATTAGTAATTAAATCAAATTTTTTTTTTTTATGAATGCTTATAGCGTTATCAATTATTAATGGATCAATCATTGGACTATCGCCTGAAATTCTAACAAAATAATTTGATTTAAATTTTTTGGCAGCTTTATACATTCTTAAAGCAACATTCTCATTACTTCCTTGGTAAAATCTTATACTATTTTTTTTAAGATATTCTTTTAATCTTATATTTTTTTTATCATTTGGAATCGAAACTACAACTTTGTTGATTTTTTTTGCACTATTTACCCTGTCGTAAACTCTTTTTATCATAGGAACTCCATAAATTTTAAATAAACTTTTCCTAGGGAATCTTTTAGAGTCTAATCTTGCTTGAATAATTGCTAACAAATAAGAACCATCATTTATTTTATTAATAAATACACAAACTTTAATAACAATTAAAGTTAATTATTTTTATTAAGTTTGGGTATTTTCATTTATATTGTAAAAACTTTTAAATTAAAATATCACTGATAAATAACTAAATGCCAAGAGCAATAACTAAAAAAAATAAATTAGCTTTATTTTTTAATTCAAATAGGGGTTTTAATTTACTTAAAATTTTAAAAAAAAATTTTTTAGTAGATATCTATCTTTGTAAAAAAAATCTAAACAAAAATACGAAATCAAAATTAAAGGGAATAAAATATAATCTAATCTCGAAAATTGACAAAAAATTGATTAGTAAAATTAAAATGCGCAAATATTATTTAATTATTAGCGCTGGCTGTCCTTACATTTTTCCACAAGGACTAATTAATTCCGCAGAAAAAAAAGTTATCAACTTACACGCTGGCCCCTTACCAGGGTATAGAGGGGGATCGCCTCTGAATTGGCAAATGATTAATGGCGTAAAATATATAGGTGTAAGTGTTATTAAAATGTCTAAGGGTCTGGACAGTGGTCCAATTTATGAAAAAGCAAAATTTAAATTAAAAGATGAATATAATATTTATGACGTGCATCAAAGAGTTAATAAAATTTTTTCAATGCTCACAATCAAAGCGATTAGTAAAATACAAAAAAATATAAATCCTTCTCCTCAATCCTCAAAAAAAATAAAAATTTACAAACAAAGGACTGATAAAGATGGACTCATAGATTGGAAAAAACTAAATGCAAAAGAAGTTTACAATTTTGTTAGAGCTATTTCCAAACCTTATCCAGGAGCTTATTTCTATAAAAAAGGTAAAAAAGTAAGATTATTTAAATGTAAGAAGTCTAGATTGAACCCAAATCTGGAACCAGGAACTAAATTTATTGATAAAGGTAAAAAATATATAAAATGTAAAAAATTCTCTATACAATTTTAAAATAGAATTTTAAGAAAATTTATATAAAAGACATTATAGGTAAAGATACTTTATGTGTGGAATTGCGGGATATATTGGTAGAAAAAAATTCGATAACTTAAAAATACGAAATATTTTAGCTACAATGAGAAGAAGGGGGCCAGATTCAAATGGTTTTAAGGAAATTAAAATTGAAAATAAATTTTTAACTCTTTTTTTTTCAAGATTAAGTATAATAGATCCATATAATAATGATGCTAATCAACCATACAATTTTAAGGATAGTGTCCTTGTTTTTAATGGTGAAATTTATAATTACATCGAATTAAAAGCTGAATTACAAAAAAAAGGTTATAGCTTTAATACAGAGTCTGACACAGAAGTTTTGATTAAAGTTTTAGATTGTTGGGGAGAAAAAGGTATAAACAGATTAGAGGGGATGTGGGCATTTTATTATTTTAATAATAAGAAAAAAATCGGAATACTTTCAAGAGATAGATTTGGAGAAAAGCCACTATTTTATTATAAAAATAATAACGAATTTGTTTTTGGTTCAGAAATAAAAAATATACAAAAAATTTTAGGAAGAAAATTTCAAATTAATTTAAAAAGAATCGAAAACTTACTTAGGTTTGGTTATAAAAGTCTTTTTAAATCTAATGATACTTATTTTAAAAATATTCATAGCTTTCCAAAAGGTCATTATTATTTATTTAAAAAAAATCAAATTTTAAAAAAAAAATATTGGGAAATAAATTATAGGCCAAATAAAGATTTGGTTACAAATAATTTTCAATTAATAAAAAAAAGTCTACTTAATTCAATTAAACTTCGATTAAGATCTGATGTACCAATCGCATTTTTATTAAGTGGAGGAATAGATAGCAATGCATTAGCATCTATTGCTAAAAAACATTTTAATCAAAATATAAGTACTTTTAGTATTATAAATAAAGATAAAAGATTTGACGAAAGCAATTATATTGATGTTGCACAGAAAAATTTAAAAACAAATCACACAAATTTAAAATTTGATTTTACTCAAACTAACTTTCTAAAAAAATTACGTGATCAAATCATTTATCATGACTCTCCAGTAACAATGGTGAATTCCTTCCTTCAATTTGAATTACTAAAAATAATAAAACGTAAAGGATTTAAAGTGGTGATAGGTGGACTCGGTGCTGATGAATTATTTTCAGGTTATTATGATCATCATCTTTTGTATTTAAATGAAATAAAACAAAATAAAAATTTGTTAAAAAAATCTATCAATAATTGGTCAAAACTTATTTTACCTATGGTCAGAAACCCTTATTTACAAAAATTTGATTTATACATTAAAAATAAGAATTTTAGAAAACACATCTTTCAGGAAGATGAATTCAAAAAAGATCTTTTCATCAAAAGTTCTAAGACAAAATTTCAAGAAGAAAGTTATTGTAAGTCTTTAATGAAAAATAGAATGATTAATGAATTACAACATGAGATAGTGCCAGGTGGACTTAAAGAAGATGACTTAAATTCCATGTATAACTCTATAGAAAATAGAAGTCCTTACTTAGATAGCAAGTTATTTCAAGATTGTTTGAATATGCCTTCTGAACACTATATTAGAGATGGAATGGCGAAATGGCCATTAAGGAAAATTATTAAAAATTTAGTACCAGATGTAATTAGATTAAAAAAAGAAAAAGTTGGATTTAATACTTCAATTAGCGACGTTATTGACTTTAAAAAGAAAAAGAATATAAATTTTTTACTTAGTGATAGTGAAATTTTTAAAATAGTAAAAAAAAAGTCATTAATTAATTTAATAAATAAAGAATATTTTTCAGGTACAGAAAGTAACTTTTTATTTACTTTTATATCCTCAAAGATTTTTTTGGAGAATTTTAAATAATGAATTATTGTAAGATATGTGTTCTACCTGATACTAGACCTCATTTGTATATTTTGCCAAACGGTATTTGTACTGCTTGTGCGACACATAACTTAAGACATAGAATAAATTGGAAAAAAAAAGAAAATGAATTTAAGAAAATTGTAAAAAAAGTAAAAAAACAAAATTTACTCTATGATTGTCTTATTCCTGTAAGCGGTGGTAAAGATAGCACTTGGCAGGTTTTATTATCAAAAAAATATGGTTTAAACCCTTTAGCTTTTACTTATAAACCAGTACTTAGAACGCCCATTGGTCAGAAAAATATAGAAAATTTAAAAAAAATAGGAGTACATCATGTTGAATTTTCAATTAATGAAGATGTAGAAAAAAAATTTTTAAAAAAAGCTTTCGTAAAATTTGGAGCAGTTGGAATAGTAATGCATATGGCAATGTGGAATATTTCCCATAATTTAGCAAAAATGTTTAAAATCCCTTATATTTTTTGGGGAGAAAACTCAGCGAGAGAATATGGGGGAAGTAAAAAAGATCTTAAGCTAATTAGATTAAATGAAAAATGGATAAGAAAATATGGGATTAACTTTGGTACAAAACCAGAGGATTGGGTAGACAATGATTTATCAAAACAAGATATGGCTCCATTTATTAGAAATAAATATTTAAAAAATTTAAAATCTCCAATTAATATTTTTATGGGTGAATATTTTAAATGGGATCCAGAAAAAACATTCAAATATGCAAAAAAATTTGGATTCAGCATTATTAAAAAAAAACCCAAAACAGGCTTTTATGATTTTGCAGATATTGATGATGATCTTATTTCAATACATCACTACCTAAAAATATTTAAATATGGATTCTCCAGAATGTATGATAATTTAAGTTTAGAAATCAGAAATAAAAGAATTTCAAGAAAAAAAGCTATCAAAATTATCCTTAAAGAAAATTTTAAAGCTCCAAAAAGTGACATAAGTAAATTTTGTAAATTTATAGGTATTACTGAAAATGAATTTAAAAAGATTTGCGAAAAATTTAGAAACAAAAATCTTTGGAAAAAACATAAAAATAAATGGATGTTAAAATACCCAATCCATTAAATGAAATTTAATATAAAAAAAAAACCCAGGATATTTACAGTAGGATTTGATAAATCTTTTATAGTTAAAGATTTCGGAAAAATAAATGTAGAACATACTGACAAGGAATTTGAACTTTTAACATTTTCTAATAAAAAAAAAGAATACGATTTTGGAATAACAAATTGGGGTTACTATGCGACTCCTTCAATTAATGGAAGATTAAAGAATAATGGATACCAAACTTTTTTAGTAAAGAATATATATAATAAAATATATATAATGGTAGTTAATGATAACAAGTTGATCAAATTTAGAAAGTACATTGAATTTGAAAACCAAAAAATCTTATCAAGATTAGATTTATTTGAAAATGAAGATGAATTTATCAAAAAACTGTTATTAAACAAAAAAACTGAGAGGTATTGTAAAAATTTGAAATGTCTAGATCATGGAAAAAATATTCATGAAGTATTTAAATATATTAAAAAACCGCCAATCGAACCAAATTATGATATAAAAAATTATAAAAGAAAAGTTGTCAAATGCCAAAATTGTAATCATTTTTTTGCTATACATAAAATAAATACAAGTAAATTTTACAAAGAAAATTACTCTATTATTTCGCACGGAAAGAATATTTCAAAAAAATTTAATAAGATTAAAAAGTTAAAAAGCCAATCAGACAATTTTCATAGAGTAAACAGATTTTTAAATTTTTTCAAAAAATATAAAAGTAAAAGAATATCTTTATTAGATGTTGGCAGTGGTTTATCAATTTTTTTAGATGCAATAAAACATAAAGTAAGGTGGAATCTTATTGGCATTGAACCAGATATTAATTTTGTAAAATTTGGAAAAGAAAAACTTGGATTAAATATAATTCATTCAAATTTAAATATAAAAAAACTTAAAAATAAGAAATTTGAAATTATTTCACTAAATAAAGTTGCCGAACATGTAAAAAACCCAATTTTATTTTTAAAACAGTGTAAAAATTTATTAAAAAAAAATGGATACATTTACATAGAAGTGCCAGATGGATTAACTGCATCCAAACAAAAGAATGCAAAGTATCAAGAAGAATTTGCTATTGATCATCTGCACGTATTCAGTTTAGACTCTTTAAATAATTCATTATATTCTAGTGGATTTGAGGTAATTTTAATTGATAAAATAAAAGAAAAAAGTGGAAAATTTACACTTTATGCTTTTGCAAAAAAAATAAAATAAGATGTCCATAAGTAGATATTATTTTTTAGCAAAGAGAACATTATTCCCGTTAAATAGAAGTTTAACTGGAAAAGGTATTAAAAATACTCTTAAAATAATTAAAAAAGAATTTCCTAAACTAAAAATAAAAAAAATTAAATCTGGAACACAAGTTTTTGATTGGAGAATTCCACAAGAATGGAATATTTCAGATGCTTTTATAATTGATAAAAATGGAAATAAGATTATTGATTTTAAAAAAAATAATTTACATGTTGTCGGTTATTCACAACCGATTAATAAAACAGTAAGTAGAGACAATCTTTTAAATAATTTATTCACAATTAAAAAACAACCAAATGCAATCCCCTACATTACTTCATATTATAAAAAAAGATGGGGTTTTTGTATTACTTTTAATCAATTTAAAAAGTTAAAAAATAAATATAAGAAAAATGATAAATTTAAAGTAGTAATAAAATCTAGTTTTAATAAACAAGGATTTCTTAATTATGGAGAATTGTTTTTAAAGGGAAATTCTTCAGATGAAATTTTAATTTCTACTTATGTATGTCATCCATCTATGGCTAACAACGAACTTAGTGGTCCAATAGTATCTATGAGTTTAATAGATTATTTTGAAAAAGTTAAAAATTTAAATAAATCTCTTAGATTTATTTTTATACCGGAAACAATAGGATCCATAGCCTACATTAAAAAAAACTTTAGCAAATTAAAGAATAATGTTATAGGGGGTTACAATCTAAGTTGTATTGGAGATGAGAGAAATCATTCTTGTATGATGTCAAAATATGAAAATTCTCCATCTGATGAGGCTCTAATTGAAGCCTACAAAAAATTAAAAATTAAAAAATATAAAATTTATTCTTTTTTAAAACGAGGATCTGATGAAAGACAATTTAATTCGCCTGGAATTGATCTTAAAATAACGTCTATATTTAGAACAAAATATGGGGAATTTCCAGAGTACCATACCTCTCTTGATAATTTTAAACTCGTTACTTTAAAAGGTGTCCAAGGTGGTTTCAACGTAGCAAAAAAATCTATTTCAATTTTAATAAATAAGATTATTCCAAAAAATAAAATTTTATGTGAACCCCAAATGGGTAAAAGAGGTTTATATCCAACACTTTCAACTAAAGAAAAAAAAAATATGACTAAAAATTATATGAATTTTCTTCAGTATGCTGATAGCAACAATTCAATTGAAAAAATTGCAAAAAAAATCAATTTAAGTTTAAGATTAACTAAAAAAATTTTTTTAAAGCTTAAGTCAAAAAATTTAGTTCATTAAGTTTATTACTTTAATTTTATAAAAAACTGTGAAATATTATTAAATAATATAGAATCTAAAATTAATAATGAAAAATAAATTAAATAATTTAAAAACTTTAGTTAATAAGAATGTTTTTGTACCTACAGGGACCTCTGACCTTTTAATTGAAGCTTCGACTAAGATAATTAAATCTAATAAAACAATCTTGGACTTGGGTTGTGGAAATGGTATTGTAGGCATCTCAATATCAAAAATAAAAAAAATTAAAAAAAAGGTATATTTTTCAGATATTTCGATTTCAGCCTGCAAAAATACTAAACAAAATTGTAAAAAATTTAAAATAAATCATGAAATTAAAAAAGGTAAAATATTTCATCCATGGAAGAATTATAAATTTGATTATATTGTTTCTGATGTTGCTGCAATTGCGGATGGGGTTGCGAAAGTTTCTCCCTGGTATCAAAATTGTACAAATAATGCAGGAATAGATGGAACAAAAAACGTAATCAAATTTCTCAATGGAGCGGGATTTTTTTTAAATAAAAAAGGAAAAATTTTATTTCCAATCATCTCTTTATCTAATGAAAAAAAAATACTATCTGTATTAAAAAAAAAATTTAATAATATCAAATTAGTAAAAACTAAAACTTGGCCTTTGCCAAAATCTATGTACAAAAATATTAATTTATTAAAAAAATTAAAAAATAAAAAAATTATATGTTTTGAAAATAAATATGGTATATTAACTTTCAAAACTGACATTTATCATGCCCAAAAAAAAAACTAATAAATCAGAAGAAATATTTATTTCAAAAATTTCGAAAATTTTAAGTATAACTAAAAATGAACTTTTAAAAAAAGATGATTTTTCAAAAATAGAAGGATACGACTCTCTAAAACATTTGGAAATCATTACTCAAATAGATAAAATATATGGCAAGAAAATAAAAAAAATTGGTGATTTATCGAAATTGACTAGTGTAAAAAAAATAATTAAACAACTAAACAAATAAGCATATAAAATGGGTTTAAAGATTGTTTCAATTAAATCCTCTTTTCCTTATAAATCAGAGAATTTAAATTCAGAAAAATACAAAAAAATTATCAAAGCTACAGGTATTAACAAAAGATACGTGTCATCCGAAAAAGAGAATGTGATTAGTTTATCTATAAAATCTGCAAAAAAAGTTTTAAATAGTAAGTTAAAAAACAGAATTAGCTTCTTACTATTTGTATCACAAACCTCTCCTTATAAATTTCCATCTATTTCTTGTATCCTCCAAAATGAATTAAAACTTCCAAAAGATATTTATGCAGTTGATATAAACATGGGTTGTTCCGGATATATTTATGCATTAAAATTAGCTAGATCATTGGAAAATCTAAATAATAATAGGAAATACGGACTGATTATCTGCTCTGATACTTACACAAAATATATAGAAAAAAATAATAATAGTTGTGAACCTATTTTTTCTGATGCTTCTACAGCAACATTGCTTAAAATTTCAAAAAAGAATCAGTTTCAAGCCTTTGATTTTGGTGTTGATGGAAGTGGATACCGAAGCCTTATATTGACAGAAAATTCAAAAAATATGTTTATGGATGGTGCAAAGGTTGCAATTTTTACAATTAAAGAAATACCTCAATTTATAAAAAAATTTTTATTTAAAAATAAATTAAGTGCAAAAAATGTAAAATATATAGCACTTCATCAAGCAAGTAAGTATGTATGTGATAAAATTAAGGAAAAATTAAAATTCAAAAATAGTTATTTTTTAGAAAACTATAAAAAGTACGGAAATACTGTTTCTTCAACAATTCCTTTACTTTTAAAAGATTGTATTGATAAAAAAAAATTAAAAAAAAACAATATTATTATTGCTTGTGGATTTGGTGTTGGATTATCTTGGGGTATTGTAAAAATAAAATGGTAAAAAAAAATTTAATTCTTTTTTTTGGATCTAGTAGTGGTATAGGTCAGGAACTAAATAAAATACTAATAAAAAAGTATAAAGTTATTTCTTTTTATAATAAAACTAAAATCTCAAAAAAAAATAAATTAATAGAAAAAAAAATTAATCTTCTTAGCAATAAAGATATTAATAAAATTTCAAAAATAATAAATTTAAATAATTATAAAATAATAATTTTAAATTTTGCTTCAATTAAAATTGATAAGCTCTCTTTATATGTAGAAGAAAAAGATTACAAAAAAACAATGGAGGTAAATGTTAATAGTTTTTTGAAAATTATAAACAAAGTTATCCCTTATATGATGAAAAATAATTGGGGTAGAGTTATAAATGTATCTTCTACTGGTGGAATATTGGGTGATAAGGGAACAATACTATATTCTATGAGTAAGAATGCAACATCAAGTATGATGAGAGTTATGTCAAAAGAATACGGAAAGTTTAATATAACATTTAATACTTTGAAGTTAGGTAATTTTAATCACGGACTATTTAAAAAACTCAATAAAGACTATAGAAAAAAACTTTTAGATAAAGTGCCCTCTAAGAAAACTGGAAATATTAAAGATATTTTATTTGCAATAGATTTTTTAATTAAGACAGACTACGTGAATGGATCATCAATTAATATTGATGGAGGTTTAGACGAGTAGTGTGATTGAAGAAAAGGATTTTAAAGTCGCTCTTGATCAAGTTATTAAAGACGAAGATGATATAATAGTTTTATATAGTGGAATTTATTCCTTCATCCATAATTTTAATTTTAATTCAAAATCAACTCTCAAATTACCAGGGAAGATTCTTAAATTAATTGAGGAAAAAGTTGGAAAAAAAAGGACACTTTTTTTGCCCTCATTTACTGGCAAATTTTATAATAAATTTGGTTTTTATGATATTAAAAAAAGTATAGATGATAACAATGGTGTTTTACCAAAAGAAGCTCTAAAAAGAAATTACTACAGAACACAACAACCAATTCATAGCTATTTAGTTTATGGAAATATTTCAAATATTAGAAATCTAAAATTAATTACATCTTGGGGTAAAAAAAGCATATTAGAATTTTTTTCAAAAAATAATGCTAGAATATGTAATTTAGGATTACCATGGAACAAAGGATGTGCTTATCTACATAGATTTGAAGAAATACATAAAGTTCCGTGGAGATATAATAAAAAGTTTTTATGTGATATAAAAAAAAATGGTAAAAAAATTGGTAAATGTTCTGAAATTAAGTTTTGCTCATCAAAAAATGTACCTTTGAAATATGATTATTTTCCATTTATTAAGGAAATTGAAAATTCAAAATCTTTTTGTAAATCTACGAATAAAAATTTCAAATTTGAATCGATAAAAGTTAGTTGTCTTAACAAAATTGGAAAAAAAATATTCACAACAAACCCTTGGGCGATTGTAAAAAACAAAAATCAAACAAAAAAATGGATTAAATTTGAAAAGAAAATTGAAATATCGAAACTTGGATTCGGTTAATAATTGTATCTTTAATCTATAAAAAATTTTTTTCAGTGCATAAATCAAGCCAATTGAGCTATTAGTACTGGTCAGCTACACGCATTACTGCGCTTCCACATCCAGCCTATCAACGTGGTGGTCTACCACGGCTCTATAGGAAGAACTAGTTTTGAGGTGAGTTTCCCGCTTAGATGCTTTCAGCAGTTATCTCGTCCATACTTAGCTACCCGGCACTGCAGCTGGCGCTACAACCGGTCCACCAGTGGTATGTTCAACCCGGTCCTCTCGTACTAGGGTCAACTCCTCTCAATTCTTCTACACGCATAGCAGATAGGGACCGAACTGTCTCACGACGTTCTGAACCCAGCTCACGTACCACTTTAATTGGCGAACAGCCAAACCCTTGGGACCTGCTCCAGCCCCAGGATGTGATGAGCCGACATCGAGGTGCCAAACACTGCCGTCGATATGAGCTCTTGGGCAGTATCAGCCTGTTATCCCCGGCGTACCTTTTATCCGTTGAGCGATGGCCCTTCCACTCAGAACCACCGGATCACTATGACCGACTTTCGTCTCTGCTCGACTTGTCAGTCTCACAGTCAGGCAGGCTTATGCCATTGCACTCTACGAACGATTTCTGACCGTTCTGAGCCTACCTTCGCACGCCTCCGTTACTATTTGGGAGGCGACCGCCCCAGTCAAACTACCCACCATACAATGTCTTGATGCCGGTTGACGGCAATCAGTTAGATATCAAGAAAAACAAAAGAGGTATTTCACTGGTGACTCCACAAAAGCTGACGCCCTTGTTTCAATGTCTCCCTCCTATGCTAAATATGTTTTTCCTAACACCAATGTAAAGTTGCAGTAAAGGTGCACGGGGTCTTTCCGTCTAACTACGCGAACTCCGCATCTTCACGGAGAATTCAATTTCACTGAGTTGATGTTGGAGACAGCGGAGAAATCGTTACGCCATTCATGCAGGTCGGAACTTACCCGACAAGGAATTTCGCTACCTTAGGACCGTTATAGTTACGGCCGCCGTTTACTGGGGCTTCAGAAATGAGCTTGCACCCATCGCATTAACCTTCCAGCACCGGGCAGGCGTCAGACCCTATACATCCACTTACGTGTTAGCAGAGCCCTGTGTTTTTGATAAACAGTCGCTTCTCCCTGGCTTGTGCCACCTTTTAATAGTTGCCTACTAAAAGGTCTTCCTTATTCCGAAGTTACGGAAGCATTTTGCCGAGTTCCTTCAACATCATTCTCTCAAGCGCCTAAATATACTCTATTAATCCACCTGTGTCGGTTTAGGGTACGGTCTAATGATGGAGCTATTTCTTGGGACTTTTTCGCGGCAAATTCAATCCATTAAGAATTTACAACTTACAAAATCCGTCACTACCATCTGGTTAAGGAATATTAACCTTATTTCCATCGACTACGGCTTTCGCCCTCGCCTTAGGTGCCGACTAACTCTGCGCGGATTAACCTTGCGCAGAAACCCTTGGATTTTCGGCGAAGAAGTTTTTCACTTCTTTTATCGTTACTTATGTCAGCATTCGCACTTCTGATACCTCCAAGATCCCTCACGGGTATCTCTTCACAGGCTTACAGAACGTTCCGCTACCAGTTGTAATTTTCGAAAAAATTACAAATCCACAGATTCGGTATATGATTTTAGCCCCGTTACATCTTCGGCGCAGAAACTCTATTAGACCGGTGAGCTGTTACGCTATCTTTAAAGGATGGCTGCTTCTAAGCCAACCTCCCGGCTGTTAAGGAATTTCCACATCCTTTCACACTTAATCATAATTTTGGGACCTTATCTGGTGGTCTGGGCTCTTTCCCTCTCGACCATGGACCTTAGCACCCACAGTCTGTCTGCTGAAGAACAATGTTTAGCATTCGGAGTTTTATTAGGTTTGGTAAGAATCTCTTCCCCCTAGCCCATTTAGTGCTCTACCTCTAAACATCTATTTATTCAACGCACTACCTAAATAGTTTTCGCGGAAAACCAGCTATCTACGAATTTGGTTGGCCTTTCACCCCTTACCACAAGTCATCCAAAGACTTTTCAACGTCAACTGGTTCGGTCCTCCGGTAAGTGTTACCTTACTTTCAACCTGCTCATGGTAAGCTCATTCGTTTTCGGGTCTAATTCATTAAACTGATCGCCCTATTAAGACTTGCTTTCGCTGCGCCTACACCTAGATGGCTTAAGCTTGCTTAATAAATTAAGTCACTGACCCATTATACAAAAGGTACGCCGTCACTCTAAAAAGAGCTTCGACTGATTGTAGGCATGCGGTTTCAGGTTCTATTTCACTCCCCTAATAGGGGTTCTTTTCACCTTTCCCTCACGGTACTAGTTCACTATCGGTCACTGAAGAGTATTTAGGCTTAGAGGGTGGTCCCCCTATATTCGAGCAAGATTTCACGTGTCCCGCTTTACTCAAGAATTTAATTAAACATTACTCATACGGGACTATCACCCTCTGTGGTTAGCTTTTCCAAACTATTCAAATTTTTTTAATTAAATTACTGGCCTAATCCGCTTTCGCTCGCCACTACTAACGGAATCTCAATTGATTTCTTTTCCTCTGGTTACTTAGATGTTTCAGTTCTCCAGGTTATCTCTTTAAATCTATTTATTCAATTTAAAGTACCACATAAAGTGGTGGGTTTCCCCATTCGGAAATTTTCGGATCAAAACTTACATACAGCTCCCCGAAACTTATCGCAGTATATCACGTCCTTCATAGACTTTCAGTGCCAAGGCATCCGCCACACGCCCTTAAACGCTTGATTTATGCACAGAAAAAAATTCTGTGTTGAATCAAATTTTTTTATTTTGAACATTAACTAATAACAAAATTAATGTTCGGATATAGATATTGATATTATTAATTTATATTTACAATTTTTATAACTAAGTGTTCTTTGTGGTGGAGGATAGCGGGATCGAACCGCTGACCTCCTGAATGCAAATCAGGCGCTCTCCCAGCTGAGCTAATCCCCCTTAGATTTAATTGGTGGGCCGAGAAAGACTCGAACTTTCGACCCCACCCTTATCAAGGGTGTGCTCTAACCAACTGAGCTACCGGCCCCTATGCAAGAGAAACACTATTTTAAGAAGAGAAATGAGGACGGTCAACATTACCGATGTATATTATTTAGAATGAAATTAAATTTCATTCATCCTTAGAAAGGAGGTAATCCAGCCGCAGGTTCCCCTACGGCTACCTTGTTACGACTTCACCCCAGTCGCTGACTATACCGTGGTCAAGGGTATTAAACCTTGCCTTAAGGTAGAACCAACTCCCATGGTGTGACGGGCGGTGTGTACAAGACCCGGGAACGCATTCACCGTGGCACGCTGATCCACGATTACTAGTAATTCCAGCTTCATGCACTCGAGTTGCAGAGTGCAATCCGAACTGAGGTATCTTTTAAGGATTTGCTTAACGTCGCCGTTTTGCTTCCTGTTGTAGATACCATTGTAGCACGTGTGTAGCCCAACACGTAAGGGCCATGAGGACTTGACGTCATCCCCACCTTCCTCCAGCTTATCACTGGCAGTTCTTTCAGAGTGCCCAACTAAATGATGGCAACTAAAAGTAAGGGTTGCGCTCGTTGCGGGACTTAACCCAACATCTCACGACACGAGCTGACGACAGCCATGCAGCACCTGTGTTTCGTCCGGCCGAACCGAAAACTTTAATCTCTTAAAGTCGCGACGAACATGTCAAGTGTTGGTAAGGTTCTGCGCGTATCTTCGAATTAAACCACATGCTCCACTACTTGTGCGGGTCCCCGTCAATTCATTTGAGTTTTAACCTTGCGGTCGTACTCCCCAGGCGGTGTGTTTATCGCTTTCGCTGCGACACTGAAAATAAATTTCCAACGTCTAACACACATCGTTTACGGCATGGACTACGAGGGTATCTAATCCTCTTCGCTACCCATGCTTTCGTTCCTCAGTGTCAGTAATGATCCAGAAAGCTGCCTTCGCAATTGGTATTCTTTCTAATATCTACGAATTTCACCTCTACACTAGAAATTCTGCTTTCCTCTATCATACTCTAGCTGAAAAGTTTTGATGGCAGTTCCAGAGTTAAGCTCTGGGATTTCACCACCAACTTTTTCAACCACCTACGAACTCTTTAAGCCCAGTAATTCCGAACTACGCTAGGTCCCTTCGTATTACCGCGGCTGCTGGCACGAAGTTAGCCGGACCTTCTTATTCGGGTACAGTCATTTTCTTCCCCGACGAAAGAGCTTTACAACCCAAGGGCCTTCTTCACTCACGCGGCATCGCTGCATCAGAGTTTCCTCCATTGTGCAAGATTCCCCACTGCTGCCTCCCGTAGGAGTTTGGGCCGTGTCTCAGTCCCAATGTGGCTGATCATCCTCTCAAATCAGCTATTGATCACAGTCTTGGTAGGCCATTACCCTACCAACAAACTAATCAAGTGCAGGCTCATCCAATGGTGCATAAAGCTTTCTCCGTAAAGACTTATCCGGTATTAGCACAAGTTTCCTCGTGTTATTCCAGGCCATAGGGTAGATACCTACATGTTACTCACCCGTCTGCCACTAAGTATTGCTACTTCGTTCGACTTGCATGTGTTAGGCGTGCCGCCAGCGTACGTTCTGAGCCATGATCAAACTCTCAAGTTTAAAAACGGCGCACACTAGCTTCTATATAAATTCTAAGAATAAAATTTATATAAATGTTGAAGTGTGTACGACAAATTTTTGGTAACCTTAACCGTCCACACTTCTCTTCTTAAATTTTTACTTTTAAAATAGCTAATTGGACAAAAGGCCCAATAATCCTCACTTTTTTATTGTGTAAACAATAATTTTATTGAGAAAGTTTGATGCTTATAGGCTAAAATAAAAGGAAATCAAGCACTTAGGATAAAAAAAACTGTCAAAAAACCTTTATTTTACAAGGTTTTTTTTGATTTTTTCCCAATGCTAAACTAATAATTACTAAATCAAAAATTTTATAATGTTAAACAAACTGAAGATAAAATTAAAAAATAATACTGAAATTTTAGCCTTAGGGCTGCTTGTTATAATAACAATAATTTCAACATCTTATTATAATTACATAAAAAAAAAAGTTTACTCTAACTACAAAACCACAATTAATAATATTTATTTAAAAAAAACCATAAATCATATTTTTGATAATTTAGAGCCAAAATTCAAAAAAATTAATCATAAAATATCATCAGGAGAAACCTTTGATAATATTTTAGAACAGTATTCAGTAAGTAAATCAGAAATTTCAGAAATAAAAAAAAAATTATCTAAAGAAATTAATATTAATAAATTAAATACCAATCAAAAAATCCAATTTACGATAGATCAAACAAATAATTTAATTAAAGAATTCATATTACAATTATCAAACACCGAAAAAATATATCTCTCTCGAAATATTGAAACTGATGAGTTTAAAAGACAACTAATAATTGTCAAATTAAAGAGAGATGTTATCTATAAAGAGGACCTAATTTTACAAAGTTTATATAAATCAGCCTCAAATCAAAAAATTCCTGCTAACATTATTATTGAATTTGCAAGAATTTATGGTTTCCAGGTAGACTTTCAACGAGATATTAGAAAACGAGATGCTTTCCAAATGATGTATGAAATATTTGTAAATGATAATGGTAAGATAATTGAAACAGGCAATATACTTTTTGCTAATCTAAAGCTAAGTGGTGAAAATAACTCTTTATATTATTTTAATCAAGAGGGCAGTAGAGGTCATTATGATAAAAATGGTAAAAGTGTAAAGAAAGCTTTAATGAAAACTCCAATTAATGGTGCAAGACTTTCTTCACCATTTGGTATGAGAAAACATCCCATAGACGGTTTTAATAAAATGCACCGTGGGACTGATTTTGCAGCACCAATGGGAACTCCTATAATGGCTTCAGGAGATGGCGTTATAAAAAAAGCAGGATGGTGTGGTGGTGGCGGTAATTGTGTCGTGATCAAACATAATTCGACATACAAGACTGTTTATGCTCATATGTCTAAATTTGCTATAGGGATTAGAAGTGGAGTAAGAGTAAAACAAGGCCAGACTATTGGATTTGTTGGTTCAACCGGTAAATCTACTGGACCTCATTTACATTATGAAGTTATTGTGAATGGTAAAAAAATTAATTCACAAACACTAAAACTTCCTTCAGGCAAAATACTCAAAGGTTCGGAGAGAAAAATTTTTGAAACACAAAAAATTAAATTAGATGTTTTAAAATCTGAAAAGATAATTGGACTTAACTAATTTACTTCAGATTGTATTTTCGAAGAATCTTTTTTATCTTTTTCTCCAATATCAATTTTACTTTCAGTACTTTCCTCTATCTTAGTATCTTTTGGAGTATTATCTGAATATTTAGATTTTCTAATATTTTCTTGCTCATTTTGAATTCTAGTAAAATGATCAGCATGCTGAAAATAATTTTCCGATAAAATTTTGTCTCCACCTGAAAGAGCTTCTCTGGCTAAATTGTTATATTTCTCTATTAGCTTAGATGCATTATGATTATTTCTACTTGGTAATTTTCTATGAAAACTCTCATTATTAGAAAAATTTGAGGCAAATTTACCTCTATCATTATTAGACTTAAAATTTCTATCGTTTCTTCTAAAATTATTTCTTCTACTGTTATTATTATTTCTAAAAGTTACCATGCTAAAATCTAATCATATTTTTGTACTTACAATGCATCGATCGTTATTTGCTAAATCTTTCAAAACTTTATTTATGTAAAATCCTCTGTCTTTTAAAAGTTTTTTTACCCTAAATTTTTGATCAAACGCTATTTCTAAAACAAGTTTACCGTTAATCTTTATCAGTTCAGATGATTTATTTATTACTTTTCTGATTTCTGACAATCCATCTATACCCCCGTCTAAACTTGATTTTGGTTCAAAATTATAAACATCTTTTTCCAAACATCTTAGATCAAACTGATTAATGTAAGGAGGATTAGATATAATTAAATCATATTTGGCATCTTTAAAATTGTCAACATCTGATTTAAAAAACTTTACACGATTAGTTAAATTAAGTTTAAAAGTATTAATTTTACACATATCTATACACTTTTTACTTATATCTATACCTACTCCTTTATAATTTTTTCTCTCTTTTAAGATTGAAAGAATTATACATCCTGATCCTGTGCCAATGTCTAAAATTCTTAATTTTGATTTATTTTGAGTTATATTTAATACTTGCTCGACAATTATTTCTGTATCTGGCCTCGGTATTAAAACGCCCTCCTTTATTTTAAATTCATGATCCCAAAATTCTTTTTTTTCCGTCAAATAAGCAATGGGCTTGCCTCTGGATCTATCTTTAATAAGATTTGTAAAATTATTTAAATTTTTTTTTTTTAGATTTTTGTTTGCATTTAAGAGGATATAGTTTCTATTTTTTTTGAGCACTTTTGACATTAACAGCTCACTATCTAATCCTGGTGATTTTATGTTATTAACTTTTAATAAGTGTTTTGCTTTATTTATTGCAGTTTTTATTTCCATAATCAAAGATTGCTAAGACTTTCTTCTTGAGCTTGAAGAGTTAAAGACTCAATCATTTCATCAAATATTTCTCCCTCTAAAAATTCATCTAATTTATGTAATGTTAAATTAATTCTGTGATCGGTTACTCTTCCTTGTGGAAAATTATAAGTTCTTATTCTCTCTGATCTATCTCCGGTACCGATTTTACTTTTTCTATCATTCGATCTTTCTTGATCAATTCTCGACCTTTCTAGTTCATAAAGTCTTGATCTCAAAATTTTCATTCCTTTCGCTTTATTCTTATGTTGAGATTTTTCATCTTGTTGGGAAACAGATAAACCAGTTGGTATATGAGTAATTCTAACAGCGCTATCTGTTGTATTTACTGATTGACCTCCAGGCCCTCCAGCCCTGAATACGTCTATTCGTAAGTCAGACTCATTAATTTTTAAATCAACTTCTTCAGCCTCTGGTAAAACTGCGACTGTCGCTGCTGAAGTATGAACTCTGCCTTGCGTTTCAGTATCGGGTACTCTTTGTACTCTATGAACTCCACTTTCATATTTTAATGTAGAATAAATATTTTTACCTTTTATTGAAGCTATTACTTCTTTTAAACCCCCTGCATCGCTATTTGAAATTGAAATGATTTCTAATAACCATTTTTTTTTATTACTTACTTTTTCATACATTTTAAATAAATCTCCAGCAAATAAACTTGCCTCTAATCCTCCTGTTCCAGCTCTAATTTCTATAATTGCATTTTTTTTATCTGCTTCATCTTTTGGTAATAAAAAAAATTTTAACTTTTTTTCATTTTTTTCATGTTGTAATTTTAAATCAATCAATTCATTTTCTGCCATTTTAATAAGTTCTTTGTCTGTTTTTTTGTCTTCTAAGATTTTTTTCAATTCAGTTTTATCTTTTTCAAAAGATATATATTTTTTTGCACTTTCAATAATCTCGTTTAAATCTGAGTACTCCTTTGATTTTTCTGCAAATATATTTTTCTCAACATTTCCAGATGACAAATCCTTTTCTAAAGATGAATGTTTATTTATTAATTCTTCAATTGTTTTTTGGGGTATCATTATTTAATTATTTTCTAACTCAGAGGCTTTTTTTTCAACTTCACTTACAACTCTAGATATCATGTCCTCAGTCAAAACTTTTTCTTTCTGAATACCGGATAAATAAAGCATATTGTTTCCCTTTCTTCCTCCAGTAATACCTATGTCCGTTAGTGCGGCTTCTCCTGGTCCATTAACAACACAACCAATTATTGAAAGTGTGATGGGTGTTTTAATGTGAGAAAGTTTTTTCTCTAATATCTTGACTGTATCAATTACCTCGAAACCTTGCCTTGCACATGATGGACAAGAAATGATTTTAACTCCCCTGTTTCTTAAATTTAGAGATTTAAGGATTTCATTACCAATCTTAACTTCTTTGACTGGATCGTCTGATAATGAAATTCTAATAGTGTCTCCAATGCCGCTTAGAAGTAATGATCCAATTCCAATTGATGACTTAATGCTTCCAGATACAAAACTTCCCGCTTCTGTAATACCAAGGTGGAGGGGGTAATCTGTCGCTTTTGAAAGTTGTCTATAAGCTTCAATTGATAAAAAAACATCTGAAGATTTTACACTTATTTTCAAATTAAAAAAATCTTCATCCTCAAGAATTTTTATATTTCTCAAAGCACTCTCCACTAGTGCCTCCGGACATGGTTCCTTAAAGTTCTCAAGAATATCTTTTTCCAAAGAACCGGCATTAACACCAACTCTAATTGAACAATTATTATTCTTTGCAGCTCTAATAACTTCTTTTATCTTAATTTTGTCACCGATGTTCCCTG
>CACJOY010000004.1 GCA_902595125.1 uncultured Pelagibacteraceae bacterium
TTGGTGCTATGAATAAAGGATCTGCCGATCGATATTTTCAATCAAAACAAAAAGATTTATCCAAATATGTTCCAGAAGGAGTAGAGGGATTTGCAAAATACAAAGGGAAAGTTAATAATATAATTTTTAAATTAATTGGGGGCTTAAAATCATCTATGGGATATCTTGGATCAAGACAAATTAAATTTTTAAGAGATAAACCACAATTTGTTAAGATTACAAAAGCTGGGTTTTATGAAAGTATGGTTCACAATGTAGATATAATTAAAAGTGATAATAAATATTAATGAAAAAAATACTTAAAACATCAATCCTTTTTTATTTCTTAATTAACATCTATAGTTTTTCATCAAGTGAGCAAAATTTTTTTAACAAAGGTTTGGAGTTATATAATAAAGAAAAATTTGAAGATGCTCGATTTATGTTTGAAAGAAGCATTGTTTTTAATCCGAAACACTTCAATTCGTATTTGTATTTAGCAAAAATTTATAATCAGGAAAAAAATCAAATAAAAGAGGAAAAAAATTTAGAAGCAACTTTATTAATAGAGCCTAGAAATGAAGAAGCAATATTAATGTTAATGAAAATAGCTTTAGAAAAATCAAATTATTCAAAAGTAAAAGACTTATCGGAAAATTTTATTAAAGTTTGTAAAACTTTATGTGATGAAAATAAAAGTATCTTAGACTCTTTATCTAATTTAGAGCCAAAAAATGAGTCTTAATTATAATTTGAATAAAATTTTAATAGTCGATTTTGGTTCTCAATTTACACAATTAATAGCCAGGAGAATAAGAGAATTAGGAATTTTTTCAGAAATCATAAGTCATAAAAAAGTTAAAAATAAAGATATTGATAGTACAATAAAAGGAATTATTTTATCTGGTGGTCCGTTGAATGTTTATGAAATAAATAGATACTCATTCGATAAAAAGATAATTCATAAAGGAGTTCCGGTCCTAGGAATCTGTTTTGGCCATCAAATCATATCTAAATTAAATGGAGGCAAAGTAAAACAATCCAAACATAGAGAGTTCGGTTTAGCTAATATTTCAAAAAAAAATGATAGTCTTTTAATAAATGATTTATTTAAGAAAAAAAAATTAATTAAAGTTTGGATGAGTCACGCGGATCAAGTATCAAAACTACCAAAAAATTTCAAAGTGATAGCTTCAAGTCAAAATTCAAAATTTGCTGTAGTCGAAAATAAGTTAAAGAATTATTATGGGGTTCAGTTTCATCCAGAAGTGACACATACCGAAAATGGTAAAAAACTTTTAAGCAATTTTATTTTTTTAATATGTAAAATGAGAAAAAACTGGTCTTCTAAAGATCAAAAAATTAAATTGATTAAAGATGTTAGAAAATTGGTAAGTAATAATAAAGTTATTTGTGCTTTATCTGGCGGTGTAGATAGCAGTGTAGTTGCTCAACTATTAAACAAAGCAATTGGTAAAAATTTGTACTGTATTTTTGTAAATACTGGTCTCTTAAGAAAAGATGAGGAAAAACAAGTTGTTGCAACATTTAAAAAGAAACTAAAAATTAATCTTATATATGTAAATGCTGAAAAAGAGTTTATTAAGAAATTATCAAATATTTCAGATCCTGAAAAAAAAAGAAAAATAATAGGAAATTTATTTATAAAGATATTTGAAAGATACGCTAAAAAAATTAAAAATGTGAAATTCTTAGCTCAAGGAACACTTTATCCTGACTTAATAGAGAGTAAATCAGTTACAGGCAGTCAAACATCTAAAATCAAATCTCATCATAATGTCGGAGGTTTACCAAAAAAAATGAAACTTAAACTAGTAGAACCATTAAAATTTTTATTTAAAGATGAAGTTAGAAAATTAGGTTTAGAATTAAAATTAAGTAAAGAAATTATTTCAAGACACCCTTTCCCAGGCCCTGGACTAGCAATTAGAATGCCTGGAGTTATAACTAAGGAAAAAATCAATATTCTTAAAGAGGCAGATAATTATTTCATTCAATCTTTAAAAGATCACAAACTTTATGATAAGATCTGGCAAGCTTATGCTGCTCTACTACCAGTAAAAACTGTTGGAGTGATGGGTGATAATAGAACTTATGAATACTTATGTTTGCTTAGGGCTATTACATCTGAAGATGGTATGACTGCAGATTTTTATCAATTTAAAAAATCATTTATACAAGAAATTTCAAATAAAATAGTTAATAGTATTAGAGGGATTAATAGAGTAGTTTATGATATAACTTCAAAACCTCCTAGCACTATTGAGTTAGAGTAAATGAATAAAAAAATAAATAAAATTCTCAATAAAAAAAATAAATCTAAAGTCATATGTCTTACAGCATATTCAAAAAATGTTGCTTCAATTTTAGATAAATATTGCGATCTTGTTCTAGTGGGAGATTCATTAGGTTCAGTTCTCTATAATTATAGGTCTACAAAAGAGGTAACCTTAGAAACTATGATCAATCACTCTAAAAGTGTAAGATTAGGGGTAAAAAAATCTTTGATGGTAGTTGATATGCCATACAATACATACCGTAATCCGAAAGAAGCTTTGAAGAATGCGAGATTAGTGATGAAAAAAACAAAATGTGATGCAGTAAAGTTAGAGGGAGGAAAAAGAATTATTCATATAATTAAATCTCTTGTTAGAAATAAAATCCCTGTTATGGGACATTTGGGTATTTTACCTCAAACTGAAAAAAAGTTTACTTATAAGGGTAAAAAAGTATCAGAGCAAAATAGGATTTTAAAAGATGCTAAATTATTAGAAAGGGCAGGTATCTTTTCAGTAGTGTTAGAATGTATAGAAACTAAATTAGCAAAAAAAATAACTGAACAATTAAATATTATAACTATTGGAATTGGTTCATCAGTCAATTGTGATGGACAAGTTTTGGTAATTGATGATTTGATTGGTTTAAGTCAAAGTAAATTTAGGTTCGTAAAGAAATATGCAAATATTAATCAAATCATTAATTCTGCTGTTAAAAAATACAAATTAGAAGTACTAAAAAAAAGATTTCCTAAAGCTCACCATTCATTTAGCAATTAAAATCTAACCCATGGTAAATGGATCAGTCATCGGTTTATCTGATGAATTATACCATGTAGTCTTTATTCTTGTGTATTCTTTTATAGACTCAATACCTGCTTCTTTTCCATAACCACTATCTTTAATACCTCCAAATGGTGCCATTGGTGAAATTAATCTGTATGTGTTGATAAAAACTATACCTGCTCTTACAGCTTTAGAGACTCTTAAACCTCTCGCAAAATTAGAAGTATAAACTCCTGAGGAAAGTCCATATTTATTATCATTCATTTTTTCAATTACTTCCTTTTCATTTTCAAATTTCATAACTGATAATATTGGTCCAAATAACTCATTTTCTGCAACTGGAAGATTGTGATTTTCACATTCAATTATTGTTGCTGGAAAATAAAAACCTTTATTTGAAATAGAAGATCTTTTTCCTCCACATCTAATTTTTCCACCTTGTTCAATTGTAGCTTTAATATTTTTTTCTATTGTTTCTAATTGTTTAAAACTATTTAATGGACCCATTTGTGTGTCTTTATCCATAGGACCACCCAATTTTATTTTCTCAGCTTTAGCTATCAATTTTTTAAGAAATTCTTCATAAATTTTAGACTGAAGATAAAGTCTTGAACCTGCAATACAACTTTGGCCACTAGCGCCAAATATTCCTGCGGTAATTCCATTTAATGCATTTTCTTGGTCAGCATCATCAAATACTACAACTGGGCTTTTTCCTCCTAGTTCCAAACTTACTTGAGATAAATTTTCAGCAGAATTTTTAACAATATGTTTTGCAGTCTCTGGGCCACCAGTAAAAGCTATTCTTTCTATCAGATCATGAGTAGTAAGTGCCTTTCCACATGGTTCACCAAGTCCAGTAATTATATTAATTACTCCTTTTGGTACCCCAGCTTTTTCAATTAATTTTGCAAACTCTAATAAAGTTACTGGTGCAAGCTCTGATGCTTTTATTACAACAGTATTACCCATTGCTAGAGCTGGTGCAAGTTTAACCGCGGTTAATAGCATTTGAGAGTTCCAAGGGATAATTGCTGCGACAACACCTATAGGAATTCTTGTTGTTGTAACTTGCATGTCAGGTTTATCTATTGGAACAACAGTTCCTTCAACTTTATCGGCTAGACCAGCAAAGTAATCATAATATTCTGCAATATAATTTGCTTGATTTTTTGTTTCTCTATAAAGTTTTCCAGTATCAATAGTTTCTATTTTTCCAAGATGCTCAGCATTTGCTCTTAGTTGGTCTGCAATTAATCTTAGATATTTTGCTCTGTCTCTTGGGTGAAGTTTTGACCAATTATTTTCAAAAGCTCTTTGAGCTGATTTAACAGCTTTGTTGACATCTTTTTCATTTGCCTCTGGAACAGTCGCCCAAATCTCATTATTTTCTGGATTTAAAGTTTCAATTTTTTTTCCAGAAGATGAATCTACCCATTCACCATCAATATACATCTTAAAATTTTCAATTTTTGACATTTAATTATTAATAAATTTTTTAATATTCATATTAACATCATCTACATATTCTATACTACAAAGATGTTTTCCATTTTTAATTTCGATATAAGTAGAATTAACAAGGTCTTTAACCAATTCTTTAGACATTCTAGGGGTCGAACCAATATCATCTGAACCAGTCATTACTAAAGTTTTTCTATCTATCTTTTTTATAGCCTCTATGTCATCATAATAATTGGCAAACAACTCATAGGCTTTAAGAAAATTTTTATGATCTTCTGGTTTTTTATTTAAAATATTCATAAATAAATCATAAGTTTTTGGATTATCTTGAAGGTATTTATCACTAAACCATCTTCTTAAAGCTTGTTTGGATATTGATTTATTTAATTTAGCTTGATTGTATCTATCTAATACAAGAGATCTTTCATGTTCTGATCTTTTATAGGTAGTTCCAATTAATATAATTTTTTCAACTTTATTTTGAAAATTAGATGAAAAATCTAAAGCAATTAAGGAGCCCAAAGAAAAACCCACAAGATTTATCTTTTCTATCTTTAAATAATTTAAAATTCCTAAAAGTTGATCTGAAAAATCTTTAAGACTTAATTTATCTTTATTATATGGAGTTTTTCCATGACCTAATAAATCGTAAGTTAAAACAGAAAACTCATTTAAATAATCTACTTGATTATCCCACATTTTATGGTCTAGACCTACTCCATGAATGAACACGATAGGGATTGACTCTTTTTTATTGTAAAAATAATAATTTTGATTTGGATCAAAATTTTGAGACATGAGGTTATTTAGGATCTAATCCCATTTCTTTCATATCTTGATATCGATCTCCAGTTCTAGCATGAGCCCTACCACTTGATGCTCCACCAATTGCAATTATAATCTCATCATCAAAAGGTGCATCGTGAATAGTAAACTCATGAGTTAAATAATATGGTCTAAGACCTGAGTCTGTTTTATGCATCATGGGTATCGATATCTTAGATCCAGCGGGACCTCTAGTGTTTGTAAAACTTAAATAAGAAGTGCCTCCAACTGCATCTCTAAATTTATTTCCAAATCTTAAAGTATGGATAAAAGCTGAGGCATGCTCTATTTCACCATTTAAGCCTACAGTTCCTGCTTTACCATAAGCTAAAATTTTTTCTGGTGATCCGATTTCTTTTATTAATTCTGGAACTAAAATATCACCAAGTTTTGGGGCTAAATCTAAAATGATTGGCTTTAAGTCTTCTACAAATCCCTTACCTGCCCAGGGATTTTTGATCACAGCAGCTACAGATACTAATAAGACTGGTTCTTTAGCTAACTTTCCACCTTCAATGAGAGTTTTATCTACAAATTTTGTAAATTTTCTAAGCTCTAAATCCATTAACTTGCTTTTTCTATATCAGAAGAATCTAAATTTATTTTTGGAATTACCTCATCATTAAATAATTTAATACTTCTCATACAAGCTTTATGATCTATACCAGGGAAGTTAGACCATACCTGAAGATTCTGTAAATTTAACTCCGACTTTAATTCATTGATTTTATTAACAACATATTCAGGGGTACCAAATAACAAATTTCTTTTATGAAGAAAATCATAGTTCAATAAATCTAATTTATGTTTTGTTTCAGGTAGCTCTTCCCCAGGATCCATATGATTTCCCAATCCTCTCCAATGACAAACCCATTTCATATAATTAATAATATGTTGACCAGCCATTTTTTCTGCCTCTTCCATGGTTTCTGCAACAAACATGTCTCTTACTAAAGATACACCTTCCCCTAAAGGAACATCTCTATTTTCAGCAGTTGATTTTGCGTCTCTGTATATCTCAAATCTTTTTTTAAGAGCCTTTACAGTTGGTATCCACATAATTGTATTTAGACCATTTTGTGCAGCCCATTCAATTGATCGGGCACCATCAACAACTTGCCATATAGGAGGATGTGGTGATTGTTTAGGTTTTGGAACAATACTTATTTTTTTTATTTCATTTGTTTTCATATCTAAAAACTTTTTACTTGGAGGACTCATATCATGTTGCCAAATAAAGTCTGGTGACGGATAAGTATAGAATTCCCCTTTGTGGCTAAAAAATTCTTCAGTCCAAGCTTTTTTCATAATTGTTAAAGACTCTTCAAATAATCTAAAGTTTTTAGCTTGGTCTTTAAGATCAGCTTCTTTATTCATATTAATTGCTTCTCTTCCATAGATTCCTCTTCCAATACCAACCTCGACTCTACCACCAGATAATTGATCAAGAAGCGCTATGTCTTCAGCTAGACGAATTGGGTTATGAAATGTAATCACATTGCAAGCTTGGCCAATTCTAATTTGTTTAGTTCTGGCTGCTGCATCAACACCCATCATCAAAGGGTTTGTACAGGACTCCATTCCTTCATGATTAAAGTGGTGCTCAGTATACCAAATTGAATTCCATTTATTTTGATCACAGTATTCAGTAATTTCTTTAGTCTCATCTAATAATTTATTATAAGGTTTATGAGTCCAATTAGTTGTATTACAAAAGTATCCAAATTTCATTCTTCCTCCTTTAAACTTTCAATTTAAAAAAAGACGACCGATCCCACTTTCGTATTGGATTTAACGATGAGTTATGTATCGCTTAATAGATTAATATTATAAATCTTATCGCTGATATTCAATAAATTTTTTCATGAGAGTTTTCTTAAAAATTTGAAAAAATATCATTTTTAAGGCTTCTTTATTAAAATTATTATTAATTAAGGAAGTTAAACTGTTCATCTATTAGGTGTATCTGAAACAATCATTTGGTCACGAACTTTTTCTCTTATGTAGATATATATTCCTGCTCCAATGATTAAAGCGACACCAAAAAATGTCCTTAGGGTTGGAATATCATCAAATAAAAAATAACCGATTAAAATTGCCCATATGATTAAAGAATATTCATATAACGAAACAACCGGGGGTGAAGCAATTGAATAGGCTGAAAATACACAGTAAAAAGAAAATGAAGCAACAAAACCCATTCCAACAATAAATGGCCAAGCATACCCTGGATTAGTAAACCATTCCCTAAAAATAAATTGAAGAGTTGGATTGGGATATATATTTAGTTGTCCTTTTCCTGTAAAAATAAAAAAAATTATACTTATAATGATAGCACCAATGTATAAATGAGCCATTTGAGTATAAACACTATCTTTATCTGAAGTGTATTTTGTAATAGTCATAGAAATTGCATAAAATAATGCACATGCAACAGGTGCAAGTTTCGTATAATCAAAATCTTCAAAACTGGGATTTAAAACAATAATTACTCCAGTAAATCCCACAACAATCCCAAGCCATCTTCTTATTCCAACTTTTTCTTTAAGAAAGATTATAGCTAAAATGGATACAAAAAAAGGGCTCGAAAAGAATAAAGCATTTGCCATTGCAAGGGACATAAAGGTTAGAGAAACATAAAAAAAACTAAATCCGAAAAAAAAACATATCACTCTTATAATAGTTAAAAAAGGGTAGTGAGTTTTAAAAACAAGTTTTTGAGAGGTAATTTTTAAAAAAATGAATAATAATATTGATGCTACTAATGTTCTTCCTAAATATAATTCATATAAAGCAGTGTCATTATAGATAAATTTTATTAAAGAATCTTGAATTGAAAAGGATGCCATTCCAAGCAAGATAAAAATTATACCTTTAGTATTATTTTGTACTTGGTTCATGAATTTAAAATAAAATCTGAAGCTCTTTCTCCTATCATCAAAGTAGGGGCATTAAGATTACCACTTGTTATTTCTGGCATCACTGAAGCATCAGCAACTCTAATATTTTTTAAACCATGAATTCTAAGTTTTTCATCAACAACTGCCGTATCATCAATCCCCATTTTTAAAGTGCATGAAGGATGATAGGCAGTTTCAGCTTTAGATCTAATATAATCAATAATTTCATTTTCACTTTCAGCATTATCTCCAGGTCCAATTTCCTTACCCGCATAAGGCTTCATTGAATTTTGACTTAATATTTTTCTTGCTACTTTTACACATTTTACAGTCTCATTTAAATCGTATTCATTTTCTAAATAATTAAATTGAATTTTTGGATATTCATAAGGATTGGAGCTATTGAGAGTTACATGGCCTCTGCTCTTTGGTTGATTTAAACTTGCATGAAGTTGATATCCATGTCTGTCAGGATCTACATTTCCATGATCAATTACAAAAGCAGGAAAAAAATGAAATTGTATATTTGGATATTCTTTATCTGCTGAAGATTTACAAAATCCACCTGCTTCTAAGAATGATGTTGCACACGGACCACTTTTATTTAAA
Source organism: uncultured Pelagibacteraceae bacterium (assembly GCA_902595125.1). Lineage (GTDB taxonomy): Bacteria > Pseudomonadota > Alphaproteobacteria > Pelagibacterales > Pelagibacteraceae > Pelagibacter. Next base: position 8,861 of record CACJOY010000004.1, read on the forward strand.
AACCATTGAATACCTATCTTTAACATACTTAGTTTATTAACGTATGAATATAAAGTATCGGGTGTTTTGCACTCTTGCTGAATATAAGTTTCTAAATGATCCTGAAGATTTTTTCCAACTCCCTTTAAATTATGAACTACCTCAATACCTTTTTCTTTTAAATGTTCAGCTGGACCTACTCCAGAAACCATTAATAATTGTGGAGAATTTATTGAGCCACCACTAAGAATAACCTCTTTATTCGCATAAATTTTTTTAACTTTATCTTTTATTTTAACTTCAATACCGATTGCTTTTTTCCCCTCAAAAATTATTTTTTCCACGAAAGACTGAGTAAAAATTTGTAAGTTGTCTCTTTTTTTTACAGGATTTAAATAATATTTTGAGGCACTTGCTCTTTCACCTTTGTGAATTGTTACATCATACATGCCAAATCCCTCTTGATCTTTTCCATTCATATCATAATTTAACTTATATCCTGCTTCTTCTGCAGAATTTAAGAAAGCATTAAATAAAGGATTTTTGTTTTTAGACTGATTAATTGGCAGTATACCATTTCCACCTCTAAATTCATTTTCCCCTTCTGACCAAGTTTCAATTTTTTTAAAGAAAGGTAAAACTTTTTCATATTTCCAATCCTTTAATCCAAATGAAGCCCATCTTTCATAATCATTTTTATTTCCTCTCACATAAACCATTCCGTTATGTGCCGAGCACCCCCCAATCATTTTTCCTCTCGGACAAAATAATCTTCGGTTATTTAGGTATGGTTCAGGCTCTGAAAAATATTTATAGTTATATTTTGGATCATGCATTGTATAAAGAATAGCGAGTGGCATGTTAACTTTCCAAATGTCACTATTCTTACCTGCTTCAAAGATTGCAACACTATTTTGATTATTTTCTGATAACCTGTTAGCAAGAACACATCCTGCCGTACCAGCTCCGATAATTAAGTAATCAAATTTCAAAATGTTACCTATTGAGGATGATCACCTTCAATAGCAATTCTATCCATTACTCTCTCATGACCCAAACCTCTACCTGGGAAAAAATCAGTTAATCCTTGATGTAATGTGCTTCTATTATCCCAAATTGCCACTGCGTTTTCTGTCCATTTAAATCTACAAGTAAAATCTAATCGTTCTTGATGTCTAAAAATTTCATTTAAAATATCTTCACTTTCATTTTTTTCTAAATCTAAAATTTTTTTTGTATACATTGAATTCACATATAAAATTTTTTTACCTGTTTCAGGGTGTGTTCTAACCATTGGATGTGCATTTGAATATTCATCTAAGTTTCCATTTCCTTCCATTGCTTTATAATCTTCAGTAAAAGCTGCTGCACCTAAAGAACTATGTATGGCTTTTTTATTATCTATTTTATCTTTAATTTTATCATCTAAAGTTTCATATGCGATTTCCATATTAGAAAACATAGTATCTCCACCTACAGGTGGAATCTTTAATGATCTTAAAATGATTACTTTGGTAGGTTTAGGATTATAACTTACGTCAGTATGCCATGTTTCTCCCCATTGTCTTTTTTCATCAGGTTCTTTGATAATTCTTAAAATCTCAGGATATTTATCTCTTCCCTTGACGTATATGTGTCTTTCTAAAGGGCCAAAACGTTTGGCAAGATTTATTTGTTCCTCCGAGCTGATATCCTGATCTCTGAAAAATAGGGCTTTATGTTCTAATAACAAATTATTAATTATATTCCAATTTTCTAAAGATGAGTCTTTTAAATTAATTCCAGAGATTTCAGCTCCTAGAGCACCTGATAACAATTTAATATCCATTAAGATCAACATATTACTAGATGTTTATTTTGTCAAAATGTATAAGAGATAATGACTTTAACCCAAGCATATTTATTATTAGGAGTTGCTATTGCGGGAGAGATTATTGCAACCGGATCTCTAAAAGCCACAGAAGGATTTACTAAATGGGCACCTTCACTCATTTCTGTAGCAGCAATTATTGTTTGTATGTATACGATGTCTCACGTAATGAGAATATTACCTATAGGAATAACCTATGCCACTTGGTCAGGGGTAGGAATTGTTGCATTATCTTTATGGGGTATTTATAAATATAAACAAATACCAAATATACCAACTATAGTAGGCTTACTATTTATTATAGTTGGAGTTATCATTGTAAACACAATGAACAGTAATCAGTAAATTATTTTTTTTATATCCTTAAGATTTTTATTATATTATAAATACTTTAATGAGTAACAAAGTATTTATATCATGTGCAGTTACGGGTTCAGGTGATACAGCAAGTAAACATCCTGATTTACCTAAAACTCCTGAACAAATAGCCAAAGCCTCTATTGAAGCTGCAAAAGCTGGTGCAGCAATAGCCCACATACATGTAAGAGAAGAAGATGGTACTCCAAGTAGAAGATTAGATTTATACAAAGAGGTGGTAGATAGAATTCGATCAAGTGATACTGATGTAGTATTAAATTTAACTACAGGGATGGGTGGAGATTTAGATATTGGACAAGGAAGTAATCCTTTAGAATTTGGACCATTGACCGATATGGCAAATGTTATGGAAAGAATAGCAAATGTAGAACAGTTCCTTCCAGAAATTTGCACTTTAGATGCAGGAACATTAAATTTTGGAGATAGCTCTGTGATAACAGTTAATACTCCTAATGATTTAAGAAAAGCAGCAAAAAAATTGAAAGAATTAAAAGTTAAACCTGAAATAGAAGCTTTTGATTTAGGTAACATGTGGTTTGGATCTCAACTATATAAAGAGGGATTGTTAAGTGATCCCCCACTGTTTCAAATGTGCTTAGGTATTCCTTGGGGAGCGCCTGCCACAACTCTTGCGATGCAAGCGATGAAAGAAATACTTCCAACAGAAGCGGTATGGTCTGGCTTTGCCATCTCAAAAAATGAAATGCCTTTTGTAGCCCAAACAGTTCTAATGGGAGGTAATCCAAGGGTTGGATTAGAGGATAATTTATATTTATCAAAAGGAAAATTAGCAACAAATGCTCAATTAGTTGAAAAAGCCAAAAGAATTATAGAAGAATTAGGTTATTCAACTATGACGCCTTCTGAAACTAGAGAAAAGTTAAAACTTGTTAAACACAAGTAATGTCTACCATTAAAAAAGTTGCAGTCATAGGCACTGGAGTTATAGGAGCAGGATGGATTATTCGATGTTTAGCACACAACAAGATCGTTTATGCCTTTGATAAAGATTTAACATTAAAAAAAAAATTACTAGCCGAGATTAAAAGAACTTGGCCTTATGTTAAAAAGCTTTTTAATAAAAAGAAACTTAATTTTAAAAATTTTAAATATTTTACCTCTATTCAAGAAACTTTGAAGGATGCTGATTTTATTCAAGAATGTGCAACTGAAAATTATGTTTTAAAAAATAAGTTGATGAAAATCATAGGAAATTATGCAAAATCAAATGCAATTATTTCCTCTAGTTCTTCTGGATTGTTGCCAACAAGAATTTATTCACAATGTAAAAAACCTGAACGAACAATGATTGGACACCCTTTTAACCCCGTTTATTTATTACCAGCCGTTGAAATTGTACCTGGAAAAAAAACAGCCAATAAATATCTAAACAAAGCTAACAAGTTCTATAAGTCAATTTCCATGAACCCAATAATAGTTAAACATGAGTTACCAGGTTATTTATCAGATAGACTTCAAGAGGCTTTATGGAGAGAAGGACTTCATATAATTAATGAAGGACATGCAACTACAGAAGATTTAGATAGAGCTATAGAAGATGGGCCAGGTTTGAGGTGGTCGTTAATGGGTACATTTTTAACTTTTCATTTAGCTGGAGGAAAATCCGGAATGAAACATATGTTGGAACAATTTGGACCAGCCTTAAAACTACCATGGACTAAATTAAAAGCTCCAAAATTATCTAATAAATTGATTAATAGATTGGTACTAGGAACTAAAAAACAATCTAAAGGGCGATCTGTTTCAAAAATATCAAATATTAGAGATGAGTATTTAGTTAAACTTCAACATCTAAGAAAAAAATACGAAAAAAAATTAAGATAAATTAGTCATTTCTTTCTGTGTGTCCGTCTACGGATATAACTTGACCAGATACTCTTAATGAGTCATCTGAAATTAAAAAGGAACACATTTTACCTATATCATCTTCTAATATCCATTGCTTCATTGAACTCATTGAAATAAAATCCTTTTCAATTTTTTTTGTAGAAACTTTTTTAAACTTTGCCTTATCTCGTATAACTCTCTTCATTCTGTCACCTTTAATAGTTCCAGGACAAACAGCATTTACTCTAATATTATATCTACCAAGTTCCATAGCTAAAGTTTTTGTAATACCAATAATTGCCCATTTACTGGCTGCGTAAGGAGAACGTAGTGGGAATCCAAGTATTCCTGCAGTTGATGAAATATTTATTATTGAGCCGTTTTTAGATTTTTTAATTAAAGGGATAGCTCTTTTAGTAAAATAAAAGTGACTATTTATATCTACTTGTAAAGTATTTTCCCAATCTTTAGATTTAATTTTTTCTAAAGATCCTGTAGGTCCTGCAACTCCCACATTATTAATTAAAGCATCAATTTTTTTTGTTTTTTTCTTAACTTTATCAAAAAATTTGGAAACTTGATTTTCATTAGAAGCATCACAAATATAAGTAAATAATTTTTTATTTATTAATGGATGCTTATTGAGTTTATTAAGAGATTTAATATCTAAATCACAAATATAGACGAAAGCTCCTCTAGATAAACATATTTTTGCTATAGCCAGCCCTATACCCGATGCCCCAGCAGATATAATGATTTTCTTATTCTTAAGAGTTTGATCTGACATTTGAATACTTTAATAATGAATAAGCGTAAAAAACAAGAATATTTTTTCTTATCTTATTTATCATTGAAAATTGCTTAAAAGTAAATAATCATTGTAAAATGCCCAGTATTTCAAAAATAGAAAAAGATGAAAATAATCTTAATATTAAATGGAGTGACGGAGAGGTAAGTAGTTTCAATTACCTATGGCTAAGAGATAATTGTCCCACAGCACATGACAAAGACTCTAATCATCGAATGTTTAACATTCTTGATGTTTCAACAAATCTCAATGCGGAAAACTTTAAGGTAAATAATGAAGGTAAACTAGTTATTAAATGGAGCGAAGGAAATCATGTAAGTTACTATGATACGGACTGGCTTAGAAAAAATTGTTATACTCTAAAAAATAAAAAAAAATATATTTCTCCTTATCAATTATGGGACAACTCATTAGAGAAAGAAATAGATTCTATTTGTATTGAACACAATGAAATATTGAATACAGAAAAGGGACTTATAAAATGGCTAGAATTATTACACCATAAAGGAATTGCTATAGTAAAGAATTCACCAACAGAAAAAAAATCGGCCTTTAAAGTTCTGAATAGAATAAGTCATATTAGACAAACTTTTTTTGATACTCCATTTGAAGTTATTAATATTCCAAAACCAAATAATTCAGCTTATACAGCTCATGAGCTTAAGAATCATATGGACCTTCCATGGTTTGAAAATCCTCCTGGTTACCAATTTCTTCATTGTTTAATCAATTCAGCAAAGGGTGGTGACTCGTCAGCAGTTGATGCATTTAAAGTTGCAGATTTTTTAAGGGATAACGAAAAAGAAATTTTTGAAACTTTAGTTACAATTCCACTTAAATTTCGTGACAAAGATTATACTCAAGAGGCTCATAGAAGTTTTTATGCTCCAGCACTTAGTCTCACTAAAGACGGGGATTTTAATGATATAAGATTTAGTGTTGCAACTATGGATGCTTTAGACTGTCACCCAAGTGAAATGGATAGAGTATACAAAGCTCATCACAAATTGGGAAATTTGTTACATGACGATAAATTTCAAATAAAGTTTAGACTAGAACCAGGTGATATTTTTTCTTTCAACAATAGGAGAGTATTACATGGAAGAACAGCCTTTGATCCTAACTCTGGCCACAGACATCTTCAGGGATATTATATGGATAGGGATGAAATAATTGGAAGATTAAATTATTTAAAAAAATAAAAATTATTTTCGTAATCACACCTCTTTTTTTTTTGTAGTCCTAAAAACTATCATAATTACACCCACAATTATAATTGAACCACCAATAAATAGTTCTGGTGTAGGTTTTTCTCCTAATAAAAATATTGCTGCTAATAAACCAGTTGGGGGTATACCCATTGTTACGATCGGAAGAACTTTGTATAAAGGATTATTTTTAAGTACATAGTAAAAACAACCATAAGTAATTGGTTGCATTATAAATCCTATATAAAGTGCTATTAGCCAATGATCCAGTTTAGCAGAAAAAATATAATTTAACGAATTTCCCTCAATTAAGTTTGATAATAAAATTAGCGTTGGCCCTGAAAAAAATGCTAGCCAAGCAACTAAAGCTAATGGATTAATTTTTTTACTCAACGGTTTTACAATTACTTGACCAAGTGCCCAAATAGCAGATCCTAAAATTGTTAATAAAATACCAAAAAATTTTCCGTCCAAATTTGGAGAACCTGTTAAAATATATACACCAATAAAAGCTATAAAAATTCCAATAAGAGATCTAATTGTTGGTTTTTCTTTGAGTAAAAAATATGCAAAAATAACTCCAAAAGGAACCTCAGTTTGAACAAGAAGTACAGCGGCAGAGGCATCAATATAGTTTAATCCAGTATAAGTTATGCTGTATTGCAAAGTATTTGCAATTAAAGAGGCAAAAAATATTTTTTTAAGATATTCTTTTGGAATAGGGAACCACCAGATTAAAATAGATGCTGCAAAAATAAATCTAATTCCCATTAAAAGAATTGGAGGAAAAGATTCAAATGCTGGTTTTGCTATTACGAAACCAAAACCTAAAAAAATAGGAACTAGTGAAGCAATTAAGGTATCTTTTAAATTCATGTAATTTTTTTTATATTAATGATTATTAAAGAACTTATGATATATTCACTTTTTAAAATATGAATTCAACAAAAATAGAACCTAAATATAGCCCTTCCTTGAACCCAAAAGTTGGATTAATTGCACTAGCTACTGATTTTAGAATTGAAAAAGATTTTATAAGTGTAATTAAAGATCAAAGTATAGATTTCTTTGTAAATCGAATTCATTGCTATTTCCCTTTAACAAATGAGAATCTAATTAAAATGTCTGATAGTATTACTGAAATTTCAGATGATATCTTGCCAAATGAAAAGTTAGATTGTGTAGTTTATGGATGTACATCAGGCACAATAGCATCAGGATACAGTTCAATAAAAAAAAAAATACATTTAGCTAAACCAGATGCAAAAGTTACTACTCCAAGTACTGCCGCAGTAAATGCTTTACGAAAGTTAGGATTAAATAAGTTATCAATTTTTACTCCATATTCAAAAGCACTTAATGATGAAGTTGTAGAATATTTTAAAAAAGAAAATTTTGAAATCACTACTAACTCTTATTTTGATATTTCAAATGATCTAGATATTGGAAAAATAGATGAAAATTACTTATATGAAACATTATGTGATATGGATTTAGGTAATGCTGAAGCTTTATTTATTTCATGCACTGCACTACCCGCATTATCAATAATCGATAGACTTGAAAAAAAATTGAATAAAGTTGTCCTATCCAGCAATCAAGTTTTGATATGGGATACTTTACAAACAATAGGTAAAAAAGATCGAATAGAAGGCTTCGGAAAACTTTTTAAAAATTAGATCGATGAATTTTTCAAAAGAAGAATACAAAAGTAGATTAAAAAAAGTTCAAAAAATGATGCAAGATAAGAATATTGAACTTTTAATATCACATGACACAAATAACATTAACTACCTTACTGGTTATGATGCATGGTCTTTTTATTATGCACAATGTGCAATTGTCCACGTAAATTCAGAGGAACCATTATGTTTTGTCAGAGCACAAGATGCTGGAGGAGCATACATAACCACATATCTTAAAAAAGAAAATATTATCGTATATGACGAAAACTATATACACAAATGGCCAAGCCATCCTTATGATTATTTGGTTGAGATTATAAAAAAAAAAAAATGGGACAAATTATGTATTGGAGTTGAAATGGATGCTCATTATTTTACAGCATTTTGTCATGAAAAAATTAAAAACGGATTACCAAATTCAAAGATAAAAGATTGTGATCGATTAGTTAATTGGGCACGATTAGTAAAATCTGAAAAAGAAATTAGCTACATGAAAGCTGCAGCTAAAATTTCTGAAAACGGTATGAAAACTGCCATGCAAGTAATTAATCCTGGAGTAAGACAGTGTGATGCCGTTGGAGAAATTCAAAAAACATTATTCTATGGAACAGAGGAATATGGCGGTGAATATGCAAGTATAACAACTTTATTACCAACAGGAAAAGGAACTTCAGCGTCTCACTTAACAGCAACACAAGATAAATTTGTTGAGGGGGAGGCAACTATAATTGAGTTATCAGGCGTTTATAAAAGATATCACTCACCAATGGCCAGAACTGTATTACTTGGCAAACGAGATCAAGTAAAAATTGACACAATGAAAAAAACGATAGAGGCATTAAATGCTGGGATTGATGCAACTAAACCCGGGAATACTGCTGATGAAGTTGCTCAAGCTTTTTGGAAAATTTTAGATAAATATGGAATAGAAAAAAAATCTAGAACTGGATATTCGATTGGTATTGGATACCCACCTGATTGGGGTGAACACACATTAAATATTTATAAGGGTGATATGACTGTATTAGAGCCTAATGTTTGCTTTCATATGATAGCCGTTATGCAATTTGGGGACTGGGGAGTAGAAGCATCTGAAGCAGTAAGAGTGACAGAAAAAGGTTCTGAGCTTTTTTGCAATTTTCCTAAAGAACTTCATATCAAAAGCTAGTTATTAGGGGTTGATATTTATACTTACAAATGTTTTAAATTCATAGATTAATTTGAATGAATAAAGAATTCGTAAAATTTGATAAAGTAGATAAAAGCTATGATGGAAAAGTCTTAGTAGTTAAAGATCTTCAACTGGATATTGAAGAAGGAGAATTCGTTACAATGTTAGGACCATCTGGTTCAGGTAAAACTACTTGTTTAATGATGTTAGCAGGCTTTGAAACACCAACTCATGGTGAAATTTATTTAGACGGAAAAGCAATTTCAAGTATTCCGCCACATAAAAGAGGAATAGGAATGGTATTTCAAAATTATGCATTGTTTCCACATATGACTGTTTATGAAAACTTAGCTTTTCCTTTAAGAGTTAGAAAAATTCCTAAAGATGAAGCAGATAAAAAAATTGATAAAGCATTATCAATGGTATCATTGCAAGGATTTGCTCAAAGAATGCCAGGTCAATTATCTGGGGGACAACAACAAAGGGTTGCAGTAGCAAGATCTTTAGTTTTTGACCCACAACTTGTTTTGATGGATGAACCCCTTGGTGCTTTAGATAAAAATTTAAGAGAAAGTATGCAGTATGAGATTAAACATATTCACGAAAGTATAGGAGTAACAGTTGTTTATGTAACTCACGATCAAAGTGAAGCGCTTACAATGTCTAACCGTATTGCTGTGTTCAATGATGGTAAAGTTCAACAACTATCTAGTCCAGATGAGCTTTATGAAAAGCCAGTTAATTCTTTTGTTGCTGAATTTATAGGAGAAAACAATACTTTTGCGGGAGAAGTTTTAGATATTTCAGAAGGGAAATGTAAAGTTAAGTTAGCTAATGCAGAAATTATGGCAAATCCAATTTCAGTTAAAGGAAAAGGTGAAAAAACAACTGTTTCTCTGAGACCCGAAAGAGCATTGATTAATCCTAGTGACAAAATGGATAACATTCACAAAGGAAAAATTGAGGAAGTTATTTATCATGGTGATCACACAAGAGTTAGAATTAATTTATTAGGAAACTCTGATTTTATTCTTAAAGTACCTAATAGCTCGTCTAATCTTGATATAAAATTAGGAAACGAAATTAAGATTGGCTGGAATAGTCAAGATGCTAGAGCATTAGACCCAAAATAAACACCATTTACATCCTGTATAACTCACAAAAAGGGCTGTTGACTCTCATTATCGATCTTGCTGTAATTGGTTTTTATAAAAAACGTTTAAACGGAGGAAAAATGAAAACAATTAGTAAATTATTACTAGCCATTTCTTTTGCTATCTCTGTAACTACTTCAGCATTTGCAGTAACTGCAGTGTCTTGGGGTGGAGCTTACACAGAGTCTCAAAAGTTAGGTTATGGTGATCCTACTGGTAAAGCCCTTGGTATAACAATCAATTGGGTTGATTATTCAGGTGGATTATCTGAGATCAAAGCGCAAAAAGAAGCTGGCAAAATTACGTGGGATATAATCGACGTATTTGCAATGGACACTATCACAGGATGTGACGAAGGATTATTTGTTGAGTTTGATTTCGACAAAGACTTTCCACCCGCACCAGATGGAACTCCAGCAAGTAAAGATTTCTTTACTGCTATGCCAAGTAAATGTGCTGTAGGAAATATTCTATATTCTTGGAACTATGCTTATAACTCAGAAAATGTTAAAGGCACTCCAAAGACTATCAAAGATTTCTTTAACACAAAAAAATTTCCTGGCAAAAGAGCTATCTACAATAGCGCTCTAACAAATTTAGAGATCGCTTTAGCTGCAGATGGTATCAAACCTGGAAAAGGTGGAGCAAAAATCTACAAAGCTTTAAACACAGAAAAAGGTGTTGATAGAGCTATGAATAAGATCAAAGAATTATGTACAGATCCAAAAGGTGGATGTGTATTTTGGTCTGCAGGTGCTCAACCACCAGAATTATTAATGAGCGGTGAAGTTGTTATGGCAACTGGTTGGAATGGTAGATTCTTTAACGCTATCGTTGGAGAAGGTGCACCACTAGTTCAAGTATGGGATGGACAAGGTCTTGACTACGAATACTTCGTACAAGTTAAGGGTGGACCAAACGATGCTAATGGTATGGCTAAAAAAGCTTTAGCTATGATGACTAGCACAGAAATGTTAGCAGGAAGTGCGAAATATATCGCATACGCTCCTTGGAGAAAATCTTCTATAGCTATTATGGAAGCAGGAGAGCCGTGGTATAAAGATGGTAAGACTAATATGGTACCACAAATGCCAACTGCACCAGCTAATACTAAAAATTACTTCTTAGTAGATCCACTTTACTGGGCTGACAACGGTACAGAGCTTGGTGAAAAATGGGAAGCTATGAAAGCTGGTCTATAATTTAAGTTTTATTAAACTTAATTATATATTATAATTTAAGGGCGGTTATCTGATAACCGCCCTTTTTATTTATGAGCTCAGAAACAAAACAAATTTTAACAACAGATGGAATTCCTTTAGAGGTAAGTCTTAAAAAAGCTGAAAGAAGAAATAAGATTAAAGCATTCTTGCTAGTAGCTCCTTTACTATTATTTATAATTATCACTTATGTTCTTCCTATTGGAGACATGCTCATGAGAAGTGTGGATGATAAAATGGTTACTCAAATGCTTCCCAAAACTTTTAAAGCTATGGAAAAATGGGATGGGAAAGAGTTACCAGAGGAAGAAGTTTTTGCTGCTTTTCATTCAGATTTCATAAAGCTAGTAGAGGAAAAACGTGAGGGAAAATTATCTACACAACTAAATTATACCAAAAACGGATTTAAAAGTATTATTAAAAAATTAAGAAGAAAATCAAAATCCTTTGAAGATGGAAATTATAAAGAACAAATAATGGCAGTCCACAAAAGATGGGCTAATGTTGAATATTGGCAAGCGATTAAAAGAAGAGCTCCAGCATATACTGGCCAGAAATATCTAAAGGGTATGGATATGTTCAAAAATGAAAGTGGAGAAATAGTTAGTGTTTCAGAAGATAGAAGGATTCATAGAGTTCTATGGTTGAGAACTTTAGAAATTGCATTCTTTGTAACAGTGTTTTGTTTTTTAATGGCATATCCAATAGCTCATTTGTTGGCAACTTTACCTATGAAGTATAGCAACCTACTAATGATCTGTGTTCTTCTTCCATTTTGGACATCATTACTTGTAAGAACAGCTAGTTGGATGATTTTGTTGCAACAACAGGGTTTGGTTAATGATTTCTTTGTTGGGATAGGATTAGTAGCTGATGATAATAGGCCTGAAATGATGTTTAATAAGACAGGTAGCTATGTTGCAATGACGCAAATCCTATTACCTTTTATGGTTTTGCCGCTTTATAGTGTGATGAAAACAATTTCTCCAAGCTTGATGAGAGCTGGAAAGTCTTTGGGCGGAACCCCTTTTGTGGCTTTTTGGAAAGTTTATTTTCCATTAACTATCCCAGGTATTGGAGCTGGTTGTTTATTAGTTTTTATACTAGCTATAGGTTATTATATAACTCCAGCATTAGTTGGAGGAGCCTCTGGTACATTGATTAGTAACCAAATTGCTTTTCATATGAAGAGTACGCTTGATTGGAGTTTTGCATCAGCAATGGGCTTAATGTTATTGACTGGAGTTTTAGCAATTTACTGGGTGTATAATAAATTAGTTGGAATAGATAACATTAAATTAGGATAAAAAGATGGCTTTACCAAAATATACAGAACCACATTATAGAATTTGGCATTATATTTATTTGACTATTTGTGCGGCAGTTTTCTTTTTTCTTATAGCTCCATTATTCGTAATTTTTCCATTATCTTTTAACGCTGAAGAATTTTTAGTTTTTTCTGATGGAATGAAAAGTCTAGATCCTGATGCGTTTTCATTAAGATGGTATAAGGACATGATTTATGGAACCAAAAATCCTTGGGGTTTAGCTACAAAAAATAGTTTTATTATTGCTATCTTTGCAACGATTGGCTCAGTCATTTTGGGAACAGTTGCTGCGTTAGGTTTAAGCAGCAGACATATGCCTTACAAAGGTTTAATCATGGCAGTTTTAATATCCCCAATGATTGTACCATTAATTATTTCTGGAGTAGCAATATTTTTTTTTATGGCTAAAGCTGGTTTGGCAGCAACTCATTTAGGAATTATTCTTGCACATATTATTTTAGGCACACCATTTGTAGTTATAACAGTTACTGCTACTTTATCAGGGTTTGATCATAGTGTTACGAGAGCTGCAGCAAGTCTTGGTAGTAATCCAGTTAATACTTTTATGAAAATTACTCTACCACTAATTTTACCAGGTGTTATCTCGGGTGGACTATTTGCTTTTGTAACTTCATTTGATGAAGTCGTAGTAGTCTTATTCTTAGCTGGATTAGAAAACACAACTATACCAATTCAAATGTGGACAGGTTTAAGAGAACAGTTAAGTCCAACTATTCTTGCTGTTGCAACTTGTCTAATCATTTTATCAACATTAATATTAGTTACTGCTGAACTCTTAAGAAGAAGGTCTGAGAGACTCAGAGGTATAAATCAATAGTAAATATCATTTTATGAAGATCAAGAATGTAGTAGTGATTGGTTCAGGAACAATGGGAAGTGGGATAGCTGCTCATTTATGTAATGCAAGCGTGCCAGTGACCTTACTAGATTTAAAAACAGAAATTAGCGAAAAAGCTAGAGATAGAATTTATAAATCAAGACCACCTTTGTTAATCGATAAATCCAAAATCAATAACATTAAAGTTGGAAATATAAATGACGATTTTAATGTAGTTGAGGATGCTGATTGGATTGTTGAGGCAGTTGTAGAAAGAATCGATATTAAACATCAAATTTATGAAAAAATTTTTAAATCAAGAAAAGATGGAGCAATTGTTTCTTCAAACACATCATCTATTCCAATCAAAGTTTTATCAGAAAATTTAACTGATAAAGAAAAAAAAGATTTTTGCATTACACACTTTTTTAATCCTGTTAGATATATGGGTCTTTTAGAAATAGTTAAAAATGAAAATAATGATCTAAACAAAATTAATCAATTAAAAGAATTTTGTGAAGTAGAATTGGGTAAAGGGGCAATCATATGTAACGATACCCCGGGGTTTTTAGGGAATAGAGTAGGTGTATACGCTATGCAAATAGCAATGACTGAAGCTTTTAAAATGAAACTTTCAGTCGAAGAAGCTGATGCGATCTTCGGAAGACCAATGGGAATTCCAAAAACTGGTGTATTTGGTCTTTATGACTTGATTGGTATTGATTTAATGGCTGACGTTCTAAAAAGTTTTATAAAGGAATTACCAGAAACAGATGAATTTCATGAAGTAGCTAAAGAAATTCCTTTAGTAAAAAAATTAATTGAGTCAGGTTATACTGGAAGAAAAGGCAAGGGTGGTTTTTATAGAATAAACAAAACAGGAGCCACAAAAATTATGGAGGCAATCAATCTTGAAACCGGCGATTATTTTACGAGTAAAAAGATTGACGTAAAATCAGACAAAGTAGATCTTAGAGGATTAATTGATAGAAAAGACAAATATGGAGAATATGCATGGTCAGTAATATCTAAAATAATTAAATATGCATCTTCATTAGTCCCAGGAATTACAAAAGAATTTAATGACATTGATGAGGCGATGAGACTTGGTTTTAATTGGGCCAAAGGTCCTTTTGAAATGCTTGAGGAAATAGGGGTTAAAACCTTTTTTGATAAAGTTGATGAGTTTAAGGGAAATAACTTTTTAGAAAGTTTATCGAAAACAAAAAACGAGGATTTTTATGGTGAAAGACAAAAATATACAAATATAGAAACTTTAGGAAAAGTTAAAAAAACAGCATCAAGTTTAGATGGAAATGATTCTGCTAAAATTTACAGGTTCAATGATTATAATATTGTTGAGTTCACTACTAAAGCTAACGCTTTAGATTATGACTCTATGGATGCTCTTAAAAAAGCTACAGATAAACCTTTAGTAATAATAAATGAAAGTATGCAGTTTTCAGCAGGAGTGAACTTAACTTATACAATGCAGTTTGCAGACAAAAAAGATTTTAAATCAATTGAAAAATTTATAAAATATTTTCAAGAAACATGTAAACATTTAAAATATTCAAAGTATCCAGTGATTTCGGCTCCTTCAGGACTGACATTAGGTGGTGGTTTTGAAGTAATGGTGCAAAGTAATTTTGTTGCCTCTCATACAAATATAGTTGTGGGATTAGTTGAAACTATTGTTGGTTTAATTCCAGCAGGTGGTGGGTGTAAAGAGATGTTAGCGAGGTGGCTTGATACAGACGAAGCAAAAGCAGATCCAAATTATGCTCCTCTAAAAGTTTTTGATATTATTGGATATGGAAAGACAGCCACATCTCCTGTTGAGGCAGAACCAATGAAATATCTAAGACCAAGTGATAAAAAAATAATGAATAGAAATAGTTTATTGGAAATTTCAAAAAAAATTTTAATGGAAAATAAAGACTTTAAAGCCCCTGAAGAACCAAAATTTAACCTTCCTGGAAAAGCAGTAAGGGGAGAGATGTATCAAATATTAGATAAACTTTATAATGATAAAATAATATTAGAACATGGTGTTGAGGTAGCTAAGGAGCTAGCACATGTTTTGAGTGGAGGGGATACCACAATCGATAAAACTTTATCGGAGGATGATTTATTTAAATTAGAATTAGATGCCTTTATGAGATTAATAGAAACTCAAAAAACTCAAGATAGAATTAAACATACATTGAGTACCGGGAAACCACTAGTAAATTAAGATGTCACAACTTACTGCCGATGAGATTAAACAATACGATAAAGATGGTTATATTGCTCCAATAAATGTGCTTACAAAAGAAGAAGCAATTCAAGTAAGAAAAGAAATTGAATTAATTGAAAAAGAAATGCCTGATGAAATAGATAATTCAGGTAGATATAATGTTCACTTGATTTCTCCAAAATTAGACAAGATAGTCCATAATTCAAATATTTTAGATTCAGTTGAAAGTATAATTGGTAAAAATATTTTAGTTTGTAGTACTACTTTATTTATTAAAAATGCTTATCAAAAAGGGTTTGTTAGTTACCATCAAGATGCAAAATATATTGGATTGGAACCACATAATTGGGTTACAGCTTGGATAGCAATTACAGATTCTAATGAAATAAATGGCTGCATGAGAATGTGGCCCGGATCTCATAAGCACCTTAAAAAACATAATCAGAAATTTAATGAGGGAAATTTATTAACAAGAGGCCAAACAATAGAAAATGTTCCTGAAGACCAAATTAAACTAATTGAATTAAAAGCAGGACAAATGTCACTTCATCACCCAAGAATAGTTCATGGATCTGGTGTCAACAAAAGTGATGATAGGAGAATAGGTTTTGTTATACAGAGTTATATTGGAACTAATGTTAAACAAGTTCTTGGAAAAAATGGTGTCCAGATAGCAAGAGGTTTTGATGAATTCAAATATCACGAAGTAATCAATAGAACTAAATTTTTGATGAGTGAGGAAGGAATGTTACTAAGAAAAAGAGAAAACGATAACTTAAAAAAAATTTTTTATAATGGCTCAAATAAAATTGGAAAATTTTAGTCTAACATTCTTATAGAATTTATAAAATCTGGCCTTAAAACATACTGTGATTTATCTAAATATTTAATTTTTTCCAGAGCTTCTAATCCATAAATTACCTTTCCTATTGGGGTATATTCAGTTTCATATAATGGTTCGTCTCTAAGAATTATAAAGAACTGACTATCTTCAGTATTATATTTTTGTGTTCTTACTAAGCCAACACTGCCTTTGTCAAAGCTAAAAGGAGCATCTATTTCTGAATTAATTGTTCCTAATCCAGATTTGCCAGTTCCAATCTTTCCATAATTTAAATTTCCTTTTTTACCAAACTCTAGGTCCCCTGCTTGAACAAGTGTGTCCTTTATTACTCTATGGAAAGCTATATCATTATATGCCTCTGATTTAACTAATCTCTTAAATCTTTCAACTGCCTTTGGTGAAATATCTGGATAAAGTTCAATTATTACATTTCCACAATCAACATTTAATATTGCAATATTTTTTGGATTGTTAAAACTAATCTTTTGAGGATCATAATTTTTTACAAATAAACATTTATCTTTTATCAAAATGAAAGAACCAAAAGAAAATAGTGCTAAAATTATTATAAATATAAAAATTATTTTTTCTGATCTCGATGCCTTAATTTTTTTGATCATAAAATAAAATTTTGATCAATTTTTAATAAATTTGATTTAATAAAATTTATTTTTTTTTCTAAAATTGGATCAAGGTTTTTTAAATTTACTCCAATCATTAAATGTGAAAAAACCTCCGCCATATCTTCAGATGCTGTAGATTGTGAATATTCAGAAAAAAAACCTTTAGTATTAGTATATGTATCTAATCCTAATTTATCTGTACAAGTAGAACATTTAGCATACTCAAATTCTTTGTTATTAAAATTAGACCAAATTTTTTTATCAAATATATCTTTAAAACTATCATTAATAATATGGAATACCTCATGATGAATCACACGTTCAAAATAGTCCTCATTAAATTTAATATCTAGGATTAGAGTTTTCATTATATTATCTGGAATCCCAGCGGTATTAATCTTTGATATAGATAAATCTTCACATAAAACAATATATTTTAAATTAATCTTTTTAAGAAAATTTTGATTGTACCTATTTAGATTTTTTTGAATTATTTTATATTTTTGTTCAAGGATTTTTTTTTCAGAATTGTAACAACTTATATTGTTATCTGCTCCCAATTTGAAGGGTTGTTTAGCATACAAGTATCTTAGCTTGTTTGGAGTTTTGATATCGTAAATTTCTAAATTTGGAATTTTTATAAGATTATAAATAGTATCAGCTTGAGTTTGAGTAAAAACAAATAAAGATAGTATAATTAATCTAATTAAGTTCATATATTTACATATAGAAGATATTCCAATTTAGACGAATGTGATACAATTTTACTGTGAAAAAAAAAAGAAATAAAAATCCAATCCAACCAGTAAGTGGAACAAAAGTACCACGGTTTGCCGGGCCTTCAACGTTTGCAAGACTACCGGAGTTAAGAGATGTTGAAAGTTGTGATGTCGCAATTGTTGGGATACCATTTGATGCTGGAACTAGCTACAGACCAGGTGCAAGATTTGGGCCACAAAGTATTAGGCAAGCCTCTAGACATTTAAGAACAAATTATCACCCAAGTTATGATGTTGAACCTTTTAAAATCCAACAAGTTGCTGATGCAGGTGATATTACTTGTAACCCTTTTAATATAGATGAAGCAATCAAACAAATAGAGATAGGAGCAACAGAATTGTTGAATAAAGTTGGCGGAATTATTAGTCTTGGTGGTGATCATACAATTGCATTTCCTTTGTTAAAAGCAGTGAATAAAATTAATGATGGTCCAGTAGCTTTAGTTCATTTTGATGCGCATTTGGATACTTGGGATACTTATTTTGGAGCACCATACACACATGGAACTCCTTTTAGAAGAGCAAGAGAAGAAAACTTATTTTTAGATGATGCATCTATGCATGTAGGTATAAGAGGTCCTCTGTACAGTAGAGATGATTTAAAAAATGATGAAAGTTTTGGATTTAAAATAATTCATTGTGATGAATTTCAAACTCAAGGTACTGATAAGATAGTAGAAAAAATAAAAAAAAGAGTTGGGAGCAATCCTTTATATTTATCTATTGATATAGATGTATTGGATCCTGCTTTTGCTCCTGGAACTGGAACGCCAGAAATTGCAGGAATGACTTCAAGAGAAATGGTGAATACTATAAGAGGTTTGTCAGGTTTAAATTTAATTTCAGCTGATGTAGTTGAGGTTTCACCAGCTTATGATCATGCAGAAGTAACCTCTCTTGCTGCGGCAACTATAGTTTATGAATTAACTAATTTGTTTGCAAAAAAATAAGGAAAGGTTAGGAGTCAAATATGGAAAATAAAAAAAATTTTTATATTGATGGAAAATGGGTAACACCAAAAAGCAAAGAAGAAATAAATGTAATCGATCCTGCTACAGAGGAAGAATGTGCTGTTATATCATTAGGTAATAAAGAAGATATAGATATCGCAGTTATGGCTGCAAAAAAAGCTTATAGTTCTTGGTCATTCTCACCAAAAGAAGAAAGAATAAGATTATTAGAAAAGCTTTATGAAAATTATAAAAAAAGATGGGCAGATATTGCTAATGCTATCACTATTGAAATGGGTGCACCAAAAGATTTTGCTACAAAACTTCAAGCTGGAACAGGTGCAGCTCATTTAAAATCTTTTATAAGATATTTAAAAAATTTTGAATTTGAAAAACCACTAGGTGATCACGCTCCAAATCAAAGACTTATCTATGAACCAAAAGGAGTATGTGCACTAATAACTCCTTGGAATTGGCCAATGAACCAAGTTTGTTTAAAAGTTATGCCTGCAATTGCATCTGGATGCACAATGGTTTTAAAACCATCAGAACTTGCACCATTATCGTCAATGATACTCGCTGAACTAATTGATGATACTAAATTTCCCGCGGGAGTATTCAACTTAGTTAATGGAGATGGAGCTACAACGGGTGATGCGTTAACAAGCCATCCAGATATAAATATGATTTCTTTTACAGGCTCAACTAGAGCTGGCGCTTTGATTTCTAAGAATGCTGCTAAAGATTTTAAAAGAGTGAGTTTAGAATTAGGAGGCAAAGGTGCTAATATTATTTTTAAAGATGCTGATCCCGAGGCAATTGAAAGAGGCGCTTTAAGATGTTTTAGAAATTCTGGTCAATCGTGCAATGCTCCTACAAGAATGTTGGTAGAAAAATCCATGTATAGTGAGGCAATAGAAAGATTAAAAAGATATACAGAAAATTTTGAAGTAGGTGATCCTAAAAAAGAAGGAGAGCATATAGGTCCAGTGATTTCTGAAACTCAATATAATAAAATTCAAACTTTAATTAAAAAAGGAATTGATGAAGGTGCTAAATTAGTTGCAGGTGGACCAGGTAAACCAGAAGGTTTAGATAAAGGTTATTTTGTAAAACCTACTGTATTTGCAGATGTTAATAATAAAATGGAAGTTGCAAGAACAGAAATTTTTGGACCAGTATTATCGGTAATTCCATTTGAAACTGAAGAGGAAGCAATAGAAATAGCTAACGACACACCCTATGGTTTAACAAATTATATTCAAACTAAAGACTCAGAAAAAATAAAAAGAGTAGCAAGAAGGTTAAGATCAGGAATGGTTGATGTAAATGGAGCGGGTATTGCAGTTGATGCTCCATTCGGAGGCTTTAAACATTCTGGAATAGGAAGAGAAGCCGGAGAACATGGATTAGAGGAATTTCTAGAAGTAAAATCTGTAGGTGGTTGGAGTTAATTTAAAGTAGACCGGTTTTTAATACCATCCAGAAAATTCAAACACTTTTTTAATTCATTGAGTTCTATAAATTCATCTACTTTATGAGCTTGCTCAATTGAACCTGGCCCACAGACAACAGTACTCATACCTATTTCTTGAAAAAGCCCAGCTTCTGTTCCAAAAGACACAACTTCTCTTGAATTGTCTCCAGTAAGACTTGAAACAAACTCACAAGCTTCAGATTTTTCAATACGATCAAATCCTGTAACTTCTCCTATAATTTCTTTTTTAATATTTGATTTAGGAAAAACTTTTTGCATTTCAGGTAAAAGGACATCATTTGCGTATTCATCAATTTTTTTGTTTAAGAAAATACCATCTTCTTTTACGACTGGTCTTGTTTCCCAATTAACATGACATTTATCAGCTATTACGTTGTGAGCTATTCCTCCAAATATTCCTCCTACTTGTAAAGTAGAAAAAGGAGGATCAAATATAGATTCTTTTGGTGCTCTTTTTTTAAGTTCATCTCTTAATTCAATTAATTTAGATGCATATCTTGCAGCAAATTCAACAGCACTAACACCTTTATGTGGAGTAGAGCTATGTCCCGCCAAGCCTTCAAAATAAGTTGTATATTCGTAACAACCTTTGTGAGCATCTATGATTTTCATATTTGTAGGTTCTCCAACAATACAAATACCATTTTCAACATTTCTTTTTTTAAGTTCCTCAATTAGGATTGGTGCTCCTAGACAGGCAGTTTCTTCGTCAAAGGTAAATGAAAAATGGATATCTCTATTTAAATTTGTTTTTGCATAAATTGGGGCAAAAGCTAAAGCACAAGCTAAAAAACCTTTCATATCACAGGAACCTCTACCATAAAGTTTATTATTTTTTATTGTTGCTTTAAAAGGATCGGTGCTCCAACTTTTAGAGACAGGCACTGTATCGGTGTGTCCAGATAAAATTATTGGTTTAATTCCATTTGTTTTTTTTGCTTTAATAGTTGAAAATAAGTTTACTCTTTTTTTTTCACTGTCAAATGTTTTAAAAGAAATAGCACCAATTTTATTGAGCAAATTTTCGCAATAATTAATTAATTCACTATTATCTTCTCCTGAAATAGTCCTAAAACCTATTAGATCTGATAATATTTTTACTGAGTCTTTATATAATTCTTCTAAATTAATTTCTGTACTCATTACTAATAATTAATATAAATACTGCATTTATGAAAGAAGAAATAACATACGATATTTTTGATAAAGTTGATATAAGAGTTGGAACAGTCGTTTCAGTGAAAAAAAATGAAAAGGCTAGAAAGCCATCATTAGTTGTTGAGGTGGATTTTGGAGAAGAAATTGGTATCAAGCAATCATCAGCTCAAATTACTCATTATTACAATGAAGAAAATTTGAAAGGTAAACAGGTAATAGGTGTTTGTAATTTTGCAGAAAAAAATATAGCAGGAGTAGTGTCACAGGTTCTAATCTTAGGTTCTATTGATAAAGAGGGTAAAGTAATTTTAGTACATCCTTCTCAGAAATCTGAAAATGGTCTTCCTATAGCTTAGGTTCATGCATCCAGAAATTTTATCAATGGCCTTATTTTGGATAGTAGCAGCCTATACACCTGGTCCTAATAATGTGATTGCCTCATATTCAGGTTTTAATTTTGGTATAAAAAAAACATTACCACATATTTTTGGTGTTGCATTTGGTTTTACTTTTCTAATCTTCTTACTGACAATTGGTTTGGTAAATGTTTTTAAAATATTTCCTATTATTCAAGTTTCTTTAAAATATTTAGGAAGTATATTTTTAATTTACTTAGCGTATAAGATTTATTTTTCACAGATAGATAATGAAAAAAAAAATGAAAATCCAGTTAAATTTATTGAAACATTTTTATTTCAATTTTTAAACCCTAAAGGAGTACTAATTGGAATAATTATAGTTTCTACTTATGTTGAACATGGAGAAAATTATTTAGCATATGCAACTCAAGTTGTTTTTTTTGCTTTCTTAGTTTCTTTAAGCAGCATTACTTTTTGGACATTTGTAGGTAAATACTTAAGGAAATTCGCGACAAATGAGAAATTTATTAAATACTTTAATTGTGTTATGTCACTACTTCTTATTTTAAGCATAATTACTTTTTATATATAATATATGATACCAGGTACAAAAAATTCATATAACTCATTAACAAATATAAGAATTAATAATAAAGATTATAAAATTTTTTCTCTGTCTAAAGCCGAAAATAATGGCTTAGAGGGTATAAATAGACTACCTAAATCACTTAAAGTTTTGCTTGAAAATCTATTAAGATATGAAGATGACTTGTCGGTTACTAAAAATCAAATTGAGGCAATAAAAAATTGGCTAAAAGAAAAAAAGTCTAAAACTGAAATAGCATATAGACCTGCAAGAGTTTTACTCCAAGATTACACAGGAATACCTGCTGTAGCAGATCTTGCTGCTATGCGAGAAGCTGTTAAAGAGAAGAAGAAAGATCCAAATACAATCAATCCTCTTTCAGCTGTAGACCTTGTTATTGACCACTCAGTGCAAGTAGATCAATCTGCAAAATCAGACTCTTTTGATAAAAATGTTGAAATTGAATTTAAGAGAAATGGAGAACGATACTCATTTCTTAAATGGGGACAACAGGCATTTAATAACTTTAGAATAGTTCCGCCAGGTACAGGAATTTGTCATCAAGTTAATCTTGAATATCTCTCGAAAGTTGTTTGGTCGGCTGAGCACGAAGGTCAAAATTATTTATTTCCTGATACACTTGTTGGTACAGATAGCCATACAACAATGGTTAATGGTTTATCTGTTTTAGGATGGGGTGTTGGAGGTATAGAAGCGGAGGCTGGAATGTTAGGTCAACCAATATCTATGTTAATTCCAGAAGTTATCGGTTTTGAAATAAAAAATAAAATGCCTGAGGGCACTACAGCAACCGACTTAGTTTTGACAGTTGTTAAGATGTTAAGGGATAAAGGCGTTGTTGGAAAATTTGTAGAGTTTTATGGAGCTGGTTTGAAGAATCTAACTTTAGCTGATCGAGCAACAATAGCTAATATGGCCCCAGAGTATGGTGCTACTTGTGGATTTTTTCCAATAGATGATGAAACTTTAAAATATTTAAAATTTTCTGGCAGAGATCAGTCGACAGTAAAAATAGTGGAAGATTATGCAAAATCACAAGGATTATGGGCAAGCGATGATATTGAATTTACGGATACTTTAACTTTAGATATGTCTACAATAGTACCTACAATTTCTGGGCCAAAAAGACCTCAAGATAAAGTTTTATTAACTGATGCATCATCAAGTTTTAAAAAAAGTTTTGAAGAAACAACTAATAAAAAAGATTTCTCATTTTCTAAAGTTTCAGATACTGATTTTAAAATTAAAGATGGATCTATCCTAATTGCTGCAATCACATCTTGCACAAATACTTCAAATCCAAATGTTCTTATTGGAGCAGGTTTATTAGCAAAAAAAGCAGTAGAACTTGGTCTTAATGTAAAACCCTGGGTAAAAACTTCATTAGCTCCAGGGTCTCAAGTGGTTACAGACTATTTAGCAAAAGCAGGCTTGAACATTTATTTAGATAAATTAGGTTTTAATTTAGTAGGTTATGGTTGTACAACATGCATTGGAAATTCGGGTCCATTAGCAGATAATATAGTTGAAGCTATTCAAAAAGAGGATATTTATGGCGTCTCAGTTTTATCTGGAAATAGGAATTTTGAAGGAAGAATTTCTCCTCACATAAAAGCAAATTATTTAGCATCTCCCCCTTTAGTGGTTGCTTATGCTTTAGCAGGTCATATGGGATTTGATTTATACAAAGATTCTTTTGGAAAAGATAAAAATGGAAATGATGTTTTTATGAAAGATATTTGGCCAACAAATAAAGAAATAGAAGAAACCCTTAAATCATCTTTAAACGCCGAAATGTTTGTCAAAAGATATTCAAATGTTTCTGAGGGACCAAAACAATGGCAAGAAATAAAAACAGAAAAAACTAGTATTTATAACTGGGAAGAAAGTTCTACCTATGTAAAAAAACCTCCTTTTTTTGACGACCTTTCAGATGAACCAGAGGGTTTTAAAGAAATTAAAGATGCAAGACCATTACTTATATTAGGTGATATGGTCACAACAGATCACATTTCACCAGCCGGAAATATTCAAAAAGAAAGTCCCACTGGTGAATATTTTATGAAACATCAAATATTACCTAAAGATTATAATTCCTATGGTTCAAGAAGGGGTAACCATGAAGTTATGATGAGAGGAACTTTTGCTAATATAAGAATTAGAAATGAAATGGCTCCAGGAACAGAGGGAGGTTTTACAAAACTTTATCCTGAGGATAAAGTGATGCCAATTTATGACGCTGTTGTCGAATATAAAAAAAGAGGAACTGCCCTAGTTGTAATTGGAGGTAAAGAGTATGGAACTGGCTCTTCTAGAGATTGGGCCGCTAAAGGAACAAAACTATTAGGAGTAAAAACTGTAATTGCCGAAAGTTTTGAAAGAATTCATAGATCCAATTTGATTGGTATGGGTATTTTACCGTTACAATTTATTGACGATATAGATAGAAAAAAACTTAAATTAATTGGTTCTGAATTGATTAGTATAATGGAAATTGAAAATGGAATTAATCCATCTGATAAAATTAAAGTTGAGATTAAATATGTCTCAGGAGAGATAAAAAAAATTCAAACATTATGTAGGATCGATACTAAAAATGAATTAGAATATTATAAAAACGGTGGAATACTCCAATACGTATTGAGAAATATGATTTAAATATGGATGAAGAAATTTCAATAATTGACAAAAGAACAAGAAATGAAAGAATTAAAAATTTTTTTAATGACAATAAAAAGAAAATAATCTTTGGAATTCTAAGCATAATATTATTGATCTTTATTTTTTACTCATATGAAATCTATAAAGAAAGATTTAAAAATCAGTTATCTGATAAATATAATAGAGCTATTATTGAATATGAAAGTGGCGATAAATCTAAGACCTCGTCATTATTAGTCGAAGTTGTTAAGGATAAGGATAGCACATATTCCCCTCTAGCTTTATATTTTATCCTAGATAATAATTTGATTAATGATCAAAATAAAATTAATGATTTATTTGATCTTGTAATAGATAAAATAACTTTAGAAAAAGAAATTAAAAATCTTATTATTTATAAAAAGGCTCTATATAATGCTGATAATATAGGTGAGAATCAATTATTAGAGATGTTAAACCCATTAATAAACTCACAAAGTGTTTGGAAATCTCACGCATTATATTTATTAGCTGAATATTTTTACAACAAAAATGAGAAAGAAAAATCAAAAGAGTTTTTTACTCAAATTCTTAACACTAAGAATGCTAATCAGGATTTAGTAAAAGAGACCAAAAAAAGACTTAATAGAGATTTAAGTGAATAAATTAATATACTTATTTTTAATAATCACACTACTTAACTCATGTTCTTTTAATAAAAACTCAAAATTTTGGACATCATCAAAAATTTTAGAGGAAGAAAAATTAGATATCAAAAAAGTTTTAAGAGATGATACTATTTTAAGTCAAGAATTTAATAAAGGTTTAAAGATTAATATAAAATCAAAAATAAATAAGATTTCTTTTGAAAACAGTTTGTTAAATAATACTGGCAGAATTAATTATAGTGGAAATTTTAAAAAATCCTCAAGATACAAATTTTCAAAAATAAAAAATTTTCATCAATATGAACCTGATATTATTTTTTTTAAAGATAATATTATTTTTTTTGACAATAATGGTTCTATTATACAATTTAGTGAAAAATCAAAATTAATTTGGAAAAAGAATTATTATTCTAAAAATGAACGTAAATTAAATCCAATCTTACAATTTGCAAGTAATAATAGATATTTGGTGATAGCAGATAACATTGCAAAATATTACATGGTAGACTTGTTAAGTGGTGATTTAGTATGGAGCAAAAATAATTTAGCTCCATTTAACTCTCAAATAAAAATTTATAATGACAAATTTTTTATTATAGATTTTTCTAATACCTTGAGATGTTTTTCATTAAAAAATGGAGACGAATTATGGAATATAAAAACAGAAAACTCTTTAATTAGGTCTAAAAAAAAATTATCGATGGTAATCGTGGATGATAAAATTTTTTTCAATAATTCTATTGGAGATATAAGTGCTATTGATATTAATAAAGGTGAATTGTTATGGCAACTGCCAACCCAAAGTAGCTTGATTTATGAGTCAGCCTTTTCTCTAGAAACATCAGACATGATATCAGATAAGAATAATCTTTTTTTTTCAAATAATAAGAATGAATTTTTTTCAATAGATATAAGAACTGGAAGTTTCAATTGGAAAAATAAAGTTAATTCAAATTTAAGAGCTTCTTTGGTTAATGATTATTTATTTACATTTTCTTTGGAAGGTTTTTTTATAGTAATAGATAAAAATACAGGGAACATAATCAGGATTACAGATATATTTGATATATTTAAATCTGATAAACGAAAAGCAATTAAACCAGTAGGATTTATAGTAGGCTTGAATAATATTTTTTTAACTACAAATAATGGTAGACTTCTGATTATTGATATTCTTACTGGAAGAACTTTAAAAAACTTAAAAATAGATAATGAAAAAATTTCTAGACCATTTTTTTCAGATAATAATTTATTTTTGATAAAGGATAATGCTATAATTAAACTACATTAATGTTTTTAAAATTTTTAGAAAAAATTGGAAGAAAAAAAGTTGTTTTTGATAGAGGCCCTTCACACCCGAAATATCATGAGGCCAAACCATGGATGAATAGATATTATTTAATTTTTAGAAATAGACCTAAGTGGTTTCCGTTTAATATTTTAATTCATGAAATGTTAGCAGACGACCATGGAGAAGGAGTACACAATCATACTTTCCCCTATATAACAATAATTTTAAGAGGCGGTTATTGGGAAACTTTGAAGAGTGGAAAATTTTGGAGATCTCCAGGTTATATTGGATTTAGGTCTGCAAACAATCTTCATCGTGTTGATATCGAACCCGGAACAAAACCCTTAACACTATTTATATCTGGTCCGTTTGGATTAAGAAAAGGACCAAGATCTGAGTAT
Organism: uncultured Pelagibacteraceae bacterium; assembly: GCA_902595125.1. GTDB lineage: Bacteria > Pseudomonadota > Alphaproteobacteria > Pelagibacterales > Pelagibacteraceae > Pelagibacter. The sequence goes on from CACJOY010000004.1 coordinate 36,405, forward strand.
GGAATTGACTTTAAATCGAAAAAATGAATTTAAAAGAATCATTTTTAAAACTTTGTGAGAACAAAGAATTTGAGATTAACAAGAACCAATTAATTATAATTGAAAAGCTTATCAATTTTTATAATGAAAACTTTAAAAAATCCTTACTTAATAGAATATTAAATAAAAAGGATGTAAATCTTGGTTTTTATTTAGTAGGAGATGTGGGTGTAGGAAAAACAATGATATTGGATTTTTTTTTTGACAAGTTAGTTGAAAAAAAATTAAGACTTCATTTCAATGAATTCATGATTGCATTCCATAATTTTATTTTTAATAACAAAAAAAAAGAAAATGGTATTATCGAATTTGTAAAAGATTTAAGTAAAAGAGCTAAAATTTTATATTTTGATGAATTCCAAGTTACTAATATTGTAGATGCTATGATATTAGGAAAATTATTTGAAAAAATATTTGAAGAAAAGATTAAAGTGATTTTTTCATCAAATATTCACATTGATGATTTATATAAAGATGGATTACAAAGAGATCAATTCATCCCTTTCATAAAAATTTTAAAAAAAAATTCAAATGAAATAGAACTTAAAATAGAAGAGGATTATAGATTAAACAATAGTGATATTAATCAAAGATTTCTATCACCACTCAATCAACCTACAAATTTTAAGTTTAATAAATTTTTTAGAAAAGCTACGAAAAATAAAAAAAAAAATTTAAAAATTTTAGAGATAAAAGGTCGAGAATTGAAAATAGAAAATTTTTATGAAGGAATTATTAAATTTAATTTTAATGAATTATTTGATAAAAACTTAGGTTCAGAGGATTATATTAAAATTGCAACAAATAGTATATTTATTTTTTTAGAAAATCTTCCTGATTTTGATGAAAATAATTCAAACCAGCAGCATAGATTTATTACTTTTATAGATATCGTCTATGAAAAAAAAATTCCATTAATGATTACTTCAGAATCTGATATAAAATTGATTAAATCCTCAAAAAATTTAATTGATCCATTTAGAAGAACTATTAGTCGTTTATATGAGTTAACATCAATTAACTATAAAGTATGAGACAAGAATTTTTAGATTTGATAATTAAAACAAATGGACAAAATCTTTACGAATTTACCTATAAAACGATTGACTGGATTAAAGAAAAAAAACTTAAGAACGGTATATTAAATTTAAGTATTCAGCACACCAGTGCATCATTAATCGTTCAAGAGAATGCAGATCCCGATGTTCAAACTGATTTATTAAATTATTTTGATAAAGTGGTACCAATGAACAATAAATTATATATCCATTCCACTGAAGGAAAAGATGACATGCCAGCCCACATTAAGTCAGCTTTAACTAATAATCAAATATCTTTAAGTGTAAAAAAAAACGAGTTACTACTTGGTACCTGGCAGGGTCTATATTTATTTGAGCATCGTATAGAAAACCAGGCAAGAAAAATAATTCATCATTTTATTGGAGAATAACTTAAAAGTTTATTTACTGTAAAAATAAAGATAATGATAATCATTCTCAAAAAATCTTTGAGATTGATTATCATTCACTAAATTAATAATTGTAAAATTATTTAAAAAAATTATTGTAAGTTTATGGAAACACAAAACTATAATTGCAAAAAATGTGGATTAACTGTTTCATCTATTTGCTCAAAATGTGATAGAGTTGTAGATGTTAAAGTGCTTGATAATGGCTGTATAGTTCAAAAAACTAAGTGCTCAGACTGCGCTAATGTGCCTGTTATCAAGGATGTTTGTTCACAAATTTAACATTACATTTTAAGGATAATCTATTATTAATATTTTAGATGGAATTAACCAAAGGTTTATTTAAAGCAGCCGAAGATATCTTTATAAACAACAAAGGCTCAATATTGAGAACTATTGTTTATACTGTAGGGCATTTTATTATTGCAATAACAGTATTGATGTTAGTTGCAGATGTTTCGTTCTTAATAGCGCTAACAGATGCCATTGTTGAACCATTGGCTAATGCCGTTTGGTATTTTATTTTAGATAAATGGTGGGCCAGTAAATCAAAATAAATATTTAGAATATCTTATTTTTTCAAGGTTTGGAAAGCCGATAAAGCAGATTGGCGGGCGACTTCGTGAGTCACAATTGGTTTGGGGTAATCTTTCCCGATAATTGTTTTGATAGCTTTTTGGTACTTATATTCCATTTCCCAAGGCTTGTGGATAAATTTAGATGGAACTTTCTTAAGTTCTGGTAACCATTTTTTTACATATAAACCTTCTTTGTCAAATTTTTCACCCTGAAGTATAGGATTAAAAATTCTAAAATAAGGAGCTGCATCAGCACCACAGCCAGCAACCCACTGCCATTGAGCAACATTATTGGCTTTATTAAAATCAAGTAAACAATTTCTAAAATACTTCTCGCCTTCAGTCCAATTTATTCTTAGGTGTTTTACTAAAAAAGATCCAACAACCATTCTAATTCTATTGTGCATCCATCCTGTCTCATAAAGTTCTCTCATACCAGCATCGACAATTGGATAACCTGTCATTCCAGATTTCCATGCTCTTAAAAATTTTTCATTTTTGACCCAAGGAAATTTATCAAATTCTTTTCTATAGTTTCCTTTTAAAAACTCTGGAAAATAATTTATTAAACTGTGTGAAAATTCTCGCCATCCTAATTCATTAATATATTTTCTATAACCGATTCCTTTTGATTTCAATTCACTGCATTTTTTCCAAATTGTATTTACATGAATTTGTCCATGTTTAATATATGGAGATAGCTTAGATGTACCCTCGATCGATGGATAATCTCTGGCAGTACCGTAATCTTTTATTTTACTTTCAATCAAATTATTGAGTATTTTTTTAGACTCACTTTCGGAAACTTTCCAATAATTTTCAAATTTTTTGTACCAATTATTTTTTGGTAGAATTTTTTTTGGCTCGATACAATTTTTAAATAATGATTTTGTTTTTGTCTTTTTTTTTACAATGTAATTTTTATTTGGAGGCAAGCTTAAAAATTTTTGCTCAGCATTTCTCCAAAAAGGTGTAAATACTTTGAAAGGTGTTCCATCATTTTTTGTGACTTCTTGAAACTCATTTAAAATATTTCCTTTAAAATACTTAAATTCAATCTCATTTTTTAAGAAAGTGTCCCTAATTTTTTTTCCTTTAGCAATTACATCAGGCTCATAGATTTTGTTCCAATATATCGTAACATCATCTTTTTTTTTGATTTTAGAAAATATTTCTATTTCATCACCTGCTAAAATTTGAAGGTTTATTTTATATTTAGATAATTCTGATCTAAATATTTCTAAAGATTTAAACAACCACCACTTTTGTGCCTCTCTTTTATTATCAAAGTCAGCCTTATTATAAATAAACAATGCGATTACATTTTCATGATTTTGCGAGGCATATGAAAGAGCAGGATTGTTTTCAATTCTAAAGTCTTCTCTAATCCAAGTTATTGCGTTTTTTGTCATATAAATATTATTTTCTTCCTTTAGATAGCAGCTGTTTGTAAAATTTAACATCTGCATTTCCTTCGCATCCAATGACAAGAATGTTGGAATCTTCCTTCAAATTTAATAATTTTCTCGCTTTATAGTTGTTAGCTAAACCTATAAGAGCAATAATCCCGGGAGTTGCACATTCGCCTCCTATAATTGAACCTTTACTTAATTTTCTATCTTTTAGCATCGCTGTCGTTTTAGCAACATTATTATCAGCAACAGATACGCAATAGTTAGAAGTTTTTTTTAATATTTGCCATGGAACAAGTGACATTTCATTACATGACATTCCACCCATAATACTTTCTTTTTTTATTATTATTTTTTTCATTTTATTTGCTCTTATACTTTGAAGCACACAATCCGCGCTGTCAGGTTCAACAACAATTATTTTTGGAATTCTTTTAAAATATTTTGCTACCCCAGCAACTACACCTGCCGCTAATCCTCCAACACCAGCTTGAACAAATATGTGTGTTATGTAATGATTAGTTTGTTTAGATATTTCTTTTATCATAATAGAATATCCAGCCATTGTAAGTTGGGGAATATATTTATATTTCTTGGTAGAAACGTCTTGAACAATTTGCCAATTATTCTTTTTTGAAAGTCTTTTGCATTCCTCTAATGAATTCTCATAATTTCCCTTAACTCTTATGACCTCAGCACCAAATTTCTCTATTTCATGAACTCTTGTTTGACTCACATATTGACTTACAAAAATTTTACACTTTAAATTTAATCTTTTTGCACCCCAAGCAACAGACCTACCATGATTACCAGCTGTTGCCGATGAAATTACTATATTCTTTTTTCCTTTAGATATTTTTTCTACAGCGTATGCTCCTCCTAAAGCTTTAAAAGACTTTAAGTGAAATCTCTTAGACTCATCTTTATAAAATATATTATTAAATTTTAAATTTTTCTTCAATTTATCAAGTGATAAAAGAGGGGTTTTTTTATAATTTTTCCAACTAGATATTGATTTATAGGCATTAGTGATTAGTGCAGATGGAAGATATTTTAAAATATAATTTCTTTTAAAATTATAATGATTATTTTTTAATAATTTTTTATATTTCCAGCTTTTAAGATTTTTTAAGCTTTTCACATTAGCAATCTAGAGTATTTTGTCTTTCCCATTTGGTTATAGGTTTTGATTTATCAAATTTCTCTACATTATCAAATTCTTTAATTTCTATACCTCGAAGCTTTATATAACTATCGATTACATCAGCACCAAAAGCCTCATTCATTTCTTTATTTTGTTTTAATTGTTTTAACGATTGATTTAACTCATCAGGAAGTTTTGGAAGATCTGGATATTTTGCAAAATCTTCATACATATTACAATCAAGAGGTTTACCGGGATCAATCTTATTTTTAATGCCATTAATTCCCGCTGCAAGAACACTTGCTTGAAGCAAATATGGATTAGCAGATCCATCCATTAATCTTAATTCAAATCTTCCTGGATCAGGAATTCTTATCATGTGAGTTCTATTATTACCGGTGTAAGATATACTACTAGGTGACCAGGTTGCTCCTGATTTTGTTGGAGGTGCGTTAATTCTTCTGTAACTATTAATTGTTGGATTAAAAAATGCTGATAGAGATGAAGCATGCTTTATTACTCCACCCAAAAAATTATATGCCATTTTACTTAGACCTAATTCATTATATTTATCTAAAAATTTATTTTTTTTTCCATCCCAAACAGAAATATGGGCATGGCAACCATTTCCAGTTAAACTTTCAAATGGTTTGGGCATAAACGTTGCTCTGAGTCCATGCTTTTCAGCAATGGTTTTTACCATGTATTTAAAAAATGTATGTCTATCTGCGGTCTTTAAACAATCTGAGTAATCCCAATTCATTTCAAATTGGCCATTAGCATCTTCATGATCATTTTGATAAGGACCCCATCCCATCTCAATCATACAATCACAAATTTCTTTAATTAAATCATATCTTCTCATTAATGCTGATTGGTCATAACATGGTTTTGATTGAGTATCTCTTGGATCAGCAATTGACTCTCCATCTGAAGATATCAAAAAATATTCACACTCCACACCAGATTTCATAGTCAATCCTTGTTTTGATAGTTTTTTAATTTGTTTTTTTAATATTATTCTTGGTGAGGCATCTACTGGTTTTCCGTTCATCCAAAGATCTGATGCAAGCCATCCTACTTCTTTATTCCAAGGTAGTTGAATTAAACTATCAGGATCTGGAATTCCAAACATATCAGAGTCAGCAGGTGTCATATCCAACCAAGCAGCAAATCCTGCAAATCCTGCGCCATTTTCTTGCATTTCCTTAATTGCTTGAGCTGGAACTAATTTTGATCTTAAAACTCCAAATAGATCTACAAAACTTATTAAAAAATATTTAATCTTTTTTTCTTTAGCGATTTTAAATAAATTTTTTGACACAAGTTAGGTTAACATAGTTATTTGAAAAAGGAAAAAATTGTTTCTTTATATAAAATTAAATTTACACAGATAACTATTATTACAGCTATAATTACACCATACTTCGCTTTAGGAAAAACAACACCACGCATTTTGCTTGGTCTTAATTCTTTGTTATTATTATCTTCTTCAGGCATTATTAGTAAAGAAATAAAAATGGGCACTGCTTATAACAGTGCCCAAATTTTTAGTTTAAATTACCAATCGGTAATATTGCTTTTATGGTCATTTGGACCATGTCTTTTTCTACCCAATCTATCAAGCTCATCACTTTCAGATTTGGCAGTTAAAACAGTCCAACCAACCCATAAAAGTATAGCTAGTATAACAAGTATACCTTCACTAGATCCGGCACCAGGATAAACAGCACCAACAACTTCTTCTGCTGGTTTATTTAGGTGATCTATCCAGTTTGTAACAGTCGCCATATATTTCTCCTTTACCTGGTTGCAGATGAAACTGCTTTTTCATCTGATTTAGCAGACTCCATCATTTCATAATCTAGACCTGCTATTTCTACTTCTCTTGGGATTCTTAATTTACCCATACCCGCGAGAACTTTAGCAATAACATAGCCCGGTATTAGTCCAAGAACTACGAACATTATTAATGCTCCTATGAACTGTCCTAATGGATTAATTGTTGCGTAAGTAGTTCCATCCCACATAGCTCCAACATTGTAGCCAGATGATGGATAACCATTTAGAACAAAACCGCATATTACTAGACCAATAAATCCAGCGTAACCGTGAACTGCAACTGCACCAACTGCATCATCAATTTTGAACTTACGCTCAACCCAATAATGTAGTTTGTATGAAATCACAACACCGATCATACCGATTATCATAGCTTGAATTGGATGATATAAATCATTTCCAGCTGACGCACATATAATACCTGCTAGTCCACTAGAGTATGTCCAGAAAGGATCACCTTTTGCAATCCAATATCCAGCTAATAATCCTCCTGATAGTGACATCAAGAAGTTAAAAGTAATACCACTAAGTGTAGTAGGAGTTACGTATATGTTTGTTGCTGTCCAATAAGATATGCCTTCCATTCCGTATTCAGGTCCAAGATCATATATTGGTATATTACATGCCGCATAGAATCCCCAGAATCCAGTATAAATTAGAAACAATCCAATTGTTACTAGCCAAGGATTTCTTGGTCCAATATTTCTTGGCTCACCACTTGATGAGAATTTTCCAATTCTTGGTCCTAAAACCATTAGAACACCTAAAGCAAATCCACCAGCAATTGCGTGAATTACTCCTGACGCATAAGCATCATGATATCCTAAAATTTTAAGCATCCATCCATCAAAGTGCCATCCCCAAGCAGCATCAATTGTCCAGAACACAGATCCAATTGCAATTGCTAAAATACCAAATGCAAAAGTTGTAATTCTCTCAATGATTGCTCCTGAAACAATGGAAGCAGCTGTCCATGAGAAGAGTAAGAAAGCAGCCCAGAAGACACCAGAAATGTGATCTCCTAAATTGATTGCCATCAACTCACTTGTAGCAGTGTACCATGTAGCACTAAATGCAGAATCATCTGTAATTAAAGCGGTACTTTCATTCATTATTGATGGAGCTATTCCTGGTCCTGTTGGAAAAGCCCAATAAATCCACCAACCAAATAAAAACCAAGTTACTGTTACCAGCGGTATCAGCATTGTATTTTTCATAAGAGTATGTTGATGGTGTTTGTATCTTGATGCACCAACTTCATACATACAGAAACCGACGTGAATTAAAAACATCAGTACCACTGTTACCCAGTAGTAAAATTCTGTAAATATAGTAGTTAGAGCACCTAACTGATCAGTCATATTCTCTCTCCATATTAGTTTTGAAAAGCCTATTAAATTTTCTAAGGTGTGACAAATAAAACAACTACAAAAAACCTATTATAAACATCCAGTTTTTAAAAAAGAATCAACTTTAGATTGTGAAATTAAAATTTTAAGTAAGCTTTTTTTAAATCAACTAGAGGATGCTTTGGAGACATTTGAAATTTTACTAACAGCTCTCTTGCTATCATATCTCTGTCCTGTTGATTTTCTGGGAGTTTGAAGGATTTTGGAATTGTAACCCAACCGTTTGCATTTCTGCAAAAAACAGCTGGTCTTCCTTCCTCGTAACCCATATGAACATCTTCTAACCAATTCAGGTCATCCCATCCCATAGCTTCAACGTATTTTTTTAGAAACGGTGTTATCTTTTTATAATCAGGAAGTAAATTTACATCATATCTATAACCGATATGTTGACCTATCATCTTTTCTCTGGCAGTCTCCTTAAAGGTACCAAGCTTCATTTTTTTTGGTTTACTTTTATTTTTTTTTTTCGCCATACAGATCTTTATATTTTATGATAGTTGTCAACTCCAACAGTATAGTTTGTTCCTGCTAAAGGTACTTTTGCTAAAGCTGAAGCTTCTGAAGTTAAAGCTGCCAAATCTTCAGGCTCTAAAGAATGGATATTTGTTTTTCCACATGCTCGTGCTAGAAGTTGAGCTTCCAAAGTCATTGAATGTAAATAATTGTAAACTCTCAGTGCTGCATCATCAGGATTTAATCTTGCTCTCAATTTGGGATCTTGTGTTGCTACACCGACCGGACATCTTCCTGTATGACAGTGGTAACATTCTCCAGCTTTTACTCCCATTTCTTTTTCAAAATTTGCTTCAGGAATATCTTTATTACAATTCAACGCAATCATTGACCCTGTACCTATTGCAATTGCATCAGCGCCTAAAGCTAAAGCCTTTGCCATATCAGCACCATCTCTTACTCCACCTGCGTAAATTAAAGTAACTTTTCCAGTTTTACCCACATCATCTAAAGCTCTTCTGGCCTCTCTAATAGCAGCAATTCCTGGGATACCTGTGTTTGCTGCTGCAATGTGAGGACCCGCCCCAGTTGATCCCTCCATACCATCTAAGTAGATTGAGTCAGGATCGCATTTTGCAGCCATACGAACATCATCGTAAACTTTAGAAGCACCAAGTTTTAATTGAATAGGCACTCTATTTTTTGTTAATTGTCTTAATTCTTCAACTTTCAAAGCTAAATCGTCTGGACCTAGCCAGTCAGGATGTCTTGCAGGAGATCTTTGGTCAATACCAGAAGGTAAAGATCTCATCTCGGCAACTTGATCAGTAACTTTTTGACCCATTAAGTGTCCACCCATTCCAACTTTTTGACCTTGTCCAATAAACACTTCTATTCCATCTGCAAGCTGAGCATGATGCGGATTAAATCCATATCTAGATTGAATACATTGGTAAAACCACTTTTCTGAGTATCTTCTTTCATCAGGTATCATTCCACCTTCACCAGAGCATGTTGCACTTCCTGCCATTGTAGCTCCTCTTGCTAAAGCTGTTTTTGCTTCGTATGAAAGTGCTCCAAAACTCATACCAGTAATATAGACAGGAATATCTAATTCAATCGGATTTTCGCATCTAGGCCCAATCACAGTTTTAGTTTCACATTTTTCTCTATATCCCTCAATAACAAATCTTGTAAGAGTTCCAGGTAAAAAAACTAAATCATCAAATGTAGGGATCTTTTTCATTAATGCCATTCCACGCATCCTGTATCTTCCTAATTGAGATTTGATATGAATGTCGTCTATTACTTCAGGAGTAAAAATAGCATTATGCCCTAGTAAACTTTTATTTCTCTTACCTTCTTCATGTGCGTGAACATCTGCTTTTCCACCCACACCTTTATTTTTTAATTTACCATTTGATTTTTTTTTTACTTTTCTTTTTGCCATTAGATTGCTCCTTTTTTCTCTGTAGGTTCTAAATTGTCATAATTCCAAAGTTTTTTACCAGCTACAATTTTTTTCATTTTACTAACATCAAAATTTTCACCAATTTCTGCAACTTTAAGTTTCCTTTTTAACCAATCTTGATCATTTTTAGTTAACTCAGAATCTACTGCATCACTACCATATGAGCCTATTTCTCCACCTATGAAAATTGTCCCATCATACATTGAGTCACCTAAATTAATTCCTACATCTCCTAATATAATTATTCTTCCTCTCTGCATCATAAAACCAGTAAATGCACCAGCATCTCCACCGATTATAATAGTTCCACCTTTCATATCGATACCTGTTCTAGCTCCCACACTTCCTTTGCAGATTAAATCACCACCACGTATAGCTGCGCCAAAACACGAACCAGCGTTTTTTTCAATTACCACTTTTCCTGCCATTAAATTTTCTGCACAAGACCATCCAACTCTTCCATTAATTCTAACAATAGGTCCATCACATGAGCCCATTCCAAAATAACCTAAACTTCCTTCAAAAATTAAATTTAATTTATTCAAGATACCCACTCCTAAGCTATGTTTACCTTGTGGATTTTTAATTACTATTGTTCCAAAACCTTGGCTCATTAAATTATCAATTTCTTTGTTTGCTTCAGCTGCAGTCATATCTTTCACATCAAGATCTGTTCTTTTATTAAAATCTACATCATAAGTTCCAAAGTAATAAAAATTTTCAGCTTCATCTGGATTAAAAAATTTTTGTTGAGTTCTACCTGTTAAAACTTCAGTGTGCATACCCATTGCTTGAGCTTTTGTTTTCTTTTCTGTATTTTTTATATTTGCCATACTTTAACTTCTCCATCAAATGGGTCGTAAGTATCAATTTCTTGAGGTAAAATTGATCGAATTGCTATTTCTTCTGAACCCATAGCTACCAATTCATCAGATTCATATAGAACTAGTGGTTTTGCCGCCATAGTATCTTTTGCCATACCTAAGGAGTCTTTAGTTGCTACAAAATATGTAAATACACCATCTAAACCAGTTAAAGATTCTTTCATTCCTTCTTCTAATGATGCGCCATCTCTCATTTTTTCAGCTAAATAAACAGCAATTAATTCTGAGTCACATTCAGACATAAATCTCATACCTTTGTTTTCTAAAGATCTTCTATTATTCCAGTAATTTGTAAGTTGACCATTATGAACCACAGATACATCACTAAATGGATAGCCCCAAAAAGGGTGTGCAGATTTTATATCCACTCCAGACTCAGTTGCCATCCTTGCGTGACCTATTGCGTGTGTTCCAACAAGTTTATCTAGATTGTATCGATCACACACCATTTTAGCGTTTCCAAGATCTTTAATTACCTCTAAAGATTTGCCCATTGAAAGAATTTCTACACCAGGAATACTTTCAATTTTCTGTGAAAAATTTAATAAATCTTTTTTATCATATTCTATTTCGTATCTTAATGAGTAGGGCAGTATTCTTTCTTCTTTAATAATTTTTGCTCCTAACTCTGAAAGATAATTATCTACAATTTTTTTCCTTTCATCATAAACTGATACATCTTCAGCAACTGATGTACTTCCTTCTCCAACATTTTCACCTACTTTAAATCGCATGATGAAATTTTTACCATCAGTATCTCCATATAAAGCATACCCAGTTGAGTCTTCCCCCCTGTGTTTCAGAGCTTGTAACATTCCTTGAAGCTCATGACCTACTTTTGAAGATTTACCTCTATGTATTAATCCTGCAATTCCGCACATAAATTTGCCTCTGTTAATCCTGATCCTATGGTAAACAATCTAAATATGTATCTAGATCCCATTGAGTTGTTGCACCCAAAAATTTCTCCCATTCATCATTTTTATACCAATGAAATATTTTATACATTTCATCTGGCATTGCTGATTGAACTATCTTATCCTCAGAAAGTCTATCAAGAGCCTCACCTAAACTTAAAGGTAATTTTTTAACATCCTTTCCAGCTTTTTGAGCTTCATAAATATTTCTAGATTCTGGCTTACCTGGATCAATTTTGTTTGTAAGACCATCATCCATAGTTTTTAGTAATGCTGCACCCATTAAGTAAGGATTATGCATCGAGTCAACCGATCTGTATTCAAATCTGCCTGGAGCAGAGACTCTAAGTCCACAAGTTCTATTTTGATATCCCCAATCTGCATAAACTGGAGCCCAAAATCCTTGATCCCATAATCTTCTATAAGAATTTACTGTAGATGATCCGATTGCAGTAAGTGCTGGCAAATGTTTCATTATACCACCAATAGACTGCAGACCAACTTTTCCTGGAAGCTGCATATCTTTAGTATCAGGCATAAATGTATTCGTTCCACCTTCAACATAAGTAAATACTTCTTCAACACCTGGTAATTTTTTATGACCTAATCTATTCACAACATCTTTTCCACCCTTCCATAAAGATAGATTTGTGTGGCATCCACTAGCTGAAACTCCCATAAATGGTTTTGTCATAAAGCATGCAATCAACCCATGTTCTCTAGCGACTTGGGCACAAATTTGTCTGTAAGTTGAAAGCCTGTCAGCATTTCTTAACACATCATCATACATCCAGTTTAATTCTAATTGACCTGGTGCATCTTCATGGTCACCTTGAATCATATCAAGCCCCATTGCATTTGCATACTCAATCACTTTCATAAAAACAGGTCTTAAGGATTCAAACTGATCAATATGATAACAGAAAGGTTTAGAAAATCCTTTTCCTGTTGGTGTGCCATCATCATTTTTAGTTAACCACATCATTTCAGGTTCAGTACCAACCCTCATTTGATAACCATGTTTTTTCTTGAATTCTTCAGCAATTATTCTTAAATTTCCTCTACAGTCAGAAGTTAAGTGTCCACCTGGATTTTCTCTCTCTTCTCTATTTCTAAAACAAGTACAAAAAACTCTAGCAACTCTTTTGTCCCAAGGTAATTGAACAAATGTTTCAGGATCAGGTATACCAACTAATTCTTTAGCTTCAGGACCATATCCAATGTAATTATTGTGACGATCTAAAAATAAGTTTGCAGTTGCTCCATAAACTAATTGAAATCCCTTTTCAGCAGTTCTCTCCCAATGATCTGCTGGTATACCTTTACCAACAACTCTCCCAGTTACTGAAATAAATTGAAAATAAATATAAGTTATTCCTAACTCGTTAATTTTATCTCTTACTTTTTTTACTAATTTTGCTCTGCCTGGCTGGTTAACATGTTTTTCTAGATCCGTCATTTTTCCCTCAATGAATTATTTTTTAATCAAACGTAGCTGAAAAATTTATTAGTGTCTAGGCTTGAAGTTTAGCTCCAAGGAAACGGACTGTTCGAAGTAGGGTGAAGTTCTCCCTTCTCGTATCGGTTGTATCTAAACGGTTTCAATAAATCACTTTCAGTTCCAAGAATTTCTTTAGCTACTAATTCTCCCACACCAATCATTTTGTATCCATGATTAGCATCAGCTATCATATAAACATTTTCTAAAAATCTATCAAAGATTGGAAACGAATCTGGTGTCATACATCCAAGACCACCTGATGGTCCTTTTCTATATAGATCAGATTTTCCCTCAAATCTTTTTTGACAATGCGCTAAAGCAGAACACCACATGTCGTTAAAAGCTTCTGTAGTTTGATATTCTGGAGATTCTATTCCATAAGGATCAACATTTACTTTATCAAAATGTTTATCAACAATGTAAGGAGAAGTTCCACCTTGGACACCTAAGCCTTCGATATCAGGTTTATAGTATATTCCCCAAATTTTATCAGTAATTAGTTTCTTAGTTTTATCTGAATATAAAGGTGCAGTTGAGTCAACGTGAATTACAGGTGGTTGTTTACCATTATTCATTTTTAAAAAATCTGGCTCAACACCGATTACTCCTTCTTGCAACATCCAATAAGTCCACATATCAGTTGTATGCATTTTACCATCTTTACCTTTGATGTTTGCAGTCTTAGGAAGTTCCAACATGTTCCAGAAATCTCTTGCCCATGGTCCCGCTCCGATAACCACTTGTTCACAATCAATTGTCCCTTTATCAGTTTCAACACCTGTAACTGCCTTACTATTGCTTCCTCTTTTAAATCCATTTACTTTAATACCCTTAATAACTTGAACACCATTTGAAGTAGATTTGTTCTCAAGCGCCTTAATAGAATCTTTGTTAAATGCATAACCACCTTTTTTTTCATGAAGTACAGATGTAATTCCTTGTGCTTGCCAGTCATCAAACATTCCCTTCATATATTTCATACAGTCTTTTTCACCCTCTATAAATTCTGAGTCATATCCAATAGCTTTTTGTTGCTCATAAATTGTTGCTACATCTTTATGCATAACCTCTGGTGATATTTGTAAATATCCAACAGCATTATATTTGAATGCGTCTGGATCACTTTCCCAAACAGAAACAGAATGAGCCATTAATTCTCTCATAGCTGGTTGAAAGTAGTTATTTCTTACTACTCCACAAGCTATTCCACTTGCACCAGCAGCAGTATCTTTCTTTTCTAAAACGACAATGTCACCAGGATTTTTATATGTTTCTGATAATTTCCAAGCAGTGCTTAGTCCGTGAATGCCTCCGCCAATAATTACTACTTTAGCTTTAGTTGGTATATTTGACATATTTGCTTATTATTGAATCTGTAACAAATACAAAATTCTTATTAAAGTTTATTTTATACTACTAAAAACTATATATATAAAAAATACGTTATTATTTTCTTTAATAATATCTATCAAAAAATATACTATTTTTAATGAGTTTTAAGTATTACAAGCCAGCAAAATCTAGATTGCAAAGAAGTGAACTTGCAGTTCCAGGATCATCTCCAGAAATGTTTGAAAAAGCTTTAAATTCTAAAGCTGATTATATTTTTTTAGATTTAGAGGATGCTGTTTCACCGATGGATAAAACTACCGCTCGCCAGAATGTTGTTAAGGCTTTGAAAGAGATAAATTGGAGAGAAAAAGGTAAAACAATTTCAGTCAGAATTAATAGTCCTGATACTCATTATATGTATAAAGATTTAATTGATGTAGTAGAGGAAGCTGGAGAAAAACTTGATACAGTTCTTTTACCAAAAGCTGGTACAGCAAGTGATGTTTACATGATTGATTGTTTATTAACACAAATAGAAACTAGTAAAAAATTAAATAATAAAATAGGGATTGAATGTTTAATTGAAACCGCATTAGGCATGTCAAATATAAAAGAAATTGCAAAGTCTAGTGAGAGACTAGAAGCCCTTCATTTTGGTGTTGCGGATTATGCTGCAAGTTTAAGAGCAAGAACTGTCGTAATAGGTGGATTAAATCCTGATTATCCAGGCGATCAATGGCATCACGGACTTTCACAATTAGTAATGACATGTAGGGCTTATGGCCTGAGAGCGATAGACGGTCCTTTTGGCGATTTCAATGATCCTGATTCTTATATAGAAGCAGCAAAAAGAGGAGCAGCTATCGGCATAGAAGGTAAATGGGCAATTCATCCATCACAAATTGAACTTGCAAATAAAGTTTTTTCTCCACCAAAATCAGAAGTAGATAAAGCAAAAAGAATTTTAGAAGAACTTGATAAAGCAGCAAAAGCAGGAAAAGGGGCCGCACAACTTGATGGCAGGATGATAGATGCTGCATCAGCAAGAATGGCTGAAAATATTGTTAATATAGATAAACAAATAAATAATAAATAGATTATGGATATACACGAATACCAAGCTAAAGAAATATTATCAAGTTTTGGTGTAACGATACCAAGAGGAGGAATCGTTTATAGCCCTGAGACAGCAGAAAACAAAGCTAGAGAAATTGGTGGATCAAAATGGGTAGTTAAAGCACAAATACACTCAGGGGCAAGAGGTAAAGCTGGTGGAGTAATTGTTTGTAATTCACCTTTAGAAGTTGCTCAGGCAACAGATAAACTTTTAGGCAAAAAACTAGTCACAAATCAAACAGGTCCCGAAGGAAAAATAGTTAATAGAATTTATATTGAAGAAGCGACTGACATTGAAAAAGAATTATATTTAGGATTGGTTTTCGATAGAAGCTCAGAAAGTATAATGGTTGTAGCCTCTACTGAAGGTGGAATGAGTGTTGAGGAAATTGCTAAAGAAAAACCTAAGTCTATAATTAGATCTAAAATTGAAGTCGCAGTTGGTATACAAAGTTTTCAAGCAAGAGAATTAGCATTTGGATTGGGTATTGAACCAGAGTTAATCAGGAGAGCCTCAGAAACTATAGTTGGATGTGCTAAAGCTTTTAGTGAATTAGATGCAACTATGGTCGAAGTAAACCCCTTAGTGATTTCAAAACAAAAGCAAATCTTAGCTTTAGATTGCAAAATGAGTTTTGATAATAATGCAATGTTTAGAAGAGATAAAGTTTCTGAACTAAGAGATAAAACACAAGAGGATGACAAAGAAGTTTATGCATCTGATAGGGGTCTTAACTACGTAAGTTTAGATGGAAATATTGGAAATATTATTAATGGTGCTGGATTGGCAATGGCATCAATGGATATGATTAAATTGGCAGGGGGAGAACCTGCTAATTTTCTTGATGTCGGCGGCGGAGCAACACCTGAAAAAATAGTTAAAGCTTTTAGATTAATCACTATGGATAAGAAAGTGAAAGTTATTTTAGTTAACATTTTTGCAGGAATTAATAGATGTGATTGGGTTGCTGAAGGAATAGTCCAAGCGTTAGAGAAAATAGAAATTAAAGTTCCACTAGTAATAAGATTAGCGGGAACAAACGTTGAAAAAGGAAATAAAATTCTTCAGGATAGCAAATTAAAATATATTGAAGCAAATACTTTAGAAGATGCTGCAAATAAAGCAGTTGCAGCATTGAAAAAATAAAATGGCAGTCATAATTGAAAAAAATACAAAAATTTTAGTTCAGGGATTTACTGGAAAGATGGGAACTTTTCACGCAGAGGAAATGATAAAATATGGATCTAATGTTGTTGGAGGTGTTACCCCTGGAAAAGGTGGCCAAAAACATTTGGATAAACCAGTTTTTAATACTGTTAAAGATGCTGTAAATAATACTGGAGCAACAGCATCAATATTATTCGTACCACCAGCTTTTGCGGCAGATTCAGCAATGGAAGCAGCGGATGCAGGTATAAAAACATGTGTAGCGATAGTCGATGGCATCCCTTCACATGACATGATTAAAATTAAAAGATATATGAGAAGGTATTCAAGAAATGAAAAGATGACATTAGTCGGACCAAATTGTGCAGGAATTATTAGTCCTGGAAAATCTATGTTAGGAATTATGCCAGGTCATATTTATAAAGAAGGAAGAGTAGGAATTATAAGTAGGTCTGGTACTCTTGGATATGAGGCTGCTCAACAATTAAAAAATTTAGATATAGGTATTTCGACAAGTGTCGGGATTGGTGGAGACCCAATAAATGGAAGTTCTTTCAGAGATATAATTGAAAAATTTGAAACTGATGACGAAACTGATGCGGTTTTGATGATTGGTGAAATAGGTGGCCCCCAAGAAGTTGCTGCTGGAGAATTTGCAAAAGAGAATATGAAAAAACCAGTAATAGGATACATAGCAGGTTTAACAGCACCTAAAGGTAGAGTAATGGGACATGCAGGTGCCATTGTTTCTGCTTATGGAGAAAGTGCAGTTGAAAAAGTTGAAATGTTAAAAGAATGTGGAGTTACAATTTCAAAAAATCCATCCGTGATGGGTGAAACGGTAAAACTAGTTTTGAATAAAATTTAATTAAATAGAAATTTCTCTTAATTTTTTAAGATAATTATCAAATTCTTTTACAAAATTAACAGTGGGTTTAATACATTTCTTTCTTTGATCATCTTGTGTTTTTTCTAAAAAAAAGAAACCTTTTTCACATGCTTCATTTATCATTAGTGCAGATTTTGGTCTTGATGTTTTAAATAATCGAGTTTTTAATTCTTCAACTGTTAAATTTTCTTTATACTTAAAAGCATTCATCACCAACAACATCATGTGATAGTGGGATGGTGATTTTCTAAAAAAGTAGTTGCTAGACATATGAGATAGTTTCATTTGATCTTCCCAAAAATCTAATAAATCTTTCGTGGTTTGAGTCATTAAGCTCTTACCCTAGTTTTGTCAGGATCAAAATGAGGGAAACGTACAATTTTAGCAGAAATTCTTTTTTGATGACCATCAATTTTTCCTACTTCAACTTCAGTTCCAATCTCAGCGTACTTGCTGTCAATTCTACACAAAGCAATATTCTTATTTAAAGTTATTGATAAACATCCACTGGTAACCACTCCTACTTGTGATCTTCCGATATGAACGCAGTCACCATGTCCTGCAATCTCTTTACCTATTAATTCTAATCCAACAAGTTTTTTTTGTGGATTTGCTTTTCGATCAATTAATACTTTCTTTCCAATAAAATCATCTTCTTTAGTTTTAAGAGGAACGGTAAAACCAACTCCTGCTTCAAAAGGATCTTGTTGTCCATCAAATTCATTACCAAATAATATTAAACCTGCTTCAATTCTTAATTTATCTAAGGCAGCAAACCCCGCTGGTATTAAACCATTATCTTTTCCTGCATCCATAAGCTTGTCCCAAACTACAGGAGCATCTTTTGGATTACACCACACTTCATAACCTAATTCACCTGTATAACCCGTTCTAGATACTATCAATGGAATTCCTTGAAGTGTTTCAACTCTACAGATAGTGAATCTAAACCATTCTAACTCATCTATAGAAGGTTGAGTAGGAGGAGTGAAAATCAATTTTTTTAATATTTCTCTGCTTTTAGGTCCTTGAATAGAAACATTGCTTATTTGATCAGTAGAATTTTTAATATTTACTTTGAAATTTTTCTTTTTGGCAGTTTCTTTTAACCACTCGCCTGCATATTCATCTCCACAAATCCATCTGAAACCTGTCTCGCTTAATCTTAATAAAGTTCCATCATCAAACATCATACCATTTTCGTAGCACATTGCTGAATAAACAACCTGACCAATAGATAGTTTTTTTATATTTCTTGTTAATGTATAATTCATCAGCTCTTCTGCGTCTGGACCAATTATTTCAAATTTTCTTAAAGACGAAAGATCAATTAATACTGCATTTTCTCTGCAAGCATTATATTCTTCAATTGCACCATGTTTTGTATAATCATTAGGTAACCAAAAACCTCTCGCATCAATAAAATTTCTTGTTAATTTTGAAGTTCTTTCATAAAAACCAGAATTCCTTGTAAGTTTTTTTTCAGAGTCAGCTTTCATCCTAAATGCAAATGATTTTGAGAATTCTTTTTTTTTATCATAAGTTCTAACAAAAATATCAGTTGGATTCCACGAATTACATGGATCTATATCACTAGGACATGCTGTTGTACCTATTGTTAAATCTTTAAGTGCTCTAAACATCACATAATCACCAGGTCTAGCATAAGACTCATCAGAAATTACTGAATTAAGTCCAGTAGCTGATGTATTAAAAAATAGGTTTATTGCGTGCCAACCCTTTTGTTTCTGCACACCATATTTATCCATGGAGTCTGTAAGATTATCAGAACAATTTGGATGCCCAAAATATCCTACATCTTCATAGTATTTTGAAGTACAAGCTAAATTAAAAGTATCATGCTTACCAACTGTGTCTCTTATAACTTCAACGAGAGGCTCATGGTCTGTATCATAAAATTTTGAAAATAAACCTGGACCAGGAAAGGTATTTCCCATGAAAGTTCTTGTCGTTTGCCAATCGAGACCTTTTTCTATTCCTTTATCTAACTTTCTAGAGTCAAATGCCACAAAGTCAGAGCATTGTCTACCTGCAGGGCTAATTATTTGAATATAATCACCCTCTTTAACTTGATATGAAATAGCTGTTTGCCTATCAATATTTTTTTCATAATTAGGTTCGTAAACGGGATCTGGAATTATTGATAATTCTTTATCATCTTTAATTTTAGATCTTTTGATAAATAATGTTAAGTCACTCGATGGATTTTGATCACTAATTAACATTTCATTTTGTGGTGCAGCAAATATCACATAGCACTTGTCTTTTGATTTAAACTTAAGTTTTTCACCGTTTGGAGTGTCATTATCAAATACTATTGCTGAATTTGCTTCATTTATGTTCAAATTTCTTTTTTTTAATTGATGATTAGTAATTAATGAACTCTCAATTTTTTTAGTTAGTATTTCCCTAATAAAACTTGCCTTATCATTTACTTTTAAATTTAAAATTCCTAATTCAGATTTTCCATTTTTGTCAAAACAAACTATTTCACAAATTTGATTACCTTCTTCATTGATGATCTCTATTTCATCATCTGGGAAAATTTGTAAACCTGTCAATCCACCAGCGTTTATTACATGCCTTTCAACCCCAGGTGGTAGTGCATTCAAACCAGGTTCTTTAATATTTAGAGTAGTAAGCGACATTTTTTCTAAATCTATTTCTATAATATATAAATATCTGGGTGTTGACTATCATTATACTTAGGCACATACTAGATATCATAATATTAAGAAAGGGGAATAAATGCGAAAAATAATATCGTTAATTTCTGCAGTTATAATTTCAGCAGTAAGTTTTGCTGGACTATCAAATGCAGATAGCAAAAAACCCATAGTTATTCCAACACACAACTGGTCAAGTCAGATTGTAATGGCTTATGTTATTGGTGGAATAATGGAAGATATGGGAAATAATGTTAAATACGTTAATGCTGACTCACAAGCAGTATATGAGTCAATCAGAATTGGTGACGTAAGTATCTCACACGAAGTGTGGGAATCTGCTTTTGGTAAATCATTTACAACTGCTTTAGATAAAGGCGGCTTACTTGACTGGGGAGATCATGAAGCAAGAACTCTTGAGGATATGGGTTATCCAAATTGGGTTGCTGAAAAAGGATTATGCCCAGGATTACCAGACTGGACTGCTTTAAAAAATCCAGACTGTGCTAAAAACTTTACAACACCTGACTCACCAGATGGAAAAGGAAGGATGTTGGAAGGTCCACAGACTTGGCATGGTGACTTAATCCCACAAAGAGTTGAC
The DNA here is from genome assembly GCA_902595125.1 of uncultured Pelagibacteraceae bacterium. Lineage (GTDB taxonomy): Bacteria > Pseudomonadota > Alphaproteobacteria > Pelagibacterales > Pelagibacteraceae > Pelagibacter. Next base: position 57,322 of record CACJOY010000004.1, read on the forward strand.
GCTTTAGGCTTAGGAGATCTTTGGTGGGTTAAATTTGCTGGAAGTGCAGACGCGCTATGGGCAGAGCTAGCAGCAGCTGAAAAAGAAGGAAGAGGAACAATCATCTTTAACTGGACACCAAACTTTACGGATGGTGCTGGTTTTACATTTATCGATTTTCCTCCATACACAGCTGGTTGTAGACCAGAAGATGGTGGAGATGGAAAATGCGGTTCACCAGATGGTTATTTGAAAAAAGCAGTTAACGCTGATTTTCCAAAAACTCATCCAGATGCAGCAGCTATGTTTAAAAAACTTTCTTTCACAACAAGTCAAATTGGTGCAATGGCAGCTTTAGTTGATGTCGACAAAATGACTCATGAAGATGCTGCAAAAGCATGGTTAAAAAAGAACAAGAAAGTTTGGAAAGCTTTTACTAAATAAGGTTAAAAGCAACTAAATCTTTGAATCTCTCCCAACATTGTTGGGGGAGATTTTTTTTTAAGTATTAATTAAATGATTAAATATTTTTTAAGTATATTCATAAGTTTATTATTTTTTAATCAATCTTTAGCAAAAGATATTAGCATAAATGAAAATATTGATCTCCAGTTTGTTTGTGATTTAGAAAAAAAAATAATCAAAAATTCAGAATATAATTATCAAACTTTTTTAGCTGAAGATTTGAATGAGAAAGGTTTAGATAGATTTAAAATTTTATCAAAAAAACCAGAAACACTTTTGATTAAAGGATTATCATCATTTCTTTCAGACTCAGCAAAACTTAATGTTAAAGTAGTCAATAAAGATGTAGTTTTATTCAAGTCAATAGATCAAAATAAAAATTATTCTGAGTCTGGTATTATCACAAGGAAAACAGGTGAATTAATTCATGAAATAACAAAAAATATCAAAAGTGAAAACTCCGAAAAATATATTTCAATTTATTCATGTAATAAAGATGACAAAAAAGTATAATTTTTTTTATTAATTTCGTGTAAAATATTATGATGAAAAAATATCTATATATTATTATTTTAAGCTTACTTGTTAGTTCAGGTGCGCTAGCACGAAGCACAGGATGTAAAGAAGGAAATTGTGAAAATGGTTTTGGCAAATGGGTTTATACGGATAAAACGACTTATGAAGGTGAATGGGTAGGCACTAAGAAAAACGGCCAAGGAGTTGAAACTTGGCCCAACGGATACATCTATAAAGGTGAGTTTAAAAATAGTGAATGGAGTGGAGAAGGTGTTTTAACTTTTCCGGACGGCTCAACTTATAAAGGTGAATGGGCAAAAGGATTTATGAATGGGCAAGGCACTTTTACTTCATCAGATGGAAACCAAAAATCTGGCATATGGAAAAATGGAAAGTTACAAGAGTAAATGTCAAAAGAAAATTTTTTAAACAGAATAAAATATTTACCCTCAACTACAAAGCAGTTTGGTGGTCTAGTACTAATAATTCTTATTATATTTTCCTCTTTTTTTGCATTAAATATAATGTTTGGTGGAGGAGATGAACTTGTGAGAAAAATGAAACTAGAAGAGGAGAGGATCGCTCAAGAAAAAAAATTAAGTGAGTTGATATCTAAACTACCTTCAGGAATTTTGGTAACTTTTGACGGTACAGATCACTACAAGTTAACAGATGAAGTTTATCAGCAAGTATGTAAAGCTACAAAATTAATTCCACAACGTGCAATTATGGGGGCAAATTTTCTTAATTTTAGGGCACATGAAATTTATACAATTAATGGTAATAAAATTGATGAAACATTTGTTAAGTGGGATGAGGAGAAAAATAAGTGTTTTGCAGGCTTTACTGTGAGTGGAAACAATGTTGGAGTTGACGAGTCAATAACTGTAAGTGGTGAAGCACTAAGTTTTTTAAGCACCGGAATTGATACTAGAGTTTATTATATTAAAAATTTTTAAGGGGAAACTAACAATAATATGGATTTAATTTTATCCTAATTTCATATAACTTAATTAAAATTTATGTCTGAGCCAGTTATCAAATGTGAAGGTGTATATAAAATTTTTGGAGCAAATGCTCAAAAAATGCTTCAAGATTCAAATGGAAATGTTGATGCTAAAACTTTTCAAGATAATGGTTGTATTGTTGGAGTGAACAACGCTTCTTTTGAAGTTTCAAAAGGTGAGATGTTAGTTGTTATGGGTTTATCTGGCTCAGGTAAGTCAACTTTACTAAGATGCATCTCGAGATTAACTGATGCAACAGGTGGTAAAATTTTTATAGAGGGCCAGGACCTGTTACAATTAAATAATAAAGATCTTATAGATCTTAGAAGAAATAAAATGGGGATGGTCTTCCAAAGCTTTGCTTTACTTCCACACAAAACTGTTGTTGAGAACATTGCTTTTCCACTTCAGATTAAAGGGATCAAAACTGAGGACAGTATAAATAAAGCAATGGATATGGTTAAACTAGTTGGTCTTGAAGGTAGAGAAAATTATTTTCCTAGAGAACTTTCAGGAGGACAACAGCAAAGAGTAGGTATTGCAAGATCTTTAGCTGTGGAGCCAGATATTTGGTTTTTAGATGAGCCTTTTTCAGCTTTGGATCCATTAATAAGAAAAGAGATGCAAGATGAGTTTTTAAGACTTCAAGACAAATTACAAAAAACGATTATGTTTATTACACATGATTTTGATGAAGCTTTAAAACTTGCGGATCGGATTGCAATTATGAAAGATGGTATAATTGAACAGTTAGACACTCCTGCTAATATTGTTTTAAACCCAGCTACAGAGTATGTAAGAAAATTTACTGAAGAAGTACCAAGAGAAAAAGTTTTATTAATTAAAGATGTTATGGATATATCAAAAGATAATTTAGGTGACCTAAAAGTCTCAAAAGATGAAATTATAGAAAATGTTGCAGAAAAAATTCTTACACAAGAAAAATCAGTAGCTGTAGTTGATGACAAGAATGAAATTATAGGTTCTATTAATCCAACCAAAATAATCAACACAGTTTTTGGAGGAAGAAAAAAATAGTAATTAAATTATGGAATTTTTAAAGAAATATCCAAAAACTTTTCAATGGTTATTTTTATTAATTGTATTCTTTGCTTTGTGCTTTGCGATTGAAGTTCCTGAAACATATAAGTTCATTAGGGGTCAAGCTGAATTTATTAAAGATCCTAATCAAAGTAGTTACATATTTTTAGGTAAAGAAGTAAGATACTATGCTTTCGATGTCTTCTGGAGATTACCTCCATTGCTTGGATGGTTACCCATTTGGATAAATGACTCGTTATTTTTCTTAATGAACGAATGGATGCCCATTGAGGTTTGGAATGAAGATACACAAGAGTTTAAAAGTCGTCCTATAGTTTTACAAATTAGTAGAAATTTGACTGCCTTTATGACCTTTTTAATAGAATTAATAAGAGAAATTTTACTAGGAGGTCTTGAAACTATAGTTGCGTTTACAAGTTGGGATTGGATAGATAAAAATCCATGGGCTGAACTACCAGGATTACCTTGGACTATTGTTGCAGCAGGTGCAGCATTTCTTTCATATAAGCTTAGCGGCAAAGGTCTAGCTTTTTTTGCCGGTGTAACTATGATTTATATTTCAGTGTTTGGTCAATGGAAACCATCAATGCAAACTCTTTCATTTATATTGGTTGCAGCTCCATTATCTTTTATATTCGGTTTAGGATTAGGAATAGCAGCTTTTAAAAGTAAACGTGTAGAGAAAGCTTTATATCCAATATTATTAGTGATGCAAACAATGCCACAATACGCTGTATTGGTTCCTGCGCTAGTCCTCTTTGGAGTGGGCGATCATGCTGCAGTCATTATTACTATGGTTGTGGCAATACCACCGATGATATTATTAACCCTATTAGGTTTAAGAGCGGTGCCACCAGAGGTTATGGAAGCAGGTAGAATGAGTGGATGTAATAATTTTCAATTAATGTTTAAAGTATTAATCCCAACTGCTAGGAGAGATATTTTAATTGGAGTAAACCAAGTTATCATGGTGTGTTTTTCGATGGCAGTTATTTCAGCCTTTATTGGAGCAAAAGGTTTAGGATTTAATTTATTATTAGCATTAAACCAATTGAATATTGGATTAGCTCTGGAGGCAGGCTTATGTATTAGTTTAATTGCAATTCTATTAGATAAGATGTCTTTAGCATGGGCAAATAAACAAACAGATTATTTTGGCAATCTTACATTCTATCAAAGAAACAAAAATCTTTTATTTTTTGGAGCTACATTTGTTATTGGAATAATACTAGCTTACATTGGAACTTTTTTATTCAAAGATACATTCAACTATTTATTTGAAATTCCACACAATAAAGGAATATCTACTGCTGATTTTTGGAATAAAGGGGTAGATTGGATTTTTGATACTTTCTTCGTTTACATTAAAGCCTTTAATACATGGTTAATTCAAGAAGTGCTTCAACCAATGAGAGCTTTATATTTAAGAATGCCTGCAATTGCTACAATAGTATTAGTTGTAGGTGCAGGATATCTAATCGGTGGCCTACGTTCAGCTTTGGTAGTTTGTGCTTTAACTTTATTTATCGCTTTTAGTCCATGGTGGGATAGAGCATTAGTTACAGCGTATATGGCAACTTTTGGAGTTTTTGTTTCTTGTATTATTGGATTTACTGTAGGAACTTTATGTTTTCAAAATAAACACTCAGCAAATTTTATGTTAGGCGTTTGTGATATTTTTCAAACATTCCCATCTTTTGTATATTTAATTCCAGTGATGATGTTATTTGGTATAACTGATACATCTGTACTTATTGCAGTCATAGTTTATGCAACGATACCAGCAACAAGATATACAATTGAGGGACTTAGAAGTGTTCCTGCTGGCTTACATGATGCAGCAACTATGTCAGGCGTAAATAAATTTCAAAGATTAACTAAAATAGAATTCCCTTTGGCATTCCCACATATGATGCTTGGTATAAATCAAACGATTGTATTTGCTTTGTTTATGGTAATTATTGGAGCATTTATTGGAACAGAAGATTTAGGTCAATATATTTTAAAAGCATTATCAGATAAAAATGGTGCAGGAATTGGATTAACACTTGGTATCTGTGTAGCTTTTATAGCTTTAATATTTGATAACTTAATTAGAGCTTATGTTCAAAAAAGAAAAAAACACCTGGGAATTGATTAACTTTAAACTATTTATCTAAAAAAGTTTTTGATGAGTCATCCATAGCAGTTGCCCATGGAGTATGATGAATAGGAGCTACTGAACCAGTTACTGGAGATGAGAAAGATTTATTTCTGTAAGTTGAAATATCCTCAACTTTGTGATGCTCCCATTCCTTAAAGTGCTTTCTTATTAACTCAAAATCAATTTTTGGATAATCAGACATTTCATGTAGTTCTTTTGTATACTCAGTTTGAAAATCAATCATTTGATCTGGGTTTTCTAATTTCTCTTCTATTGCTACCCACTTATTAATATCTTTCTCAATTTCATTATTATTAGGCAACTTAATTTTATTCATTATTATGTCCCTTGCATACCAAGCCTGACAGTCAAACATATTAAATGTATGAAACTGATCTTGCATTCCAAGATATAAAAGTTTTTGATTATCTTGCCATACAATACCCTTATATAATTTTGGTGGATAAAGTCTGTTACCAGTTTTTAATTGTAAGCTTTCTTCTAAAAATGGAAAATGATGTAAATAACCAGTACATAAAATTACAACGTCAGCTTCCTGTTTAGTACCATCTTTAAAAATTGCTTTTTTACCTTCTAATCTATCTAAATAGTGTACCTCTTTCATTCCCTCAGGCCATTTAAATCCCATAGCATTGTGTCTGTATCCTATAGTAACGCTTTTCGCTCCATATTTATTACATTGAAGTGCAACATCTTCTGCAGAATAGCTACTTCCTAAGACTATCACATTTTTATCTCTAAATTCTTCAGCGTCTCTAAAGTCATGAGAATGCATTATTCTTCCTGGAAAAGATTTCATACCTTTATATTCAGGAATGAATGGTACAGAAAAATGCCCAGTGGAAACAACAACATAATCAAAATAATCTTTTAAAATTTTATTATTAACTTTATCTTGGTAACTAATTTCAAATTTTTCATTTTTAAATATTGTATTTATAACCCTTGTATTAAACTTTATTTTACTTTTTAAATTTCCTTTACTCACTCTTCCGATAATATAATCATATAAAACCTCTCTAGGTGGGAAAGACGGAATAGGTTTTCCGAAATGTTCATCAAAAGAGTAGTCGGCAAACTCTAAACATTCTTTAGGTCCATTTGACCAAAGATATCGATACATACTATTTGGAACAGGGTCTCCATATTGATCTGAACCAGTTCTCCAGCTATAGTTCCATAATCCACCCCAATCTTCTTGTTTTTCAAAACAAACTATTTCAGGAATTTTTTCACCTTTTTTTTCAGCATGCTCAAAAGACCTCAACATTGATAAACCACATGGTCCGGCACCTATTATTGCAACTCTAGTCATTCAAATAATAATTTATAATAATATTTTTAAAAAATTAATTTACTAACAAAATACTAAAAATTAAAATAAAATAATTTCATTTTATGAAAAAATTTATAATTTCAATAGACCAAGGAACAACCTCAAGTAGAGCAATTTTATTTGATTTAAAAGGTAAACCAATATTTGTTTCTCAAACAGAATTTACGCAATATTTTCCTAATGATGGTTGGGTTGAACATAACCCAGAAGAAATATGGAAAACGACTTTAAAAGTTTTGAGAAATGTAATTAAGAAAAGTAAAGTACTAAAAGGGAAAATTTTAACAATAGGAATTACAAATCAAAGAGAGACAACCATATTGTGGGACAAAACGACCGGTAAAGCAGTTTATAATGCTATAGTTTGGCAGGATAGAAGATCTTCTGAATATTGTAAAAAGTTAATAAGACAAAAAAAAGAAACAATTATTTATAATAAAACCGGATTGTTAATTGATGCATACTTTTCAGCAACTAAAATTAAATGGATAATAGATAATGTACCTAAAGCAAAAGAATTGATCAAAAAGAAAAAATTATTATTTGGTACTGTAGACAGTTTTCTTTTGTGGAAATTAACTAATGGGGCTGATCATGCTACAGACGCAACGAACGCAAGCAGAACAATGTTATTTAATATTTCTACGAATGATTGGGATAAGCAAATTTTAAGAATACTTAAGATACCTCGAGAAATATTACCTACAGTTAAAGATTGTTCGGCCGACTTTGGTCATACAGACCCCAGTCTCACAGGCACATCTTATCCGATCACAGGAATGGTAGGAGATCAACAATCAGCAACCATAGGGCAATGTTGTTTTGAACCAGGATCTTTAAAAAGTACTTATGGCACAGGTGCTTTTGTTCTTTTAAATACAGGTAGTAAAAAAGTTTATTCTAAAAACAGACTATTAACTACAATCGGCTACAGAATTAATGGAAAAACAACTTACGCATTAGAAGGCTCTATTTTTATTGCTGGTGCTGGCGTACAATGGTTAAGAGATAAGATAAAATTTATAAAAAAAGCTTCTGATACAGAAAAAATAATAAAATCTTTAAAGTCAAATAACGGAATTTATCTAGTTCCAGCTTTCACAGGACTTGGAGCTCCTTATTGGGCTGTAAATGCAAGAGGAGTGCTATCAGGTTTAACTAGAGACACAGGACCAAAAGAAATTGTAAGAGCAACAGTAGAGTCTGTTGCGTATCAGACTCATGATTTATTTGAGGCGATGAAAAATGATGGTTTGAGACCAAAAATAATAAAAGTAGATGGAGGAATGGTTAAGAATAATTGGTTTTCACAATTTTTAGCTGACGTAGTAGATGTTAAAGTGTTAAGACCAAAAGTAGAAGAAACTACAGCTCTAGGTGCGGCGTTTATGGCGGGACTTCAAATAGGAGTTTATAAATCTTTAAGGGATATATCTAACAATTGGCAAGTTGATAGAACCTTTCACCCTAAAATGAAATCATCTAATAGAAAAAGTCTTTTAAAAGGCTGGGATAAAGCTATTAAAAAAACATTATCATAATTATTCAATTAAAAATTGAAAACAGTCTTATAAATTGAATTTTTTTTTGACATACACTCTTCGATCTAGTTTACTTATTTATCTAAGAATAACTAATAACATAAACGGGGGAAATAATGATTAAGATATTAAAAACTGTTCTTGCTGTTGCTGTTACATTTTCAATCTTAACTATTTCTAATGCATCTGCAAATGCAATTAAGAAATGGTCTGACGGTGAGTTTAGTCTTTCTGTTTTATCTGCTAAAGATAGAGAGAAAGAGCTAAAATGGTTCCAAGATGCTGCTAAGCCATTCAAAGGAATGACTTTAAAAGTAGTATCTGAAGGTATACCAACTCACGTGTACGAGTCTAAGACTCTTACAAAAGCGTTTGAAGAAATAACAGGCATCAAAGTACAACACCAAATTATAGGAGAAGGTGATGTAGTAATGGCCGTTCAAACACAAATGCAAACTAACGTAAGTATTTACGATGCATATGTTAATGACTCAGACTTAATTGGTACGCACGCGCGTATGCAACAAGCTGTTAATTTAACTGATTGGATGAAAGGCGAAGGTAAAGCTGTTACTAATCCATATTTGGATTTAGATGACTTCATAGGGCTTCAATTTACTACAGGCCCAGATGGAAATCTTTACCAACTACCAGACCAACAATTTGCTAACCTTTATTGGTTCAGAAAAGATTGGTTTGATAGACCTGAAATTCAAAAACAATTTAAAGCTAAATATGGTTATGAATTAGGCGTACCATTAAACTGGTCAGCTTATGAAGACATCGCTAAATTCTTTTCAGAAGACGTGAAGACGATAGATGGTGTTAACATTTATGGTCATATGGACTATGGTAAAAGAGCACCGGACTTAGGTTGGAGAATGACTGATGCTTGGTTATCAATGGCTGGTGCAGGAAGCAAAGGTCTACCTAATGGAGTACCTGTAGATGAATGGGGAATTAGAATGGAGCCAGGTTCTTGTAACCCAGTAGGTGCTAACGTATCAAGAGGTGGAGCTACAAATGGCCCTGCTGCAGTATACGCAATTAGAAAATGGGATGAATGGTTAAGAGCTTATGCGCCTCCGGGAGCAGCGGCTATGGACTTTTATCAATCTTTACCATCTCTTTCTTCAGGAAATGTTGCTCAGCAAATTTTCTGGTACACAGCTTTCACGGCTTCTTTAGTAGGAAAAGATCCTAATAATAAAGTAGTTGATGCAAACGGTATGCCTTTGTGGAGAATGGGCCCATCACCTAAAGGACCTTATTGGGAAGAGGGTATGAAGCTTGGATATCAAGACGTAGGATCATGGACATTATTTAAGTCTACTGACGTTGAGAGAAGAAAAGCTGCATGGTTATACGCTCAATTTGCAGTTTCAAAAACTGTATCTCTTAAAAAAGCTGATGTTGGTTTAACTTTCGTAAGAAAAAGTACTGTTAACCATAAACATTTTACTAAGAGAGCGCCTGAACTAGGTGGACTTATTGAGTTCTATAGATCAGACAATAGAAATGTATGGTCTCCGACAGGTATCAACGTTCCAGATTATCCGAAGCTAGCACAATTATGGTGGCAGCATATCGGAGAAGTTAACTCTGGTACATTTACACCTCAACAAACTATGGATCGTCTTGCAGATGAGATGGACTTAGTTATGTCTCGTATGGAAGCTGCTGACAAAGCTAGTAACGCGTACGGTGGGTGTGGACCAAGACTTAATAAACCAAGAGAAGCTTCTTATTGGTTAAATCAAGCTGGTTCACCAAAAGCCAAAGTTAATGAAAAACCACAAGGTAAAACCATAGCTTACAAAGACGCTTGGAAATAACCCTAGGTTAATCTAAATTTAAAGGGGGCATTTATTGCCCCCTTTTTTTAAAGCTAAATTACAAATAATAAATATGAGTTTAGAATTAAAAAATGTTGAAAAAAAAGTAGGTATAGAAACTCATATTTATTCGACTAATCTAAAATTAAAAAAAAACACCATTAATGTTCTATTAGGCTCCACCCTTGCGGGCAAAACAACTCTCATGCAAATTATGGCTGGTTTAGACAAACCTACATCAGGTGAAATTTGGTTTAATGGTGAAAATGTTACTGGTAAAGAAGTTCAAAAAAGAAACTGCTCAATGGTTTACCAACAATTTATAAACTATCCAAACTTTTCTGTTTTTGAAAATATTGCTTCACCATTAAAAATCACTGGTGTGAAACCTGATGAAATTAAACAAAGAGTAGGAAAAGTTGCCGAACTCTTAAAATTATCACCTATGTTAAATAAAAAACCCGATGAATTATCTGGAGGACAACAGCAGAGAACAGCATTAGCAAGAGCACTAGTAAAAGACTCAGATTTAATATTACTAGACGAACCATTAGCTAATTTAGATTTTAAACTTCGGGAAGAGCTAAGAGAAGAATTACCAAAGCTTTTTGAAGATAGAGATTGCATTGTTGTATATGCAACAACAGAACCTTTAGATGCATTAATGATAGGTGGAAACACTGCAACACTATTAGAAGGAAATGTTATTCAATATGGAAAAACTTTAGATGTTTATAGTAAACCTGAAAATTTAATTTCAGCCAAAGTATTTAGCGATCCTCCAATGAACATAGCCGAAATAAGTAAAAGTGGAGAAATATTTAAAATAAAAGAAAACAGTGTCCAGTGGAAATCAAACGTAAAAATTAAAGATGGTAACTACAAAATAGGTATAAGACCACACAATATAACTACATATAAAGAAGGAAATAATTCAGTCGAAATAAATGGAAAAGTTTTGATTTCTGAATTAAGTGGGTCAGAAAGTTTAATTCACTTTACTAACGGAAAACTTAATTGGGTTTCCTTATCAAACGGTATTCAACAAAAAAATATTGGTGAGGATACAAAATTATTTATGAATATAGATGAGTTTTTATATTTTGATGCAAATAACAGATTGGTGACCAATGGCTAAAGTTACTTTAAAAAATTTAAGTCACAGTTATTTAACAAAACAAAGTCATGACGCTGATTGGGCATTAAGAGGAGTAGATATTGATTGGAAGGACGGGGGAGCTTATGCATTATTAGGCCCTTCTGGTTGTGGAAAGACAACATTATTAAATATCATTTCAGGTTTATTAAAACCTACTGAAGGAGAAATTTTATTTGATGACAAAGATGTAACGGCTTTAAACCCAGTTGAGAGAGATATTGCTCAAATATTTCAGTTTCCAGTTATATACGATACAATGACTGTTTATGATAATTTAGCTTTTCCACTTAAAAATAGAGGTCTTTCTAAAACTGAAATAGATTTAAAAGTAAAAGAAATTGGAGAAATGTTAGAACTTACATCAACTTTGAATAATAAAGCTGCAGGATTAACAGCAGATGGAAAACAAAAAATTTCTTTAGGAAGAGGATTGGTTAGATCTGATGTTAATGTAATTATGTTTGATGAGCCTTTAACGGTTATTGATCCTCATTTAAAATGGGTTTTAAGGTCAAAGTTAAAAGAATTACACCAAAAAATTAATCGAACTATGATTTATGTTACTCACGACCAAATTGAAGCCTTAACTTTTGCTGATCAAGTAGTGGTTATGCATGAGGGGCAAATTGTCCAAACAGGAACTCCTGTAGAATTATTTGAAAAACCAAAACATACTTTTGTAGGACATTTTATTGGTTCACCAGGTATGAATATTCTTCCTTGTAAAATTGAAAATGGCCAAATTAATTTTGAAGGAAAGATATTACCTAATAATACAAGTATAAAAAAAACTAATTTTAGCAAAACTCAAGTAGGTATAAGACCAGAATTTGTTAATTTTTCTAATGAGGGAATAGAAGTAAGGATTAAAAGGGTAAGTAATACAGGTAGACATAAAGTAATTGATACAGAATGTAGTAGCGGAATTATTAAAATTCTAACTAATGCTTCCGCAGAAATACCTAGTGATAGTGCACATATAACTTTTGATCAAAAATATACTTATGTATATGGAGATGATTGGATAATTGAATAATGAACAAAACACTTAATCCAAAAGCTTGGTACTTTGTTATTCCTGTTTTTGCACTTGTTGCATTTAATGCTGTAGTGCCATTAATGACTGTAGTTAACTATTCATTTCAAGAAACTTTTGGAAGTAACGTTTTTCAATGGGAAGGAACAAGATGGTTCAAAGAAATTTTACATTCTGAAAGATTTCACGCATCTCTAGGTAGACAATTTATATTCACTTTTATAATTCTTCTAATACAGTTGCCTTTAGGTATAGCTATTGCTTTAACTATGCCCAAAAAAGGTTGGGGTGTTCCTGTTTGTTTAATTTTAATGTCCATGCCATTATTAATACCTTGGAATGTAGTAGGAGCTATGTGGAATATATTCGCTCTTCCCGACATAGGTTTTCTTGGAAATTCTCTAAATTCAATTGGTTTTGATTACAATTTTACTCAACAAAGTGGAGATGCTTGGTTTACAACTATTCTTATGGATGTTTGGCATTGGACTTCTTTGGTTGTTCTTTTATCTTATGCAGGTTTAAACTCAATCCAGCCAGCATATTATCAAGCTGCAGAAATAGATGGTGCTAGTAGATGGGATATTTTTAGATACATAGAACTTCCTAAAATGAAAAAAGTTTTAACTTTAGCTATACTTTTAAGATTTATGGATAGCTTTATGATCTATACCGAACCTTTTGTTTTAACCGGAGGCGGCCCCGGCAATGCAACGAACTTTCTATCACTTGATTTAGTAAAAATGGCCTTAGGTCAATTTGATCTTGGACCTGCAGCTGCAATGTCACTTATCTATTTTTTAATTGTACTTTTAATGTGTTGGGTTTTTTACAGCTTAATGATGAAGGATGAGGGAAGAACATGAAAAAAATAAAATGGGTAGTGCCAACATTCTACATAATTTTTTTAATGTTACCTATTTATTGGTTGCTGAATATGTCATTTAAATCAACTACTGAAATTATAAATGTTTATTCATTGTGGCCTCAAGATTTTACTTTAGATAATTATAAAACAATATTTACAGATAGTACTTGGTATATGGGTTATGTGAATTCTATTACTTATACAGTTTTTAATACTATAATTTCTGTATCTGCAGCACTTCCTGCTGCATACGCCTTTTCAAGATATAAATTTTTGGGTGATAAACATTTATTTTTCTGGCTTTTAACAAACAGAATGGCTCCCCCAGCTGTTTTTGCTTTACCTTTCTTTCAATTTTACTCATCAGTAAATTTATTTGATACTCATGTAGCTATTGCACTATCTCATTGTCTCTTTAATATTCCTCTTGCTGTTTGGATATTGGAAGGTTTCATGTCTGCTGTTCCTAAAGAATTAGATGAAACTGCATATGTTGATGGTTATTCTTTTCCTAAATTTTTCTTTAAAATTTTTATTCCCACAATAGCTGCCGGAATAGGTATTACAATGTTTTTCTGTTTTATGTTTTCTTGGGTTGAATTATTGTTGGCAAAAACACTTACTGCTACAATAGCTAAACCAATTGCAGCTATAATGACGAGAACTTCAAGTACATCAGGTTATGAACTTGGTTTACTAGCAGCAGCTGGAAGCTTAACTATAATACCCGGAGCAGTAGTAATTTACTTTGTAAGAAATTATATTGCTAAAGGATTTGCAATGGGGAGAGTATGATTTTTACAAATCTACATGCATCTAGTTGGTCTACGGTTGGCGAACCAAAAGAAAAAGGCCTTTTTGATTTTGATTTTATAACATGGATGGCTTGGACTTGGCCTACTGCGAGTTTTTTTATTTTTATAGCTCTTTGCATTACAGTTATGTATTTCTGGGAAAAAAAAGTTCCAGGTGGCAACCCTAGAAAAGGAATATTAAAATTAAACACAACAAGAGGAGACAGATTATTTGTTTCACTTCTTAGTGCAGCATTTATTCACCTGGCTTGGCTAGGTCTCACAGATTTTAATCTTTGGTTTGCAACAATTATATCTTCTATGTTTGCAATATTTGTTTTTAGATACGTATAATTTATGAAAAAAATTGTTATTATTGGTGCTGGTGCAATGGGCTCTGCCTTTGTTGTACCATGTGCAGATAATTCACATGAAGTTTTTTTAGTTGGGTCTTTTTTAGAAGACGATTTGATAAATGAGATAAACAAATTAGGTAATTTTCATCCTGTTTTAAAGTGTCAACTTCCAAAAGAAGTCAAAGTAATAAAGTTTTCAGAATTTATAAATGAAAAAATAAAAGAGATTGATTTATTAGTAGTTGGAGTAAGCTCCAGAGGTATTGATTGGATTGGAAAAGAGATATCTAATTTTTACAGTAAAAAAACTAACATTCTTTTATTAACCAAGGGTTTAACCATAATTGATAATCAATTTGAAACTTTAGCTGAAAAGCTAAAAAAGATTTTGAAAAATTATAATATCGATAATCCAAAAATATCCGCTGTTGGTGGACCATGTCTTGCAAATGGCTTGGCAAATAAAATAAATAGTAGTGTAGTTCTTGCAAATGAAAATATAGAAATTGTTAAAGATATTGGTAATATTATTTCTACTAATTATTATTCAACGGAATATTCAAATGATTTGATAGGAGTCGAAGTTTGCGCAGCCATAAAAAATTTATATTCTATGATAATTGGTGCATCAGAGGGTTTGTGTAGCGATAAGGCAAAAGAAGAAACAAAAAAAAGATATTTTTTAAATACAGCTGCATCTTTAATGTATAAATCGATTAGTGAAATGGTTTATTTTACAAAAAAATTGAACGGTCAAGAAAATACAGTATATGGTTTAGCTGGACTAGGAGATTTATATGTCAGCTCAGCAGGGGGTAGAAATAGCAAAATGGGAAAACTTTTAGGTGATGGAAATAACTACCTAGATGCAAAAGAAAAATATATGAAAAATGATACAGTGGAAGGAGCTGAATTGATATTTGAAATTGGAGAAAAAATACTAAACGAATTCGATAGAAAAAAAATACCTTTGATGATGGCTTTAATTGACACCATTAAAGGAAATAAAAAATTAAAAATTAGTTGGTAAATGAATTTTCAATGGAATTTTCCTACAATTGTTTGGATTGGAGAAAATAGAGTTAAAGAATTAATTGAAGCATGCGAGCAATTAAAAATTACTAAACCTTTATTTGTAACTGATAAAGATTTAATAAATTTATCTTTTGTAAAAAAGATTATTTTGAATTGTACAAAAAAATTTAAAGATCTAAATATTTTTTCAAATTTTACAGGAAATCCATTTGGAGAAAATATTGAGGAAGGTGTAAAAGAATTTAAAAAAAATAATTGTGATGGTGTAATAGCAATTGGAGGTGGTAGTGCTCTTGATGTTGGTAAAGCCATAGCATTTATGACTGTGCAAAATAGACCAATATGGGATTTTGAAGATATTGGAGATAATTGGAAGAGAGCAAATGATACTAACATTTCACCAATAATTGCCATTCCAACAACCGCTGGAACAGGTTCAGAAACGGGAAGAGCTTCAGCAATTATCAATAGACATAATGGAATAAAAAAAATTATATTTCATCCAAAAATTTTACCTTCAATAGTAATTCTAGATCCAATGCTCACAATTGAACTTCCACCAAATTTAACCGCTGCAACAGGTATGGATGCTTTGGCTCACAACTTAGAAGCCTTTTGTGCACCTAATTTTCATCCTATGGCGGATGGGATTGCTTTAGAAGGAATAAGATTAATAAAATCTTCTCTTTTAAAAGCATTCAATGATGGAAAAGATATTGAAGCTAGGCAAAATTTATTAGCAGCTTCATCAATGGGTTCAACAGCTTTCCAAAAAGGATTAGGAGCTATACATTCATTAAGTCATCCAATAAATGCCCAATTTGATATTCATCATGGTTTATCTAACGCAATTTTTATGCCATATGTTTTAACCTTTAATAAATCTTCAATAGAAAAAAAAATTATTTCAATTTGCGACTATTTAGAATTAGAAAAAAATTTTGAAAGTTTTCTGTCATGGATCTTAGATTTAAGAATAAAATTAAATATACCAAATAAGTTATCCGAGGTGATCGATTGTACAAATCTTAATTTAGATAAACTTTCTTTAATGGCATTTGAAGACCCATCAACAAGTGGAAATCCAAAAAAAATTTCTAAAGATGATCTTAGACAAATTTATGAACATAGCATATCTGGAGATTTATTTTGACAAAAAGAATACTAATAGTTGAAGGAAATCTAAAAGAAGAAAATCAAAGTTTCACTGATGGTGGAATTAAAACTCATACCGAAAGTTTAAAAGATAGTATTAGTTATTTTACAGACCAATTAAATATTGATGTGGTTAATCCATCTTCAGATGAAAACATTAATGAAATATCTAAAGATTTAACTAAATATCATGGTATGATTTGGGGTGGTAGTAGCCTTAATATTTATAACGATACCCCAGAAATAAGACGACAAATTAATTTCATGAAAGAGTGTCAAAAGAATATTAAAAATATATTTGCCATATGTTGGGGTATGCAAGTTGCAGTTACTGTTGCTGGTGGTGATGTAAAAAAATGCCCTAACGGTGCACATAGAGGAATAGCACATGATATCGAAATAAATGAAAATGGCTTAAAACATCCACTTTATAAAAATAAAAATAAAAGATTTAATACTCCCGCATTTAATTTTGATGAAGTAGTTAAATTACCTGAGGGTGCTAAATTGCTCTCATCAAATCCAATAAATAAAGTTATGGGGATAAATTTTAATGTTGGTTCAACAAATATATGGGGGATTCAGTATCATCCCGAGATAACCTATAGAAAAATGATCAATTTAATTCACTTTAGAAGAGATCGACTTTTAGAAAAAAAGGCATTTGTTGACCAATCAGAAATAGACTACCATGTCAAAATTATTGAAGAAGAAAATAAAATTTCTAATAAAGATGCAAGAATGAGAGAGTTGGAAAATTGGTTAAATATTTTAAATTAAAATAATCCTTCTATTTCACCTTTTTTACCAAGTCTAATAGAGTTAGCTGCAGGAACTCTTGGCAGGCCAGGCATTGTCATGATTGCCCCACATACAACAACTATAAATTCTGCACCTGATGAAAGCCTTATTTCCCTAATTGGCAAAGCATGTCCCGTTGGAGCACCTTTAAGACTAGGATCAGTAGAAAAACTATATTGTGTTTTTGCAACACAAATAGGCAAGTCTCCGTATCCAGACTCTTCAAAACTTTTAAGCTGATCTCTAATTTTAGTGTCTGCTATAACTTCATCTGCCCTGTAAATTTCTTTTGCAATAGTTTCTATCTTTTTAAATAGTGGAGTTTTGCTTTCATATAAAAATTTAAATTTAGCTTCATTTTTTTCACATAAGCTAGCAACGTGTGTTGCTAAATCTTTTGTACCTTCACTACCATTGGCCCAATGAGTACATAGACTTGCTTTAACACCTAAACTTTCACAAAAATCTGTTAAAGCCTTTACTTCTTTGTCTGTATCTTTGATGAAATGATTAACTGCCACTGCAACTGGTAAGCCAAATTTTTTAGTGTTTTCTATGTGCCTTTGAAGGTTTATTAATCCTTTTTTAAGTGCATCAACATTTTCATCTTTTAAATTATCTTTAGCAACACCCCCGTGCATCTTTAATGCTCTTATTGTTGCAACAATAACTACACAACTTGGTTTTAAATCTGATTTTCTACATTTAATATCTAAAAATTTTTCTGCACCCAAGTCAGCACCAAATCCTGCCTCTGTTACAACATAATCAGCTAATTTTAATCCAGCTTTTGTTGCAATTACAGAATTACAACCATGAGCAATATTTGCAAAGGGTCCTCCATGAATTATTGCAGGATTGTTTTCTAAAGTTTGAGTCACATTAGGTCTTATCGCATCCTTAAGTAATACAGTCATAGGACCTTGAGCTTTTAAATCTTTCGCATAAACAGGCTTTCTATCTCTTGTGTAAGCAATTGTAATGTTACCAATTCTCTTTTCTAAATCTTCAAGATTGTTAGCTAAACAGAAAATAGCCATTATTTCTGAAGCAACAGTTATATCGAAACCATCTTCTCTTGGAAAACCATTTGCTACTCCTCCTAAATTAATGTTGATCGATCTAAGAGCTCTATCATTCATATCCATAACTCTTTTCCAAACAATTCTTCGCACATCAATATTTAATTCATTTCCCCAATAAATATGATTATCAATTAATGCGGATAAAAGATTGTGAGCAGAAGTTATGGCATGAAAATCTCCAGTAAAATGTAAATTGATTTGTTCCATTGGGACTACTTGTGCATAACCACCTCCTGCAGCGCCACCTTTCATTCCAAAAGATGGACCTAAGCTTGGTTCTCGTAAACAAACGATAGATTTTTTTCCAATTTTATTTAACCCATCATTCAAACCTACAGATGTTGTAGTTTTTCCCTCACCTGCAGGTGTTGGTGTAATAGCTGTAACTAAAATTAATTTTCCATCAGATTTATTTCTTAATTTTTCAAGGTACTCTAAATTTACTTTAGCAATGTACCTACCCATGAGGCCAAATGCAGCACTTTCGTCAGGTACCCCAATTTTTGCTAATACATCCGTGATTGGTTGCATTTTAGCTTCTCTAGCTATCTGGATATCTGATTTTATTTCATTCATTAAAAGTTCTTTATAAATATTAAAAAAGTTGGTCGATTATTATCTCTTTTTAGAGCCTTTGGAAATATCTAAAAATTATATATAAAAAAAATATGAACTATTTATATTCTTTATTATAAAATTTAATAATGCAAAAATATTCAATTTTTAATCTAGTTAAAAACGCTTTTTCTAATCATGAAAATTGGGATTTAGCTTGGAAAGACCCAACTCCAAAAAAAGAATACGATGTCGTTATAATTGGAGGTGGAGGTCATGGTCTAGCAACCGCATATTATCTAGCAAAAGAGCATAATATTACAAATGTAGCAATTATTGAAAAAGGTTGGATTGGTGGAGGAAATGTCGGACGTAATACAACAATTATAAGATCAAATTATATGCATGACGACAATGCTTTGTTTAGTGAATTTGGAATGGACTTATGGAGAAAGATGAGCCAAGATTTAAATTATAATGTGATGTTTTCCCCGAGAGGAATTATTAATCTTGCACACTCCGATGCACAAATGAATGTTTATGCAAGAAGAGGAAATTCAATGAGGCTGAATGGTATTGATGCAGTTCTATTAAATAGAGAACAAGTAAAAGAGATAATTCCGATGGCAGATTTTTCTGAAAATGTAAGATTTCCAATTTTTGGTGGACTCATGCAACCCAGCGCAGGAACTGCAAGACACGATGCGGTTGCATGGGGTTATGCTCGTCAAGCTGACTCAATGGGCGTTGATATAATTCAAAACTGTGAAGTAACTGGATTTGATATATCTAGTGGAAAAATTAAAGGTCTTAGAACATCACGTGGAGATATAAAGGCAAAAAAAATTGGATTATGTGTTGCGGGCAGTACTAATATTTTAGCAGAAAAATTAAATATGACTTTACCAATTGAAACACATCTATTACAAGCATGTGTTTCTGAACCTGTAAAACCAGTTTTAGATAGAGTGGTTACTTTTGGTGCTGGACATTTCTATATAAGCCAATCTGATAAAGGTGAAATGGTTATGGGTGGAGATTTAGATGGATATAATAGTTATGCTCAAAGAGGAAATTTACCGACACTTCAACATGTATTGACAGAGGGAATTGCAATGATGCCTTTTTTAAGTAAATTAAAAATGCTTAGAACGTGGGGCGGTATTATGGACATGTCCATGGACGGCTCACCTATCATTGATAAAACTCATATTGAAGGCTTATATTTAAATTGTGGTTGGTGTTATGGTGGATTTAAGGCAACCCCAGCATCTGGCTGGACATTTGCTCACACTATTGCACAGGATAGAGTCCATGAATTAAATGCAGGATATAGTTTAAATAGATTTAATACAGGTCACTTACTAGATGAAAAGGGACTTGGTACAAAAACTTGGATTTCATAAATGCTATTTATTAAATGTCCACATTGTGGATGGAGATCACAAAATGAATTCTCTTATGGTGGGGATGCTACTGTCAAAAGACCTGAGCTAGGCAAACAAGTTTCAGATCAAGAATGGGATGATTTTGTCTATAATAGAAAAAGTTTAAGAGGAAAACACTGGGAGTTATGGCAGCATTTATCAGGATGTCGACAATGGATTAAAGTTGAAAGAGATACAGCAACACATGAAATTTTTAATACTCTTAAAGCAAACGAGGAAATTTCATAATGACACAAAGTTTTAGATTAGAAAATGTTGGACTGATTAATAGAAATAAAAAACTTTCATTTAAATTTAATGGAAAATCTTATTTTGGCTATGAAGGAGATACATTAGCATCAGCTTTAATTGCAAATGGAGTTCATTTGGTTGGTAGAAGTTTCAAATATCATAGACCTAGAGGTTTTTTTGGGGCAGGTGTTGATGAACCTTACGCTATAGTTCAGCTATATAGAAATGGTGAAACCGAGCCAAATATTAAAGCGACAGAGCAGGAGCTTTTTGATGGTTTAGAGGCTAAAAGTGTAAATTGTTGGCCCAGTGTGAATTTCGATATTGGAGCTATTAATAATTTTTTAAAGATATTTCTCCCAGCAGGGTTTTATTACAAGACATTTATGTGGCCAAAAAGCTTTTGGTTCAAAGTCTATGAACCATTTATAAGAAAAGCAGCTGGTTTAGGTGTGGCATCAATCAAACACGACAAAGAGAGGTATGAACACAAATATGAATATTGTGATTTACTAATAACTGGTTCAGGACCATCTGGATTAGCTAGTGCTTATGCTGCAGCAAAAAATGGAGCAAGAGTTATTCTTGCAGAGGATAAAGCTAGATTTGGTGGCACATTACTTACAAGTGAAGTTAATATTGGAAATAAATCAGGCAAAGAATGGGCTGAAGGAATTGTAGCTGAACTAAAAGAAATGCCTAATGTGACTGTTAAAAATAGATCACAAGTTTTTGGTTATTATGATCATAATATGCTTGTGATGTCAGAGAGAATTAGTGATCATTTACCAGAGACAAAAAAGTTTCATCCAAAACAAAGACTTTGGTACATTAGAGCAAAAGAAGTTTTGATTTCCTCAGGATCAATAGAAAGACCAATAGTTTTTGGCAATAATGATACACCTGGAGTAATGCTTTCATCTGCTGCTAAAGAGTATCTTAAAGTTTACGGAGTATTAGTTGGAAGAAATCCTTTGATATTTACTAATAATGATAGTGGGTATGAAACTGCAATTGAATTTAAAAAAAATGGTATTGATCCAATAATTTTAGATACCAGAAAAAATCCACAATCAGAAATAGTGGATGAGGCTAAAAATTTAGGATTAAATATTAGATTTTCTCATGTTGTAGTAGCTGCTCAAGGATATAAAAAAGTAAAATCAGCAGATGTTGCTAAAATTTCAGATGATAAAGAACAACTTGGAACTATAGAAAATATTAAGTGTGATTGCATATGTGTCTCTGGTTTTTGGACTCCTACCATTCATCTTGCTTCTCAATCAGGAAATAAAACAAAATTTAACGAAGATATTGATGCATTCATTCCAGGGACGTCAAAACAAAACGAAAAAACATTGGGTGCTGCAAATGGAGTTTTTACATTAGATGAGACTTTAAAAAGTTCAATTGAAACTGGTTACGAACTGTCAAATCAAATTACTAATAATAATAATAAAGTTTCTTTTCCAAATGTTGTTGAAAAAAAATCAACTGTACACGATAAATTTTGGTGTGTGCCATTACCTAAGGGAAAAAATTATAAACGCTTTTTAGATTTTCAAAATGATGTTGCAGTTTCAGATATAGAAATTGCATTGAAAGAAGGATATCGTTCTATTGAACATGTAAAAAGATACACCACTCTTGGTATGGCTACTGATCAAGGTAAGACAAGTAATTTAAATGGTTTACAGTTAGTATCTAAAATTGAAAATAAAGTAGTGCCAAATGTTGGTCACACTACTTTTAGACCTCCTTACACACCAGTTTCAATAGGTGCGATTGTTGGAAGAGAAGTTGGAAAACATTCAAAACCAACAAGAAAATCACCAATGCACTCATGGCATGAGAAAAATAATGCTATTTTTGTAGATGCCGGAGTTTGGTTGAGACCAAGATATTACAAGCAAGGAGATGAAAATTTGTTTGAAGGATCAAAGAGAGAAGCAAAAAATGTAAGATCAAATGTAGGAGTTTGTGACGTAACAACATTAGGAAAAATAGATATTAAAGGTCCAGACGCAGCAGAGTTGCTTAACAGAGTTTATACTAATGCATGGTTAAAGTTGCCAGTTGGTAAAGCAAGATATGGCGTGATGTTGAGAGAAGATGGAATTGTAATGGATGATGGGACAACTACAAGAATTTCAGAAAATCATTATCATATGACAACTACAACAGCACAAGCTGCAAATGTTCTTTCACATTTAGAATATTATTTACAACTAGTTTGGCCAGAGTTGAATGTGAACGTAGTTTCGACTACAGAACAATGGGCAGGGGCAGCAATTGCTGGTCCAAAATCAAGAGATTTATTACAAAAACTATTTCCAAATTCTGATGTATCAAATGAAGGTCTACCTTTTATGGGTTACACAGAAGGAGATCTATTTGGAGTAAAAGCTAGAATTTTCAGAATTTCATTTTCTGGTGAGCTTGCATATGAAGTGAATGTAGAGTCTAACAATGGAAACTTTATGTGGGAAAAAATTATAGAATTAGGCCAAGAATTTAAAATTCAACCATACGGAACAGAAGCATTATCAACTCTAAGAATTGAAATGGGACATGTTGCAGGATCTGAACTTGATGGAAGAACAATACCTTACGATAATTCTTTAGAAGGATTATTAAGTAAAAAGAAAGATTTTATTGGAAAAAGATCTTTAAACAGAAAATCATTTACCGCTGAAGATAGACAAAAAATTGTTGGTGTCGTTCCTTTAGATAAAAAAACAAGTATTCCTGAAGGCTCCCATCTTGTAAAAGATTCAAAAGCACCATTGCCAAATCCAAAATTAGGATATATTTCAGCTTCATGTTGGAGTGTTGAGCATGACAATCCATTTTCCTTAGCAATATTAAAAGATGGAAAAAAAATGATTGGTGAAAAGTTATTTGTGATGTCACCGCTTAAAAATAAAGTAATTCCAGTCGAGATAGTGTCTTCGCATTATGTTGATCCAAAAGGTGAGCGAGTAAGATCATGAGTTTAATTTCTGCATTAGCGAATGTTCATCATCAAGGACAATTTGGAGATTTTGAGGACAAAAAAGGAGATGACCTTTTAAAAATTTCAGAGAAAAAAAATTTATTAATTGTACAAATTGTACAGTTCAAAAATTCTAATATTCTAATTGAAAGCATTGATATTGACGGTTTAAAACTAAAAGACTCTCCTTTAAATGTGGCTTTTAATGAAAATACAAGAATTCTATGGAATGGCCCAAAAAATTGGCTGTTAGTATCCTCAAAAAAAGATTTAATCAAAAGTATTTATTTAACATGTAAAGAAACAGATTTTGCAATTACTGATTTATCTCATTCAAGAGCTGTAATTGATATAGAGGGTAATTATGCATTAGAAGTTTTAAAAAAAGGATCGCCATTTAATTTTAATGCTTTAAAGAAAAATAATTCTATAAATTCACTTTATAATAATATTGCTTTCACAGTGGATTTGCTTAATGATAAACCATTCAAAGTCAGGATATTTGCATTAAGGAGTTTTGGAGAGTCTTTATATCACACTATTACTGATGCATCACTAGAGTTCGGTTACAAAAATAAATAGCTTAGATTAATCTCTAGTAGCTATATAAACTCCTATTGATGTTATTAAAAAACCTAAAAGATCAGTTGTTGTTAAACTTTCTTCTAAAAAAAACCAAGCCATTAAAGCTGATGTTGCAGGGATAAGAAAAAAAATTGAAACAGTCTTACTTGCAGAATTTTTTTTAATTAAAAACATTAAAATTGTAAAAGCACCAAAAGACACGAGAAATATTTGATGACCCATCGCTAGAAAAAATGTTTTTGTGAAGGCTATGTATGGTTTTGCAAAAAATATAACCATAAGGATATGAAAAAAACACCCCCCTACAGCTTGATAAAAATTACTTACTGACAAAGGTAAATTGTTACTTAATTTTTTTTGCCAAATTGTTGATGCTGTTATTGAAATTAAAGCTATTATTGTAGCAACCAAACCCAGCAATGGAATCTTTGATCCCAAATCCAATCCCAAAACTAGTGCTGCTCCAAAAAATCCAAGCAAAACACCAATCCATTGTTTGAAAGTTACCTTCTCATTTAAGATTGGTCCGCTAAGGATATTTGTTAAGATTGGTTGAAGAGTTACAATTAATGCTGCAATACTTGTGGGCATTCCAATAGAAATTGAGAAAAAAACTCCTCCTAGATATAACCCGTGGAATAGAACACCACTTAGAACAGATTCAATTAAGTTTTTTCTTTTAATTATAATTGAATAATTAGAATAAATTGAGAATAACAAAAATCCAACAGCTACAAAAAAAAAACGAAAAGCCAAGGCAGCAAATGGATCACTATTATCAATGATTGGTTTGGTAGTTATAAATGCAGATGACCAAAGGATAATAAAAATAAAAGGGAAAATTTTGATCATTTTAAAAAATGACGTAAAATATGATGAATTACCAGAATATTCTATCAATAATAAAGCTTATTTTGGACAATTTATTAATTGTGACCTCTTACCAAATCAAATAACTTATGACTATGATTTTGAGATTTTTTAAACTTTGTTTATTTCTTATGACGTTTTTGTTTTTGACGGGTTTCGTCCCTTTACCAGCAATATTGGGTCCTGCATTCACAGTAGCCACATCAGGAAATTTGGTTAAAGCAAGTGCTCAACTAATCATCGATAATGAATTTAAAAAAAAAACAGGAAAAAGCTCTCTTGGTTACATCACAGAAGAAGTATCTAAAAATAATCAAGAAAACCACATTAACAAGGATTTAAAAGATTTAATTGAAAAAAGAGTAAAAATAGTTCACCAAAAATTAAAAGATCAAAATAAACTAAATAAAGATTTTAAACTTCTAGTTGAAAAAAGAGTTGAATTAACTCATAAAAAGCTAATACAACAAAAAATTAATCAGTAAGATTTAAAATAATTAATTTTTTTTGATCCGTTTCTTTACACCATAATTCGTAACTTTCACACATTCTCCACAAATGATCAAATGCTCGTTGAGATAATTCCAATGGATAATGACTTTTAGCAAAATATAAATCTGGAAATTTTATCAATTGTTTTATTGTCATATCTTTTTGAACTTGCAATAATCTTATCGTTTCCTCAGGAATTTCCTTTTTTGTCTTTGGATCAATATACTTATTCTTTTTTAATTTTTGAAACCACTCATCATGAAATTTTCCCGAACTAATATAAACATAGGTTTCAGAACCTATAAAAGCTTCAATAGCATCTACATTATTCAAATAAGGATTTTTTTTTTTTATTTTACAGATTTCAAGATAGATTAATTCGGCTACAATTAAAACATAGGGCTTTTCTATAGAACGCATTTATTTTCTATATTTTCTCATCGCAGCATTAGCTAATATAAGATTAGGATCTAAAAAAATCTTTGACGATTTGATCTTTTTGAAAGATTTAAATGCAAATATTGCTATAGGAAGTTCTGTACAACCTAAAATAATTTTTTTACACCTTTTTTTAATTAGGTAATTTATTGCAGGTCTTATAACTTTACTTGCAGATTTTACCCTTCCCATTTTAACAAGTTTAATAGCTTTATTAACATTATTTTTTTGGAAAATTTTAGTTGGATAGATTAATTTATAAGTTTTATCAAAAAACTTACCATACACATCAGTCTTTAAAGTGCCTTCGGTGCAAAGTAAGCCTATTGAGGAATTTTTCTTACAGCTATTTTTTGTAACTTTAAATACCTCCTCTGGCATATTAATTATAGGTAAATTAATTTTTTTTTTAAGATCGTTATACCAATAATGAGCCGTGTTACATGGTATAACTATAAATTTACAATCGCTTTTTTTTAATACTTCGCATCCTTTTAATAAACTTTTTAGGACTAATAGATATTTTTTTTCACTTTTTTTGTTATTTAATCTATTGGACATATTTCCTGTTTGAACACCTATTGACTCAGGTCTACCTGGAATATCTGATTTATTATAAAGTAAAAAAAGCGGATACTCTTGATCTATCTTACCTCTATTTAATATTGCAAGCTTATTACAGAAATCGAGACCAGCTTGCGTCCCCATTCCTCCAAGAATACCGATCATATATAATTATAAATATATTAAACAAATGTTTATTGGCTACAAAAATGTTTAGTTCATATTAGAACTTGATATTTTATAGCCAATAAATGATATAGTGAAAATTATGCAGTTTTTAAGTTAACTGCTGAAGGACCTTTTGGACCATCTTCAACATCGAAAGTCAAAGCTTGACCCTCATCTAAACCGTTCATACCAGCATCTCTAACAGCTGAAACATGTACAAACACATCTTTTTCTTTATCTTCTCTTTCAATAAAACCAAAACCTTTGGTTGGATTGAACCATTTTACTTTACCTTGTCAGATCTGGGGTCAAACTTTAAAGCTCCAAAAAAAGATAATTTTAATCGCAACATATCAATTGGTACTATATTTTCTCCTATAGTATTGTCTTGTATTTCTGAATATGGAAAGTTTTCAATAATAAAAGCCCTTCTTATAACATGTCTTAAATCAGAATTATTAATTAAAAACTGTTTAATTTTCAAATTTTTTTTTAATGACAATAATCTTTCATATAATTTTTTTATGTCTCTCGCTATTGCAAGGGGTTGTTCTAAATCTCCACCATTCTCTTCAAAACGGTTAGCTAATCTTGGCTCTTCTTTATTTTTTGAGATAAACCAAAATTTTTGATTGTTATTTTCTTTATTAAAATCAATTTTCAGAATATCTGAATACTTATTTTCTAAAATTTTCTTTAGGTCTTTTACATTTCGTTCAGTAGGAATATTAAAATATTTTTCTTCCTCTGAGCTCATTTGACCAATCAAAGGCTGAATTATTTCACCAAAAGGTTCCATCATCATTGAAACAATATATTCAATACACTCCTCACAAGTTTCTTTCTCTAGCCAAAGGTAAATTTCATTAAATGGATAATCTTTTTTGAAATTAAATTCATTTTCTAAAAAATGAGTAAATTTTCTTACATCTTGAAGTAAAAATTTTATCTTTTTGAGCTGGTATTCACTTTCGGTATTCCAACTAGTAATATTTTTAAGAGAATTTTTAACACACTCTTTAAATAAACTTATATCTTTAGTTTTTACTACTTTGATTTCTCTAATTTTTTTGAGTGCAACTTCTCTACTAAGTATCCAATTATTAAGTAAAGTTGGATGATTAACAATAAATGGGGCCATCCCTAATCCAGTTGAATTTCCAATTCCTAAATTTCTACAAATTTTTGGATCTAGATTAACAGCTAATTTAGGATTTTTTTTTTTTGCAACGTGATTAACTTGATCAAATGTAAATTGTCTAACTAGATAAACTAACATCATCTCTAATCTAAATGGTCCATTAATTTCTTCTCTATTTTTAATTCTGAAACGATCTGCTAAACCAAACTTACCTGATCCATATACTGCTGTTGTTCTGTATAAATATCCCACTTTTTCAAGTAAATCTAAATTAGGTTGAGTTCCATTACTTAAACTTTCAACAACATGATCAAATACTCTTACTGATTTATTCGCTCTGGATAATGTTAATTCTTTATAAGAAAGCCTACCAACTTCTTGTTTTGGAACTTCATTTCTTAATCTTTCAATATCTTCTTTTAAAGGCACTCCATCATGCAATGTAAAAGCTGCATCCCACTTAGTTGCTATTACTCTATCTGATCTTTCTTCATCATTAATTTTGTTTGCATAACAAATTAAAGAATAAACCCTGTCTTTTTTTTTAAAAGAATATACTGCAATACCAAATCCATCTTTATCTAAATCAAATAAATCTTTTTTATAATCCCAATCTTTAAATTCATTTAAAAAACTTCTTAAAAATGACAATCTAGACTGATGAAATGAGCCTAGCCTTGAAAGCTTCATTATTATACTGGGATCTCTTAATTCTACGTTCATTTTTAAATAGTTTTGTAAAAATTATACCAATTGTTACCGAGTATTCCATTAGTCTCAGTTTCTGAAAAACCAACTCTTTTTAAACCTGTTTCTAAGTTTAAAAAACCTCTTGCATCTTCAAACCATTTTGGTTGAATTGGAAAGCCTGGTTTATTTTTTGATCCTTCTCCGTAATTTTTACTTTTAGACCAAGTTCCATTTCTCATCCACTCAACGACTTCATCTGGTTGATTTATACAAAGATCAGAACCAATTCCAATATTTTTTACACTCATAACTTCAGCTGTTCTAGCTATCATTTCACAAAAACTTTCCAAAGTACAATTTGTATTATTTTTTAGATGATGCGGATAAAGAGATAAACCTAGAATACCGCCACTATCACTTAAAGTTTTTAATAATTCTGAAGATTTATTTCTTTTAGCCGCGTGCCAAAATGATGGGTTAGCGTGGGTTATAGCAATTGGTTTTTCACTTATTTCTATTGCATCAAAAGTACTTTTCTCTGCTGAATGAGACATGTCTACTACTATACCCACTCTATTCATCTCTTTTATTACCTCACGGCCAAAATTTGTTACACCACTATCAATCTTTTCATAACACCCCGTAGCCAGCAAGGATTGGTTATTATAAGTTAGTTGCATAAATCTACATCCAAGTTCGTGAACTTTTTCAACTAAATTAATATCGTCTTCAATTGGGGAGCAGTTTTGAAATCCAAAAAAAATTACTGTTTTCTTTTCTCTATTAGCTTTCTCAATATCCTTGAAATTGTTCCCAAGAAAAATTAGGTCTGAGTTTTCCTCAAATAACTTTTTCCACTTTTGGATTTCATTCAAATGTTCATCAAAATCCTCATGATAAACTATGGTTACATGTACCGCATCAAGCCCAGCCTCTCTATTAATTTCAAAAATTTTTCTAGACCAGTTGCAGTATTGTAGATTGTCTATTTTAAATTTCATTTTGATGAATAATCATAAACCATACCAATATGTTTTTTAAATACTATTTATTTTATTGAAATTATTATTTAATTTTGAAATAAAGATTGTGCTTATAATATCATGAAAAATATTAAAAAACTCAAAGTCTCTATTGTTATGGGTAGTCAATCTGACTATAAAACTATGAAATTAGCTGTCAAAATCCTTAAAAGTTTAGATGTCAAATTCGAAACGAAAATAATATCAGCTCACCGAACTCCAAATAGAATGTTTGAATATGCTAATTCTGCTGATAAAAATAATATTGGTGTAATAATTGCTGGCGCAGGAGGATCTGCTCACCTTCCTGGCATGATTTCAGCTTTAACAACAATTCCAGTTTTAGGTGTTCCAATTGAGAGTAAAAAACTTAAAGGTCTAGATAGCCTCTTATCTATTGCACAAATGCCCAAAGGTATTCCTGTGGGAACTTTAGCAATAGGTGAAGATGGGGCAATTAATGCTGCTTTATTAGCTACCTCTATTATCGCAAACAGTAACCCTGTTATTAAGAAAAAATTAAAAAGTTGGCGGCTATCTCAAACCAAGTCAGTAAAGAAAAATCCAAAATAATAAAAGGATGACATTAAAAAATCTTGGAATCATCGGTGGAGGTCAATTGGGTAGTATGCTGTCATCAGCAGCAAAAAAATTAGATATAAAAACAGTTGTTTATTCAGATGATAAAGATGCTCCGGCACAAAATTTTTGTGATGAATTTATTTTTGGGGGATACGACGATAAGCAAAAAATATTAGAATTTATTAGTAAAGTTGATGTTGTTAGTTATGAATTCGAAAATATTCCTTATGAAACTCTTAATGAAATGAATAAATTAAAACCTGTTTTACCAAAACCATCAGTTAATAGACTTATACAGCATAGAATTGCTGAAAAAGATTTTATAAATAAACTTAATATAAGAACAACAAGATATGTATCTATAGAAAAAAAGTCTGATATTGAAACATTGTCAGATTTTTTACCAGGAATTTTGAAGACTACTACAATGGGCTATGATGGAAAAGGTCAGTACCCAATTAAAACAGCTGAGGATATAAATTCCTTAAATATAGATTTTTCTAAAGGCTACATACTAGAAAAGTTAGTAAAGCTAAAAAAAGAAATTTCAGTTATAGTAACAAGGTATGGTAATAATAATTATGAGATTTACGATCCAATAGAGAATACACATCAAAATCAAATTCTAAAATATTCAGTAATACCTGCTGAAATTAGTAAAAAAATTTTAGATCAATCAAAAGATTGGGCTATTATGATTGCAGAAGAACTTAAATACATTGGTACATTATGTGTAGAATTTTTTATCGATAGAAATGAAAATCTATATGTAAATGAAATTGCGCCTAGAGTTCATAATTCTGGTCATTTAACTATTAACGCATATAATGTAAGTCAATTTGAAAATCATATAAGAGCCGTATGTTCGCTTGAAAAAGTTGCATTAAAAAAATTATCAAATGCTAAAATGGTAAATTTGATTGGAAACCAAATTGAACCTTATCGAAAAAGTTTAAAATTAGGTAAAAATGAATTTTTCTTTGATTATCTTAAGAAAGAAATAAAGGAAAAAAGAAAAATGGGTCATATAACTACTTTAATATAAATGCTAAAATCAATCGAAGGTAACTTTAATGATCCAGAAGTTGATGAACTTTTAAATAGACATTTTATTGAACTAAGAGCAGCATCTCCTGAGGGTAGTGCACATGTTTTAGATGTTGCAGGTTTAAAAGTTCAATCTATTAAATTTTGGAGTTTATGGGATAATAAAAGATTGTTTGGTTGTGGTGCCTTAAAATTTTTAGATAATACTCATGGAGAATTTAAATCAATAAGAGTTCACGATGATTTTAGAAATAAGGGAAATGGTATAAAAGTAATAGATCATTTAATTGGTGAGGCTAGAATACTAAATATCAAAAGAATTAGTATTGAAACAGGAGCAAGTGATTTTTTCATTCCTGCTCGAAAATTGTTCAAAAAATGTAATTTTGAGCCGTGTAAACCATTTGCACATTATAAAGAAGACATAAACTCTATCTATTTAACAAAACTAATAAGCAACTTTTAAGACAAAAATAACCGTAAGATATCAATTTTGTTGACAAAACCCTTATAATTATGAAGAAAGCTAAAATTACTT
>CACJOY010000005.1 GCA_902595125.1 uncultured Pelagibacteraceae bacterium
CTTTTGTTCACCTAAAGTAACTAACATTCCTGGGGTTAAACCTTTTAAATTTATTAAATCATCTGCTAACCCTAAATCTTTTATTCTTTGAGAGATATCTTGTTGATCTTTTTCATAAAAATCCTTTGCCCTTTCTATTAGTGCTAAAGCAGTGTCTTCTTCTATTCCCTCTATTTTTGTTAAATTTTCTGGCTGGCTATCTTTAATATCATCTATAGTGGAAAATCCTTCAGCAACTAACAACTGCCCAAGTGTTTCATCTAATTCTAAATTTTTAACAAAATTTTCTGTTTTTTCCTTAAATTCTAATTGTCTTCTCTCTGAATCTTCTTGATCAGTCATAATGTTAATTTCGTAATTTAACAATTTAGTAGCTAATCTTACATTTTGACCTCTTCTACCTATGGCTTTACTTAAATTTTCATCTGAAAGTATAACATCTAGTTTTTTTCTTTCCGAATCCACATTTACTCTTTGAACTTCTGCTGGTGATAATGCATTTGAAACTAACATTGCTGGATCTTCAGACCAATTTACAATATCAATTTTTTCACCTTGTAGTTCATTAACTACCGCCTGAACTCTCGAACCTCTCATACCAACACAAGCACCTACTGGATCAAGTGATGTATCCACTGCTTTTACACAAATTTTTGCTCTACTTCCAGGGTCTCTAGATGAAGATTTTATTTCTATTAGTCCATCATAAATCTCAGGAACTTCTTGCACAAAAAGTTTTTCCATAAATTTAGGATGTGCTCTAGAAAGAAAAATTTGCTGGCCTCTTGGTTCTCTTTTTACATCATAGCAGTATGCTTTAATTCTATCTCCTGCTTTTATATTTTCTCTAGGTATTAATTCATTTTTTTGAATGATGGCCTCTGTTCTTCCAAGATCAACAATTACATTTCCAAATTCTAATCTTTTTACTATTCCACTCAAAATAGATTCTTTCTTATCAATAAAATCATTATATTGTCTTTCTCTTTCTGCTTCTCGGACATTGAAACTTATTACTTGTTTTGCCGTTTGTGCAGCGATTCTTCCAAAATCAAATGATGGTAAAGGCTGTAAAATTTCATCACCAATATTCTTTTCTTTATTATTTTCATTTAGATTAATTGCATCTTCTAGTTTTATTTCAGTATTAGAATTTTCTGGATTCTCTGAAATAACTAATTTTCTAAAAATTTCTATGTCTCCACTTTCTCGATTGATTAAAACTTGCGGAACAGAGGGCAACAAAAAAACTTAAAAGTAATTTAGATGGAGATAAAAAATCAAAATTAGGAGCAGGAAAAAGACAGGTTAAACTCACTGTATCAAGAGCTCTAAGTGATGAGATTGAAACTAGAGAAAGAAGCTTGGCATCAGTTAAAAGGGCAAGACAAAAAGAATTAAAAAATATTAATAAAGAGGAAAATCAGGAAAACTCAAAAGTTATAAAGAGGAATATTAATATACCTGAAGCAATAACGGTAAGAGAGCTTGCAAATAGAATGGCTGAGCAGTCAAGTAGTGTTATTAAGTTTTTATTTGGGATGGGAGTTACAGTGACAATTAATCAAACTTTAGCTGCTGATACTGCTGAATATCTAGTAAAAGAGTTTGGTCACAATCCTATTCGTGAAGAAAAAGCAGAGGAAATTATTAAAAAGATAAAAGAGTCTCGTGCTGAAAATTTAAAGAATAGACCACCAATTGTTACAGTAATGGGACATGTCGATCATGGTAAAACTTCAGTCTTAGATGTTTTAAGAAGTTCAAATGTTGTGTCTGGTGAGTTTGGTGGAATAACACAACACATTGGAGCATACCAAATTGAGAGTCAGGGTAACAAATTAACATTTATTGATACACCAGGTCATGCTGCTTTCACAGAAATGAGAGCTAGAGGTTCAAAACTTACAGATGTAGTTGTGTTAGTTGTTGCTGCTGATGATGGTGTAAAGCCTCAAACTGTGGAGTCTATTAAGCATGCAAAAGCCGCCAATGTTCCAATTGTAGTCGCAATAAATAAATGTGATTTGCCTGATGCTGACCCGCAAAAAATTAAGAATCAATTATTAGAACACGAACTAATAGCTGAAGATTTATCTGGAGATACTCTTATGGTTGAAATATCAGCAAAGACAAAATTGAATCTTGATAAATTAATAGACGCTATAGTTCTTCAAGCCGAAATTCTAGATTTGAAAACAGATTTTGAATCTAAAGCAACAGGTATTGTTCTTGAATCTAAAATTGATATTGGAAGAGGCCCGGTTGCAACAATTATAGTAACGACAGGAACTTTAAAAAAAGGTGATTTTTTTGTAAGTGGATTTAGATGGGGAAAGGTGAGAGCAATTATTAATGATAAGGGAGCAAATATAAATGATGCATTACCCTCAACACCAGTTGAAATTTTAGGAATCAATGGAGCTGCAAAATCAGGAGATGATTTTATTGTATTGGATAATGAAAAAGAGGCCAAAACATTGAGTGAAAATAGAGCCCAAGAGAGGAAGGAAGGAAAAAATCCTTTAACTTTTGCAACACAAGAGTCAGCGTTCACTGATAAGTCTACTGAAGAATTAAACTTAATAATTAAGTCTGATGTCCATGGGTCTTCGGAGGCTATAAAAAATGCTGTAAGTCAAATTAAACATGATGAAGTTAAGCCAAATATAATTTTGTCTGATATTGGTATGGTTACAGAAACAGATGTAACTTTGGCTAAAGCATCAAACGCAGTCTTAATAGCTTTTAATGTTAAACCAAGTAAAGAAGCAAAAAAACTTGCTGAAAATGAAAATATTAAAATTTCATCGTATAATATTATTTATGAAGTGTTAGATTATATTAAAAAGAAAATGTCAGGCTTATTGTCTCCTGATGTTAAAGAGACAATTATTGGTACAGCTCAAATTTTAGAAATATTTAAAGTTTCTGGTGCTGGAAAAGTAGCAGGTTCTAAAGTCACAGAGGGTGAAATTACAAATGTCTCTGAGGTGAGAATTATTAGAGATGGAGCTGTAATTTATACAGGAAAAGTTGGAACTTTATTTAGGGAAAAAAATCAAGTAAAAGAGGTTAGTAATGGCCAAGAATGTGGAATTACAGTCAAAGATTATATGGATTTTCAAAAAAATGATACTATTGAGGCTTTCAGTAAAACGTCTACAGAAAGGTCAATTTAATGGCTGATAGAATAGGGAAACCAATATCACAAAGACAGCTTAGAGTTGGTGAAATGATTAAACAGTCTTTAAGCATGATTTTTATTAGAAATGAGGCTAAGGTTCCGAATTTAGAAACTAATACTATAACTGTAACAGAGGTAAGAATGAGTCAGGACCTTAAAATTGCTAAAGCATATGTTCTTCCATTAGGGGGTAAAAATGCTGAAGAAATAATTCAGGTTTTAAAAGAGTACTCATTTTTAATTAGAAAAATTTTATCACAGAAAGTCGATATGAAATTTCTTCCAAAACTACTTTTTAGAAAAGATGAATCTTTTGAGTATGCTGAAAAAATTGAAAATTTAATTAAACAAACGAACAAATAGGAAAAATAAGATATGAATAAAAATGCACAAGAGTTAGCAGCGCATGACAAAGACACTGGATCTTCAGAGATACAGATAGCTTTGCTAACAGATAAAATTGAAACTCTTTCAAATCATATAAAGAAGTTTAAAAAAGACAAACATTCTTCAGTAGGATTGTTGAGAGCGGTAAACAGAAGAAAAAAATTGTTAGAATACTTGAAAAAAAATAAAATGGACTCTTACAAAAATGTACTGTCGAAATTGAATTTAAGAAAATAAAGATCAAGAAAGATAGAGCTGATTGGAACGAAACGAACGAAACGAAATGGAAATGAAATGTTTAAAGTATATAAAAAAGAAATTGAAGTAGCAGGAAAAAAAATAAGTTTAGAGACAGGTAAAGTAGCAAGACAGGCAGATGGAGCAATAATAGCAACTAGTGGTGAAACAGTTATTTTAGCAACAGTCGTAGGAGCAAAGAAGGTAAATCCAGACATGGATTATTTTCCACTCTCTGTAAATTACCAAGAAAAATATTACGCTGGTGGAAAAATTCCTGGTGGTTATTTTAAAAGAGAAGCAAGACCAACTGAAAGCGAAACCCTAATATCAAGATTAATTGATAGGCCAATAAGACCTTTATTTCCTGATGAATTCAAAAATGAGGTACAGTTATTACCAACTGTAATTTCATATGACAAAGAAAGCCAACCAGATATTTTAGCTATTACTGCCTCATCGGCAGCACTCGCAATTTCTGGTATGCCTTTTATGGGACCTATAGGTGCGTCTAGAGTAGGATTTGTTGACGGTAAGTACATTCTTAATCCATCAAAATCTGAATTAGAAAATTCCAGATTAGATTTAGTTGTAGCAGGCACCAAAGATGCCGTGCTTATGGTTGAGTCTGAAGCAAATGGTTTGACTGAGGAAGAAATGTTAAATGCAGTTAAATTTGGTCATGAGGGTTTTGTTCCAGTGATACAAATGATTGAAGAACTTGCTAAAGAATGTCGAAAGCCTGAATGGTCTGTTGAGAAAAAAGACTTGTCGGAGGTTAAGAAAAAACTCGAGGCAACATTTACTGACGATCTTAAAAAGGCATTTGCAACAAAAGATAAACAAGATAGATCAAACCAAATTTCAGACATTACTGATAAAGCTAAAAAACTTTATGAAGAAGATGAAAACTATACTGATCTTGATGTAAACAGCCAATTAAAAAGTTTAGAAAAATCTATCGTAAGAACTGACATCCTCAAGAATAAAAATAGAATTGATGGCAGAGGTTTGTCTGATGTAAGAGCTATTTCATGTGAAGTTGGAGTTTTACCAAGAACTCATGGCTCTGCATTATTTACTAGAGGTGAAACTCAAGCAATAGTAGTTACTACTTTAGGCACATCTGATGATGAGCAAAGACTAGAAAGCTTAGATGGTCAAAACAGAGAAAGATTTATGCTTCACTATAATTTTCCTCCCTTCTCAGTTGGTGAAACTGGAAGAATTGGAACCGGAAGACGTGAGATTGGCCATGGTAAATTAGCTTGGAGAGCAATAAATTCCTCACTTCCTTCAAAAGAGTCTTTCCCGTATACTTTTAGAATAGTATCTGAAATTACTGAGTCTAATGGCTCTTCTTCAATGGCTACTGTTTGTGGGGCTTCTTTAGCATTAATGGATGCTGGAGTTCCAATTAAAGAGCCTGTCGCAGGTATTGCAATGGGTTTAATTAAAGAGGGTAATGATTTTAGTGTTCTATCAGATATTTTAGGTGATGAAGATCATTTAGGTGATATGGACTTCAAAGTTGCTGGAACTAAAGATGGAATTACTTCACTTCAAATGGATATCAAGATTACTGGTATTACTTTTGAAATCATGGAGCAGGCATTAAAACAGGCTAAAGATGGAAGAATTCACATCTTAAGCGAAATGAATAAAGCATTATCAGCTTCAAGAGAAGATGTTGGCAAACACACTCCTAAAATGGAACAGGTGACTGTTGATAAAAAAGACATAGCAGCTGTAATTGGAAAAGGTGGAGCAACAATCAGAGAAATTGTTGAAAAATCAGGTGCAAAAGTTGATGTTAACGATGAAGGAGTTGTAACAGTTGCTGCTCCAGATGAAGAGTCTAGAAATATCGCGATGCAAATGATCAAAGACATCACTGCAAAAGCTGAACTAAATAAAATTTATTCAGGAAAAGTAATGAAGATAATGGAATTTGGTGCATTCGTTAATTTTTTAGGAAAGCAGGATGGACTTGTTCATATTTCTGAATTAGCAGATAAAAGAGTTGCTAAAGTTACTGATGTTGTCAAAGAAGGTGATGAAGTCAAAGTTAAAGTCATAGGTTTTGACAGAGGTAAAGTAAAACTTTCGATTAAACAGGCTGTAGTCTAATAAAATAATGTTAGAAATTTTATATAATATTTATCAAAAAATTGCTTATGGAGATATAAATTACGCAATATTTTTATTAAACTATTTGATATGTGCAATAAGTGGTTTTGCTATAATATTTTTTAATTCTTTTTATGGATTTACCTATTTTAGAGATAAGTTTCACATCTATTTAGGAATATTATTACCAATCATTGGCTATACAATTACATTGATAATTGGATCTAATATTGCCCTAAGTCTTGGTATGATTGGTGCTTTGTCAATCATTCGTTTTAGAACACCAGTAAGGTCAAGCTATGAGTTAGTTATTTATTTTTTACTTTTAACTATTGGAATAACTGCATCTGTAGATACTATGGTTACTATAATTTTAACTATAGTTTCACTGTTAATTTTAGCTTTATTAAGTATAATTTTTAAAAAAAATATATTAGAGTTTTCAGGTAAAAAAAATTTAGAGACTTCAAAAATTACATTAAGTTTTTCCCTAAAAAATAACAATCAAAATATTAATGAGCTAATTTCAGAAAATAAAAGTATCAACGTATCGATTAAAAAAGATGGAAATTTCTACTTAATAAGCGGTACAATTGAATTTCTGAATATTTCGAGATTAGAAAATTTTATAAAAAAGAACGAGGAGAAACTCTTGTCCTATGAGATTTATAAAAATTAGAAAAAATTTAACAATTATTTTTTTCTTCCTTTTTTTTAATTCTTTCGTTCATGCAGATATAAATTTTGCAACCTCAATACCTAAAGAATTTTATTTTAAACTTTCACCTAAAGATAGCAGTGGTTTTAATAAAAACTTATTCGAAGCGTTTGTAGACGGCGATACAAAAAGAAAAGACAATATTAAAAAAAAGTATAAAAAATGGTTTAAAGCTGAACTTTTTACCGATAAAAACAATCTTATCCAAACTAAAATTCGACTAATGGGAAATTGGAAGGATCATTTAAGACCGCCAATATCAAGTTTAAAGGTTAAGATTATTGATGATAATAGTGTGTCGGGCATGAGACGTTTTAGATTATTTTTACCAAGAACCAGAAATAACGATAATGAAATTTTTTTTACTACAATTTTAAGATATATAGGTTTTCCAAGTTATTATTCGTCGAATGTAGATGTAAAATTCAATGGAAAAATTTACAAAGCGATTTTACAAGAAGATGCGTCCAAAGAATTTCTTGAAAGAAATTTTATCCAAGAACTACCAATTTTAAAAATTGATGAGTATAATTATAACAAAGACGAAGAATCTTTAGAGTATTACAACAGTCAAAAAATAAAGAATTCCTACATAATAGAAAATAGAAAATTTCTCAAAAAAAATTATTCTGAGGAAATAGTTTCAAATGCAATATATTTAGCGAATTCAAATACTTTTAAAAATAGAGTACACAATAATGCCTTTTTCGAGTCTTTGATGTTGAAATATGCAAAACACGCATTACCAGAACATAATAGAAGATATATTTATGTACCATATACTAATACTTTTATTCCTCTCTATTATGATGGTAATGTAAATTTTCCTATTTTGGAGGAAAAAAAAAATTGTAAGATTTTAAACTCTTTAATCTCTAAATTTGAAAATTTTAAGAATGAGTATTACGTTTTAAGTAAAAAAAACTTATCAAAAAAAATGGAGTGTATTGCTGTTGAAATATTAAATTCATACGGGGAAATGCACAAAGAGGGAAAACTTTTTCAAGAAAATCAAATTAATGAAGAAATTGAATTTAGCAAAAATTTTTTACTATTAACAAAAAAAATTAAAGATTTTATAAATAATAATGAACCCATTTTAAGTATTGAGAATAAAAGTCACGGATATAGCTACTCATTTATGTATAATAAAAAATTTTATAAGTGTTTTTTGAAATTTAATGTCGATGATGTTTTGGGGTGTGTAGAGCTATCAAAAAAAGATTATGATAAAATATTGTCTAGGGGACAAAAGCTTAAAAAAAATAGTACATCGATCAAATTAGCAAATATAAATATAGGTAATTTAGATTATTTTGATAATGTAAGGTTTTTAAAATTTGATAAAGATAAAGAAAATATTGACTATAATATTAATAAAAAATTTATTTATATATTAAATGTTGAAGAAAATATAAAACCAAAAAAAATTACGGTAAAATTTCAAAATTTAGATTCAAAATTAATTATTACAGGAGATCTTAGTAATCATGAGATCATTTTGGAAAACGAGATAGATATTGCAAATCTTAATTTTTTACCAGGAAATGATATTAATTATTTAAACGGTTGTACATCTATTATAAGTGCAAAATTGTCTAATACTAAGATATATGCAAGTAATTTTTATTGTGAAGATGCTTTGAATATTATTAAATCTGAAGGAAACATAGATAATATTGAAATTAAAGACTCATTGTTTGATGCAGTTGATTTTGATTTTTCAGATCTAAATATTTCAAATATAAAAATAAAAAAAGCTGGCAATGATTGTCTAGATTTATCTTTTGGTAATTACCAAGTAAAAAAAGGAGAATTTTTAGAATGTCATGACAAAGGCGTATCATTAGGTGAGAAATCAAAAGGAGATTTTGATTATATAAAAATTTTAGACTCAAAATATGGGCTTGTTTCAAAAGATAGTAGCATAGCAAATATTTTTAAATTATCAGGAAAAAATATTTCAAAATTTTGTTTAAGTGCATATAAAAAAAAACAAGAATTTGGTGGAGGAAAAATAAATTTTACAAATGTGAAATGTAATAAAGAATTCTATAATGACGAATTTAGCATAATAACAAGAAATTAATGAAGAGATATGAAATAAAATTTGATGTTACTGGATATGATTTAACAAATCTTATAACTGAATTACAAATGATTTATCTTTATCCTCAAAGAAAAATAATTTCAACTTATTATGATACTATATATTTAAAATATTTTAATGATAGTGAAGAAGGGTTATTGCCTAGAAAAAAAGTTAGGGTTAGAAATTATGAAAATGACAAAAATTTGAATTTAGAAATTAAAGAAACAGAGATAGATTTTCGAAAAAAATTAGTATTAAGTAATATAGATGATAAAAAAGTAAATGATCTATTAATGAAAAATCACAAATATGATGAAATAGTTTCACCTAAATTGAGAGTTATTTACAACAGAAAATACTTTAAATGCAAGTATGGAAGAATTACATATGATTTTAATATTAATTATTTTGATTTAATGTTAGGAAATTTTAATCGAATTTTTTCGCAAAAAAAAATATTAGAACTTAAAAATACAGATTTAAAACTTAAAGATGAATTTATTAAAAATTTTTCTTTAAAAAATGTAAGATTTTCAAAATATTGTGATGGCATAAGTTCTTTTAAAGATTTTAAAAAAAAACAAGCTTGACTTTTGTCTTTTTTTATCAGTTCTAAGAAAAATTTTTAGGATCTGGCATCCCGACTTTATTATATCCAGCATCAACATAATGAATTTCACCCGTGACTCCGTTGGCAAGGCTGCTTAATAAATATAGTGCTGAATTCCCAACGTCATGGATATCCACGTTTCTTTTTAGTAAAGAATGGTCTTCATTCCATTTATATAGGAATTTTGCATCTCCAATGGCTGAAGCAGCTAATGTTTTAATAGGTCCTGCACTTATTGCATTTACTCTCATACCTTTAGCACCCAAGTCTCTTGCAAGATACTTAACGCTAGATTCTAAAGCAGCCTTACAAACACCCATTACATTGTAATTTGGGATAGCTTTATTTGCTTCGTAACTTAGAGTGATCAGACTTCCACCTTCCTTCATCACTTTAGATGCTTCTTTTGCAACTTCCGTAAATGAGAAACATGAAATTAACATGCTTCTTAAAAAGTTTTCTCTTGTAGTGTTTAAATATTCACCAGATAATTCTGACTTATCTGAAAATGCAATTGCATGAACTACAAAATCAATTTCACCCCATTGAGATTTTACATCTTCAAATAATTTTGTTACGTCTTCTTTTTTTTCAACATCACAGCTAAATGTTACTTTTGAATTTAATTTTTCAGCTAAAGGAATTACTCTTTTTTTTAAAGCATCACCAAGATAAGTGAATGCAAGTTCAGCTCCAGCTTCTGCAAGTTTTTGTGAAATACCCCATGCAATAGATCTCTCATTGGCAACACCCATAATTAATCCTTTTTTACCTTTCATTAAACTCATATTTAAACCTTTTCAAAAATTAAAGCAGCATTAGTTCCACCAAAACCAAAGCTATTTGACATTACTGTATTTAAAGTTGCACCAGTTTCTGTTTTTGCAACTATTGGAAATTTTTTTGCCTCTTCATCCATTTCATTTATATTTGCTGATCCAGCAATAAAATTATTTTTCATCATGATTAAACAATAAATTGCTTCATGAACTGACGCAGCTCCTAATGGATGACCCGATAAAGATTTTGTTGAACTAATTTTTGGAATATTATCTCCAAAAGTATTTTTAACAGAATTTAATTCTGTAATGTCTCCAACTGGAGTAGAAGTTCCGTGAGTATTAATATAATCAATTTTATTTTTAGCTGTAGCCATTGCCATTTGCATACATCTTACAGCTCCTTCACCTGATGGTGCTACCATATCATATCCATCTGAAGTTGCTCCATAACCAGTTAATTCCGCATATATTTTAGCACCTCTTGCTTTAGCATGTTCGTATTCTTCAAGCACTAATACACCGCCACCACCAGCAATTACAAAACCATCTCTAGTTTTATCGTACGCTCTTGATGCAGTCTCTGGAGTATCATTATATTTTGATGATAGAGCGGTCATGGCATCAAACATTGCAGTCATGGCCCAATGTATTTCTTCACTACCACCTGCAAATACAACATCTTGTTTACCCATTTGAATTAACTCCATAGAGTTACCTATACAGTGTCCGCTAGTTGCACATGCAGAACTCATTGTATAATTTGTTCCTTTAATTTTAAAAGGAACTGCTAATGTTGCAGATGCTGTACTTGCCATTGTTCTTGGCACAATAAAAGGTCCCATTAACTTTGGGGTTTTCGCTCTAGTTTTATCTGCTGCTAGAATTACATTTTCAATTGAAGGTCCTCCTGAACCCATTACAATTCCAGTTTTAAAATTACTTACTTCTTTTTCTTCAAGTCCAGAGTCTGCAATCGCTTCTTTCATTGCAATGTAATTATAAGCAGATCCTGAACCCATAAATCTGATTGTTTTTCTGTCGATATGGTCTTCAAGTTTTATTTTTGGCTTACCATGTACATGACTTTTTAAATTGTGTTCTTTGTATTCTTCACTAAATGATATCCCAGATTTAGAATTTAAAAGAGATTGATGAACTTCTTCTTGATTGTTACCTAAACAAGATACCACTCCTAAACCTGTAACCACTACCCTTCTCATTATTTAAATAGACCTACTTTTAAGCTATCCGCTGAATATATTTTTTTGTCATCAGCTAATACCACTCCATTAGCTAAGCCGACAGTTGTCCCTCCTGGAGACATAATTTTTTTCATATCAATTTCATATCTTACTAATTTTATGTTTTGTAAGACTTCACCAGTAAATTTCACAGTTCCAACACCCAAAGCCCTTCCCTTTCCTGGGTTTCCTATCCATCCTAAGTAAAAACCAACCAGTTGCCACATAGCATCAAGACCTAAACATCCTGGCATCACTGGGTCTTCTCTAAAATGGCAATCAAAAAACCACAGATCTTTTTTAATATCTAATTCAGCTTTTAAACATCCTTTTTTGAAAGCTCCTTTATTATCATTAATTTCTGTTATTCTATCAAACATGAGCATAGGAGGAAGAGGTAACTTTGCATTTCCTGGCCCAAAAAGCTTTCCTTCACCACAATTTAGAAGCTCGTCATATGAGTAAGAGTTTTTTTTCATAAACTTGATTACTCCTTATTTACTTGATTTTAGCATTTTATAATATAATTATAATAGTAGTTTAGAATAATTATAACTAACAATATGTTAAAATCGTGAAATATATAGATAAACTAAGAAATTCTGGATTAAGACCTACAAAACAAAGACTTCAAATATGTGAAGTCTTATTTAGTACCGAAAAAACATTTCATTTTACTATAAACGACTTGGAACAAAAAATTAAAAAT
Organism: uncultured Pelagibacteraceae bacterium; assembly: GCA_902595125.1. Taxonomy (GTDB): domain Bacteria; phylum Pseudomonadota; class Alphaproteobacteria; order Pelagibacterales; family Pelagibacteraceae; genus Pelagibacter. The sequence continues at coordinate 12,094 of CACJOY010000005.1, forward strand.
AAGATAAACAATAAAATATCTTTAGCAACTATTTATAATACAGTTCATGCATTTGAAAAAAAAGGATATTTAAAACAAATTCCTATAAATTCAAACCAGACCTATTTTGATACCAACGTTACAGATCATCATCATTTTTATGATTTAAAAAATGAAAAACTCATCGACCTAGAAAATTCAGATGTAGGACCTATAAACATTAAAAGAAAAATTAATGGAAAGAAAATTAAGTCTGTTGAAGTTCTAGTGAAACTTGAAGATTAAGTTATCAATTAATCCAGCGTCATTATTAACCAATTGACACTTGTTTAGAATCATTATAAACAGGATTTACACTAAATTACATGGGGAAAATAAATGAGTACAGAAAATTTAAAAGATAAATCTTTTAATGTTAAAGAATTAAGTAAGTGTCCTTTCACAGGAGCAGGAACACCTGCAAAATTTTCTGCAGGAAGAGGTCAATCAGTGAGAGACTTTTGGCCAAATAGCTTAAATCTAAAAATTCTTAGTCAGCACTCAAATCTATCTAATCCCATGGATAAAAAATTTAGTTATGCAAAAGAATTTAAAAAACTAAATTATGATGCTTTAAAAAAAGATTTAAAAAAACTAATGACAGACTCACAGGAATGGTGGCCAGCTGATTATGGTCATTATGGACCTCTTTTTATAAGATTAGCTTGGCACGCTGCAGGAACATATAGAACTGGTGATGGCAGAGGTGGAGCTGGAACAGGAAATCAAAGATTTGCACCACTTAATTCTTGGCCAGATAACGTCAACTTGGATAAGGCAAGATTGCTTCTTTGGCCAATTAAAAAAAAATATGGGAATAAGATATCTTGGGCAGATTTATTTATATTAGTTGGTAATGTTGCACTAGACTCAATGGGATTTAAAACATTTGGTTTTGGCGCTGGAAGAACAGATATTTGGGAACCAGAGGATGATATTTACTGGGGATCAGAAAAAGAAATGTTAGGTGTAGAAAGATACACTAAAAAAAGAGATTTAGAACAACCACTTGGTGCTTCACACATGGGTTTGATATACGTAAATCCACAAGGTCCTGATGCTAATCCAGATCCAAAGCTGGCGGCCCATGATATTAGAGAAACATTCGGTAGAATGGCCATGAATGACTATGAAACAGCTGCATTAGTGGCTGGTGGTCATACATTTGGAAAATCACATGGAGCAGCGCCTGAGTCGCACAAAGGTCCTGATCCAGAAGCTTCTAGAATTCAAGATCAGTCTACTGGATGGAACAGCGGATATAAATCTGGAAAAGGTGTTGATACAATAAGCAGCGGTATAGAGGGAGCTTGGACACAAAATCCTATTCAATGGGATATGGGCTATTTAGACTGTCTTTATGATCACGAATGGGAGCTTACAAAAAGTCCAGCAGGCGCTCATCAGTGGACACCAAAGAAAAATGGACAAAAGATAAAAATGGTTCCTGATGCACACAATAAAAATGTTTTTCATCCTCCTATGATGCAAACAACTGATATTTCAATGAAAGTTGATCCAAGTTACGGGCCTATTACAAAACATTTTCATAAAAATCCAAAAGAATTTCATGATGCATTTGCAAGGGCGTGGTTTAAGCTAACTCATAGAGATATGGGTCCTAAAGCTTGCTATTTGGGTAAAGATATTCCTAAAGAAGAGCTGATTTGGCAAGATCCAATTGATAAACCAAATTATAAATTAAAAACAAAAGATATCAATGATTTAAGATCAAAAGTTTCTAAATCTAAATTATCAGTTTCTGAATTGGTGTCTACTGCATGGGCTTCAGCATCTACTTTTAGAGGCTCTGATAAAAGAGGTGGGGCTAATGGAGCAAGAATAATGTTAGAGCCACAAAAAAATTGGAAAGTTAATAACCCGAAGCAACTCTCTAAAGTTATCAAAGTTTTGGGGAAAATTAAGGACAAATTTGACAGCAAAAAGAAAAACGTTTCGATGGCAGATTTAATTGTTTTAGCTGGTGGTGTTGGTATTGAAATAGCAGCAAAGAAAGCTGGATATAAAATAAATGTACCATTCTCAGCAGGTAGGGGAGATGCTAGACAAGACCAAACTGATATCAACTCTTTTGGTTTGTTAGAACCACAAGCAGACGGTTTTAGAAATTATTTAAATGGTGAAAAATCCATCGTATCTGCAGAAGAAAAATTAATAGACAAAGCTCAATTAATGGGTTTAACGGCTCCTGAAATGATAGTGCTTATAGGTGGGATGCGTGTTTTGGACACAAACTATGACAATTCTAAAGATGGTATATTTACAAATGCACCTGGTGCGCTAACCAATGATTACTTTTTAAACTTATTAGATATGAATACAACTTGGAAAGAAACAGACAAATCAGAGCAAAAATTTGTTGGAATTGATCGAAAAACAAAAAAAACCAAATGGAAAGGTACGAGAGTTGACCTGATACTTGGTTCTAATTCCCAACTTAGAGCTCTAGCTGAAGTTTATGCGTGTGACGATTCCAAAGATAAATTTATTAAAGATTTTACAGCTGCATGGGTCAAAGTGATGAATGCAGACAGGTTTGACTTAAGATTAAATTAAAAAAAATGAAATTGAAATAAATATGGCAACAATTAACTTTGATGACTTTTATGAAGTACCAAATCTTAATTTTGATATTTCAAGATTACAATCTGATTTAAACAAGATATTAAAAAATAAAAAATTTAATTCTCCTGGTGTGACACATTTTGGAGCAATTTCACTAAATCAAATTCCAAATGATGAAAATTCTATCAAAGGTAACAATATAAGAGGAAAATACTGGACTATAGCTGACGAAACTGGCAAGGAAGTTGCAAGAGATATTGATATAGATGAGTCTAAGTATACCCAATTAGTTCCTGAATTTGAAAATACTTACTTTAAAGAGGTTTATGAAATCTTAATGAAAAAATTTAAACTAGGTAGAGTAAGGCTATTATTAAAAGAACCAAGATCAACTTTAAGTTGGCATAAAGATCCAGAATGTAGACTTCATGTACCAATAATAACTAACAAGGGATGTTCAATGGTAATCGAAAATGTTGCTAAACACTTACCTGCAGATGGTAAAGTTTGGATAACAAATAACACTAAATATCATAATTTTTTTAATGGTGGTGAACAAGCAAGAATTCATTTAGTAGCATGCGTTTTAGAAAGTCCTTTTAAAAATTAATTATATTAATTTTAATTAATTGATCCCCAAATATTGTTTGTTTTAATCCAACCACTAAATTTTCCAGTTTCTATTTTACACCAATTTTTTTCACATTTTTTAACAATTATTACTCTCCCTTTTTTGATTTTTGCAATTGGTCTTGAAAAATTTGATGGTTTTTTAAATAAAATTTTATCCTCTAAGGGGATTATAGAATTATTTGTCTTAAGTTGTGACCAATGTATCCATCCACTATTATTTTTTAAATCTATTATCCTTCTCCAGTTTTCTTTTTTATCAATTTGTTTAATTGGCAGATTAATTTTCTTATAAACAAATTTTATTGGAGACTCAAAACTCGGTCCATATCTTACATTTACCTTGCCTTTTTTTAATGAAAGAAAAGTTTCATCTGAGACGACATGAAATGGAAAAAAAACCCAAATTAAAATCAAAAAGATAAATGTTTTCATAATTTAGTTTTACATTATCTTTGATATTTTTTAAATTTTATCTTTCTAAAATTTAAATTTAAAAGATCTATAATCAATATTTGATTTTTCAGGTTTTGGCCAATTTCCATTATCATTTTTAGAGCTTCGTTTGCTTGTGTTGTTCCTACTATTGAAGCAGTTGTGCCAAGAACTCCATCAAATTCACAATTTAAAATATCATCAGAAATTTTTTTCTCTTGATAAAAATTTTTTAACGATGCTGTTTTTTTATCTTTAAAATCAAATGTAAATACATGGCCATCAAATTTACTTATTGCTCCTGTAATTAATTTTTTTTTTAATTTTATACAACAATCATTAATCAAGAATTTAGTTTTAAAATTGTCTGAACCATCAATTACAATTTCGTAATTTTCAATTATATTTCTAATATTATTCTTATTAAGTCTTGATTTGTAAGTTTTAATTTTAGTAAGTGGATTTATTTCTTTGAGTTTTTTTGCCGCCACACTAACTTTTGATTTATTTATATCTTTAGAACTAAATAAACTTTGTCTGTGAATATTTGAAAGATCAACTATGTCATTGTCTATAAGACCAATGGTGCCAATGCCAGCTCTTACCAGGTTTTCTGCAGCAGGACACCCCAAGCCACCAACCCCAACAATTAAAATTTTAGAGGATAAAATTTTTTTTTGACCCTTTGCACCTATATTTTTAAGAACTAATTGTCTTGAAAATCTTTCAATTTGAGATTTGCTTAGACTGCCTTTCATTTTCCTGTAGAACCAAAACCACTATCTCCCCTTGATGTTTCTGGTAAATTATCTGTTTCCTTTAATTCCATTTTAACAATTGGCGTTAAGACCATTTGAGCAATTCTATCACCATTATTAATAGCGAAATCCACCTTGCCATGATTAAAAAGTATTACTTTAATTTCCCCTCTATAATCGCTATCAATTGTTCCAGGTGTATTTAAGACACTAATATTTTTTTTAACCGCGAGACCAGATCTAGGTCTTATTTGTATCTCATATTCTTTAGAAAAAGCAATGGTTATTCCAGTAGGGACCAAACAAGACGTTTTTGATTTAATATTTATTGGTTTTTTAATGAATGCCATTAAATCCATTCCTGAAGCACCAGAAGTTTTGTATTCAGGAAGTTTCACATTTGGATCTAATTTTTTAATCAGTACTTTAACCATTAGTTAATTTGATTAATTATTCTATCAACAATTTCCTCTGATATTTCTGATTTTTTTTTAAATGCAAGTTTTTCTTTATTATTTTTTTTATTTTTGTAATAAACGATTACTTCATTATAGTCAGATTCAAAACCACTGTCTTTTTTCGAAACATCATTAGCTATTATCCAATCACAGTTTTTGTTTTCTAATTTTAATCGTGCATTTTTATCAATATCATTAGTTTCAGCTGCAAAACCTATAACTAATTTTGGTCTCATGGAATTGTGATTTGAAACGTAATTTAATATGTCAATATTTTTTTCTAAGTTTAGAGTTAATTTGTCTTGTTTCTTAATTTTATTTGTGTCTTTTTTATTAACTCTAAAATCAGCAACAGCTGCAGAAAATATTGCTATATCTACAGGCAAGCTTTCTTGTGTTGCTTTAAACATCTCTTCAGCTGTTTCAACTTTAATTAAGTTTATTTCATCACCAATATCTAAATTAGTTGGTCCGGTAATTAATGTTGTTTCAAAACCTCTTTTTGATAAAGATTTTGCAATTTCATAGCCTTGTTTACCGCTTGATTTATTTGATATAAATCTAACTGGGTCAATGTACTCTTTTGTAGGACCAGCAGTTACTAGTGCTTTAATTTTTTTATGTTTTTTTTGATATAAAAAAAAATTATTTATTTCATTTAAAATAATTAATGGATCTGACATTTTTCCTTCTCCATACTCACCACAAGCCATATCACCAATAACTGGACCAATAGTTTTATAACCAAAACTTTTTAGCTTCTTTAAATTATCTTTTGTTGACTTATGTTCCCACATTCTAACATTCATTGCTGGAACTAAAAAAGTTTGTTTATTAGATGCTAATATCACAGTTGATGCTAAATCTTCAGATGAACCTTGGCTAAGTTTTGAAATAGTATTTGCAGTAGCTGGCACAACAATGATTAGGTCAGCCCATCTTGATAAACTAATGTGATCCATTTCATTTTCATTTTCAACACTAAAAAGATCTTCGTAAACTTTACCTTGTGACAAAGAGGCAATCGATAAAGGCGTTACAAATTCCTTGGCGCTTTTAGTTAAAATAGTTTTAATCTCAGCATTATTTTTTTTAAACAACCTAATTGTCTCTAAACTCTTATATGCAGAAATTCCGCCACAAATTATAAATAGAATTTTCTTATTTGATAAAACTGTCATGATCAGAATTAAAATACCAATAGTCCTAAAATTACAAGGACTAATAAACTAATAATAGACTGATTTCTCAAAGCAGTCATTTCTGTTTTTTTTATATTTAATGCCGTATAAGAATTAGAATCTTGAGGGATTTGACCGCTAGCCAAATATGTTAGGGCTTGATTTGCTTTATCCATTATTTCTGGAAATTCAGGTAATCTTTTAATTGCTTCTGTGGTATTTTGAATTGTTTCATTAATAGTAGTCATTGGGTTTTTGGTTTCTTTTAACCAATTTTCAAGAACTGGCTTTGAAGTTGTCCAAATATTTGTGTTTGGATTAAGTTTTCTTGCAACACCTTCCACAACAACCATAGTTTTTTGCAACATAAGAAGTTGGGGTTGTGTTTGCATATTAAATTTTTCTGTAACATCAAATAATTGTTTTAATAATTTACCACCAGAAATATCCTTCACAGCTTGCCCAAAAATTGGCTCTCCTATAGATCTAAGTGCTTGAGCCAGATCGTCAATAGGAACATTTTTAGGGACTAAGCCTGCCATTAAATGTACCTCAGCAACTTTTCTATAGTCTCTTTGTATAAAACCAAATAATATCTCTGCAAGAAACCTTTTACTCATTTTATCAAGCCTACCCATTATTCCAAAGTCAATGGGAACAATGTGGCCATTATTATTAATAAATATATTTCCTTGGTGCATATCAGCGTGGAAAAAACCATCTCTAACAGCATGTCTTAAAAAACTTTGAATAATATTTTCTGCAATTTTCTCAGTATTTAAATTTCTTTTTTTAAGTTCTTCAGTTTCCCTGATTGAAACACCATCAACCCAATCCAATGTCATTACATTTTCACTTGTAAAATTCCAATAAATTTGAGGAACTTGGAATCCAACATCATTTTTAGTATTTTCAGCGTATTCATTAGCAGCGGCTGCTTCGAATCTTAAATCCATTTCTAGATTTGTGATTTCTTTAAGTAAAAAAACTACCTCAACTAGTTTTAGTCTTTTTGTTTTTTTAACAATAGACTCAACTAGAAAAGCAAAAAGCATCATAGCGTCTATTTCTTCGTTGAATATTTTTTTTATATCTGGTCTTAAAATCTTTATAGCCACATCTTTAATTATTCCACCATCGTTAATTTGTGCTTTATGGACCTGTGCTATTGATGCGGCTGCTACAGGCTCACTCAAGTTAATTATAGAGTTATAAGTATTTTCACCTAAATCATTTTTTATTATTTCTTTTGCATGAAGAAGTGAAAAAGGAGGTAATCTGTCCTGAAGATTTTCAAGTTTTTTTGAAAGTTCTTCACCAATAATATCTGGTCTTGTAGCTAAAAATTGACCAAGTTTAATAAATGTTGTGCCCATTGACTCTAACGAGTCAGACAATCTTTCTCCCTCATCTTTATCTGTATTAAATCTTTTTTTAGAAGAAAATGAAAATGATAGAATTTTAAATAATATTTTTATAATTAAAGGAGGCTTTTTGAATTTTGAAGTTATATTTAAAATATCTGACATAGCCACTTTTCTTGCAAGTTTGAATAAGATAATTATTTTTCTTAACATTAAATTTTCCATCCACTATGTATTGAAACTATCCCGCCAGATAAATTTCTATAACTACATTTTTTAAAACCACTATCCATCATTAATGAAATTAATTCATCTTGATTAAGAAAATTATTTATACTTTTGATAAGATATTCGTAAGGCTCTTTTTCTCCTACAACTAATTTTCCTATTGAGGGTATAATTTTGGAATAATTTTTATAGATAAAATTTAAACCAGAATTATCTACTTTAGAAAATTCAAGGCATAAAAAACGACCACCTGGTTTTAGCACTCTATAAGCCTCTGACAGTACTTTTTTTAAATTTTTTGTATTTCTTAATCCAAAGCTTATTGAATAAAAATCAAACGAGCCTTTTGAAATTGGAAGACTTTCAGCGCTAGAAATAATCCAATTTAGCTGTTTGAAATCTTTCAATTTTTCTTTACCTTTTTTAATCATTCCTTGGTTTGGATCTGCGCAAGTAACTTCTGAGGATTTGTTAACATATTTTAAAAAAAGTTTTGCTATATCGCCTGTACCACATGCCACATCTATTAATTTTTGATTTTTTGAAGCATTCATCATGTTTATTAAATTTTTCTTCCATAAACGGTGAACCCCAAGAGACATAAAATCATTCATCAAATCATATTGGTCATAAACTTGATTAAAGACATTTTGTACTAGTCCTTTTTTATTTTGTAGATATTGTTGCATAAAATTAAATTATATATTGAATATAGTATCAAATGCCAGAATTACCAGAAGTAGAAATAGTTAGACGGTCGTTAGAAAAAAAGATTAAACAAAAAAAAGTAATAAAAGTGTTAGTTAGAAATAGAAATTTAAGGTTTAAGATACCGTTAAATTTTTCAAATTTCTTAAAAAATCAAAAAATAATTAAAGTAGAAAGAATTTCAAAATATTTAATTTTATATTTATCAAAAAAAGGATATTGCGTTTTACATCTCGGAATGTCTGGAACAATCCATATTATTGAAAATAAAAAAAAAAAAATGTTAACTAATACGAGTTTTTATAGCTCACCTTTATTACCAAAAAAACACAATCACTTAGAAATTATATTTAAAAATTTAAAAGTTGTTTATAATGATCCACGAAGATTTGGATTTTTTCAAATAATAAGAAATAAAGATTTATTAATTAAAAAATTTAGTCGTCTTGGTCCCGAACCATTCAATCCAAAGTTTAATGAAAATTATGTTATTAATTATTTAAAAAAAAAAGAAAAAAAAATTAAAAATTTTTTATTAGATCAAAATTTTGTATCTGGAATTGGTAATATTTATGCAAGTGAAATCTTGTTTTTGAGCAAGATTAATCCTAATAAAAAAGCAGGTCTTGTGAATAAAATAGAATGTAAAGAAATCATTAAAAATTCAAAAAAAGTTCTTTCTGATGCAATAAATAAAGGAGGCTCAAGTATAAGAGATTTTAAAAATATTTCAGGTAAAGAAGGAAATTTTCAAAAAAATTTTAAAGTTTATCAAAGAGAAGGTTTAGCTTGTAAAAGATTGTTTTGTACTGGATTTATACAAAAAAAAATTATTTCTAATAGATCCACATTCTTTTGTAATAATTGCCAAAAATAATAAATTATTTGATTGACCAATATAAATTCTGCAGTTATACCCCTGCGCGTATGGCAAATACTAAATCAGCAATTAAAAGAATTCGAAGAATATCAAAACAGACTGCTGTTAATAAAGCTAGAAAAAGTAGATATAAGAATGCACTAAAGAAAATGAACTTGCTGATTGAAAATAAAAAAAAATCAGATGCTCTAAAGTTCTTACCTAAGTTGAATTCTGAACTAACAAAGATTGCAAAGACAGGAATCATTAAAAGACAAAACGCTTCAAGAAATGTCTCAAGAATTACTAAAAAGATTGCATTAATATAAGTTAAATACTTCTGGTTGATTCAACTTAAAGCATACGCATCATATATGAATCATAAATCTTAATTTACAATATTTAGACTTAGTAAATTTTAGTTTATTTTATTTCAATCATAAATTTTATTTATTTTTTAATACATAAAAAAAATTTTTGTCAAAGAATTTTTGAAAAAAAAAAAAATACACAATCATAGATTTTATTTTTTTTTGATTATCACAATTTATTTGTTGCAAAACTTTCATTAAGGTTCTATCTCAAGTTTCCCCTAAAAATGAATAATTCTTATAAAAATAAAAAATTAAACGCTAATGAGTTAGATTGGAATTTAATCCAGAATGATTTGCGGAATAACTTAGGAAAAGATATTTATGAAAGTTGGCTAAAAAAAATAAGTTTTGTAGAAGAATTAAATAATTATCTAATATTATCTGTACCAACAAGATTTATAAGGGATTGGATTACTTCTAGGTACTTAGACCAAATTTTACAATTAATAAAAAATTATAAGAAGGATTTGATAAGAATAGAATTTAAAATTGATGAAAAAATTGACAACAAAGAAATCAATATTAAGGAATTTAATAAAAAAGAAAGTGTAGAAAATATTTCTTTTATAAAAGATTCTTATCTTCAGTATAATCGTATAGATCCAAATAAAAGGTTTGACAACTTTATCATTGGATCAAGTAATAAATTAGCTTATGAAGCTTCTTTAAAAGTTTCAGAAAATATTTCTCATTATAATCCACTTTATATTTATGGAGGTGTGGGAATGGGAAAAACACATTTATTAAATTCTATTGGTTTTGAATTGAAAAAAAATAATAAAGTAATGTTTATTTCTGCAGAACGTTTTATGTATCAATTTGTAAAATCAATTAAATCAAACGAAATGGTTAAATTTAAAGAGTATTTCAGAAATACAGACGTTTTATTAATTGACGACATACAGTTTATGAACGGAAAAGAAGCAATGCAAGAGGAGTTTTTTCATACTTTTAATGCATTAATTGATAAAGGATCACAAATAATTCTTTCTGCTGATAGAGCACCAAATAAACTGTCTCGTATTCAAGAAAGAATTAAATCTAGATTTTCTGGTGGCCTAGTTGTTGATATTCAGAAACCAGATTATGACTTAAGAAAAAAAATTGTTGAAAAAAAAACTGACGAATTAAGCAGCTTGTATCCTGACAAATTAAAAATTTCGAAAGAAATTCAGGATTTTATTAGCACTGAAATCTCAGCAAGCGTTAGAGAGCTCACAGGTGCAATCAATAGGATAGTTTCTTTTTCTAGAATTTATAATAAAATTCCAAATTTAGCTGAAACAAAAATAGTTCTAAAAGACTTATTAAATCTCTCAGAAAATAAAGTTACAATCGATTTAATCCAAACTTTGGTTTGTAAATATTTTAAAATAAGTAAAAATGAAATGCTATCATCACGTAGATCAAGATATTTGGTTAGACCACGACAGACTGCTATCTATTTAACTAAAATCTTAACATCAAAATCACTGCCTGAAATTGGAAGAGAATTCTCCAATAGGGATCATACCACAATAATACATTCCGTAAAAACCATTGAAAAACTCAAGGAAAATGATTCCTCAATGGTTGATAGTATAAACAAGTTAAAAAATCAGATCTTATATAATAATAAAGAAAATGAAATTTAATATTAATCAACAAGATTTACAACAAGCATTAAACTATTGTCAGGGCGTAATTGAAAAAAGAAGCACTCTTCCAATATTGTCAAATATATTACTTGATGTTCAAAGCACCAAGTTAACTATTACCGCTACTGATTTGGATCTAATTTTTATTCATCAATTAGAAAATATTGAAGTTCTAGAGGAAGGCAAAACTACTACAACTTCATCAATTATGTATGATATTATAAGAAAGTTTACCTCAGGTAAAAAAATCAATTTAACTTTGACTGACTCAAGTAAATTACATTTAGAGTCTGAAAAATCAATTTTTAATTTAAATTGCATAAATGCTTCAGAATTTCCTTTGACAGATGAAAATTTTAATGAGAACGAATTTTCAATAAAATCAAAACAATTATTAAAATTACTTAATAAATGTAAATTTTCTGTTTCAAATGATGAAACAAGACATTATTTAAGTGGGATTTATATTCATCAAACAGAGGTAGAAGATAAAAATTATTTAACAGCAGTTGCAACTGATAGTCACAGAATGTCGATCTCAAAGATAAGATTAGATCAAAAGATAAACTTTGATCCAGTCATTTTACCCAAAAAAACTATTTTTCAACTATCCTCTTTATTAGAGAATTATGATGGAGAAGTTAAAATTTCAAATGTAAAGTCCAAAATAAAATTTGAATTAAATAACAGTATATTAATTTCTAAATTAATTGATGGAAAATTTCCAAATTATATTCAGGTTATTCCAAAGAACAATCAAAAAAAATTAGAAGTGGGGTTAAAAATTTTTTTAGACTCTGTAGATAGAGTTGCTTCTGTATCTTTGGATAAAAAAGATGGAGTTAAATTTAATCTCACAAAAGATACTTTGAATTTATCAGTGAATAATACAAATAGTGGAGATGGAAAAGAGACAATAATTGTAAATTTTGAACATGATTTAGAAATTAGCTTCAATTCTAGATATTTAATTGATGTTGCGTCACAAATTGATGGTGAAAAGATAGAAATTTTTTTAAATGACACTGGCTCACCTGCTTTAATAAAAGATCCAGGTGATTTTGATAGTATTTATGTAGTAATGCCAATGAAAGGTTAATTCAACAAGTCTAGTTCTGAGTAAATATTATTTTCTAAAATTTTGAGAAATTCATCCTTAGAGAGATCAGCTGATATAGGTTTTAAGATTGATATTGTAATCGATTTGTGGCTCTGATTAATTCCAGTTTTGGGCCAAACATATCCAGAGTTTATTGCTATCGGTTGACAGGAAATTTTTAATTTTTCATATATTTTTGATGCACCTTTTTTAAATGGTGGCCTTTCATGCGGTAAAACTCTTGTACCCTGAGGAAAAATAATTATAGGTCTATTAGTAATGGAAATTGCTTGAGAAATATTTTCATAAAAATCAAGATTACTTTTTGAAATTTTATTTCTTTTAATTGATATAGATCCAATTTTTTTTAAATACCATCCAAATAAGGGAACAAAAAGTAATTCTTTTTTTAATATGAAAATTGGCGAGTTAAAAAGTGTTTGTAAGTAAAATGTTTCAAACATTGATTGGTGAGATGAGGCAATAAAAAATTTTTGATTAAGTATAATATTTTCTTTTCCTTTTACTGTAATTTTAGTAGATAAAAAAAAGTTTAAACAAAAACCAGTCCAATAACCCATTAACTTGCCACCATAAAGTGCTATTTTTTGAGGTAGAAAAAATGAAGGTATAAATAAAAGGGAAATAACAACAATTCCTGTAAAAAAGAAAATTAAAAATATCGATTTTTTTATCATTCCTATCAAAAGCTATAGAAAATCTTTATGCTTTTGTCTTTTTCTAATAACTTTTATTTTTGATCCATTAATTAATAATTCTGGAGGTTTTGGTCTCATGTTATAGTTTGAGCTTAAAGACATACCATAAGCACCTACATCACATATTACTATAAGATCTTTTTCTTTAATTTCTTGAAATTTATTTAAACTTGAAAATTTATCAGTGCTTTCACAAATAGGTCCAACAAATTCGTAGGATTTTTTTATTTTTTTTCTTATTCTAATAGAGGGTAATGTTTTATGAGAAGCTCCGTATAAAGCAGGCCTCATGAAATCGTTCATAGCAGCATCAAGAATTACAAAATTTTTTTCTTTATTTTTTTTAATATAAATTACTTTAGAAACCAAAATGCCAGTATTTCCAATTATAGATCTACCTGGCTCAAAAATGACTTTAGATTTATGTTTTTTTAAAAATTTTTCAATTTCTTTACTATATCTATTGTAATTAAGTTTCTTGTCTTTTTCATCATAAGAAATACCCATACCTCCACCTAAATCAATAAATTCAAATTTGTGATTACTTTTATCAATAATTTTATCTACAACTTTAAGCATTTTTTCATAAGGTCTATTATCTAAAATTTGACTTCCAATATGAACACTTAGACATATTGGTTTCAAATTATTTGAAATTTTACAATAATTTATAAGTTCCAAAAATTCTTTTTCATTTACACCAAATTTATTTTCTTTTTTCCCTGTCGAAATCTGATTTAAAGTTTTTGCGTCTGTATTTGGGTTGAGCCTTATACCAATTTGTACCTTTTTGCCTTTTAATTTACCGACACGATTAATCTCCTGGATTTCACTTTTTGACTCAGCGTTAATTAGTAATATATTTTTATCTATTGCAAAACTAATCTCTTTAGATGTTTTGCCAACTCCAGAAAAAACAATTTTTTTTGGATTAATCCCTGCTTTTAAAGCAATCATTAATTCACCCATTGAAACAACATCAGCACCTAGTCCAAACTTTTTAATCTCTTTAATTAAACTTACATTAGTATTTGATTTAATAGCAAAACATATTAGAGGAGAAAAAGATTTAAAACTCTTTTTAAAATTAACAATATTTTTTTTTAACTGATTATGCGAATAACAATAAGAAGGGGTACCAAATCTCTTTGCTATATTTTGAATACTTATTTTTTCAATTGTTAGTTTATTTTTAATATATTTCATTAAGCATTGTTTTTAATTAAGATTTGCACATTATTTTTTTTGGATTTTTTATACTCAGGATCTCCTTTTTTTCCACAAGAAAAAATTATGCAGCTCAATAACAAAGTTAATAGTATTTTTTTACTCATATTTGTTTTCTATATTTAATTATCATTTTTTTAATATTATCAAAAGATGTTCCGCCATATGATTTCTTAGAATTAACAGAATTCTTTAAATCAAACACTTTTAAAACATCATTTGTAAGTTTTGGTTCAAACTTTCTTAATTCTTCCATGGAAAGTTCACCAAGTTTTCTTTTTTTCTTTTCAGCAAAATTTATTATTGAGGCTGTTATTTCATAGGCCTTTCTAAATGACAATGAATGATTTTTAACAAGATAGTCTGCTAGGTCTGTCGCCGTAGTGTAACCGGTATTAGCTAGCTCTAACATAATTTTTTTATTAGGAGTACAATTTTTTAAAATTTCATTAAAAATTTTAAGACAATTTACCAGTGTATCATTGGTATCAAAAATAAGCTTTTTGTCGTCTTGAAGATCTTTAAAATATGATAATGGAAGTCCCTTTAATATAGTTAACATTGAAAATAAATTACCATACGCACTTCCTGTTTTACCTCTTAAGTATTCAAGAAGATCTGGATTTTTTTTTTGAGGCATTATTGACGAGCCAGTTACTATTTTGTCAGACAAATTTATTAGCTTGAAACCATCTGAATTCCATATAATCAATTCCTCTGCTATTCGAGAAATATGCATTGAACAGACTGAGGCATTATATAAAAAATCTAAAACAAAATCTCGATCAGAGACTGTATCAATTGAATTATTAGTTGGTTTTTTAAATCCAAGTTTTTTACTTGTATAATTTCTATCTATGTTGAAAGAAGTTCCTGTTAAAGCTGCAACACCTAACGGATTTTCATCAAGATTATTTAAAGCATGATTAAATTTTTTTTTATCTCTTTCAAACATTTCTACATAAGCCAATAGATAGTGTGCAAAAGAAACTGGTTGCGCGTTTTTAAGGTGTGTAAAGCCAGGCATTATAGTATCTATATTTTTTGATGCTAAGTTTAATGTGCTATGAATAATTTTATTTATTAATATGTTTATTTCTTTGATTGAGGATCTTATCCAAATTTTAAAATCTGTTATAACTTGGTCATTTCTTGAACGACCAGTATGAATATATCCCGCTTCTTCGCCTATAATTTGAAAAAGTCTTTTTTCAATATTGATATGTATATCTTCATAATTTTGGTTAAACTCAAATTTTTTGTTTGAAATTTCTTTTTCTATTTTACTCAAACCATAAATAATTTTATTTTTAATTTTAAATGAGATAATTTTTTGTTTAAATAACATTTCCACATGAGCTATTGACCCAGCAATATCTTCTTTATAAAGTCTTTTATCTACATTTAAAGAATTACCAAATTTAAGCAAACTTTGAGACATATTACTCTTTATTCTGGTGCCCCATATTGCTCTGTTGTTTTTATTTTTTGTCATGATAATTAGTTATACCTATTTAACATGAGATTTTTAATATTATTTATATTTTTAATGTCGAATTCTTTTGCGAATGAAGTTATCGATATAAAAAATCTCGTAATCAATAAAAAATTAAAAAAATATGATGGTTTAACGTTTTTTAACGATAAAAATGAGCAATTAAATCTTAAAGAATTCAAGGGAAAATTAGTTATCTTAAATTTCTGGGCTACTTGGTGTGCTCCCTGTAAAGAGGAGATGCCCTCTCTAGATTTATTACAAACACATGAAAATTTAGACAACCTTAAAATATTTCCGATTAATGTAGGGAAAGATGGAGTTGAAAAATCAGTTTCTTTTTTTGAGGATTTGCAAATTAAAAATCTAGAAATTTATTTTGATCCTCCAATAACTTTAGCAAAAAAATTTAGTTTAAGAGGAATTCCAACATCAATTTTATTTGATAAAGATGGTTTAGAATTTGCTAGAATTATTGGTTCAATAGATTTTGGAGATGAAAATTTTATTAAATGGCTAAGTAATTATAATTAGTTCTTAAAAAAATATGCAAAACTTACTAGAGCTATAATTGCAATAAATTGTAATAAAACTCTTAATTGCATCAATTTATTTGAATATTTTTTACTGGTTTCTCCACCTTTAAATAATGTACCTATACCGAGTATAAGAACAACACCGACACCTATCAATAAAGTTATTGATAATATTTTTACTAATATTTCAGTGATCATTATTGTATTGTAAGTTGTTTTAAAAATAAAAAAACATAAATCATAATGTATGACATTTTGTCTAGAATCAACCTTAATTAAACCAGAAAAAAATGTAAAGATTCAAAGTGCAGTTATTTTATTACATGGTTATGGAGGAGATGGAAAAGATATAAGCATGTTGTCTTTGAATTGGAAAAGGCATTTACCAAATACAATATTTATTTGTCCAAATGGACATGAAAAATGTCCAATCAATCCATCTGGATATCAATGGTTTGATTTAACCAAAGATAATTCTGAATATATTTTGAATGAAACTAAAAAAGCAGAAAAAAAGTTAAATGTATTCATTCAGGAGGTTAAAAAAGAATTTAATTTAGAAAATAATAAAATTTGTTTATCTGGATTTAGTCAGGGCTGTATGATGTCTATAAATTTAGGGTTAATTTCAGATCAAGAATATGGATGTATTGTTGGATTTTCAGGGAAAATTATCAATCAAGAAGATTTAAAATCTAGAAAAAAAGTTTCAACTCCTACTTTACTTGTTCACGGTGACTCTGATCAAGTAGTATCACCTAATTTTATGTTAGAAGCAAAAGATTTTTTTATTAGAAACAAAGTTAAAATAGAAACTCATTTAATTGAAAACTGCGACCATCATATTCCTATCGAAGCATCAAGTATTGCATTAGATTATATTAAAAAAAATTTAATGTTTACAAAATATTGAAATAAAGATTTAATTGAGTTAGAAATAAGCAATGAATAATTTTATTGAACAGGGTCTTTCTTTAGAAAAATGTCCAGCATTAGTTTTGAATGCAGATTATAGACCATTAAGTTACTATCCATTATCATTATGGTCATGGCAAGATACTGTCAAATCGGTATTTCTAGATAGAGTTATTATAGTAAGCACCTATGACAGAGTTGTAAGAAGTCCATCATTTAATATGGAATTACCAAGTGTTATTGCTTTAAAAGATTATATTGTTCCTCAGTCAAGACCAAGCTTTACAAGATTTAATGTTTTTTTAAGAGATAAGTTTTCTTGTCAATATTGTGGGAGTGGAGATGAACTAACATTTGATCATTTACTACCTAGGTCCAAAGGTGGAGAAACAAACTGGGATAATGTTGTGACAGCTTGCTCCTCTTGCAATGTAAAGAAAGGTGGAAAATTATTGAAATCATCTGGTATGAATCTTACTCAATATCCTTTTCAACCCTCCACAGAAGATTTGCATCGTAATGGTAAAAATTTTCCCCCAAATTATTTACATAAAAGTTGGATGGATTATTTATATTGGGATGTCGAATTAGAGGCTTAAGACTTATACTTTTTCCGAAATACGAATTGCTATTTTTGAACCTGTTTTAATAATTTTATCCATAATTGAATAAAGTCCTTTTTTTGAAGCACCTTCTTCATAAGCTATATCCTTATGATGAAGTTCATCTTGTCTAAACTTAGTTATCTTTTTTTTTAATTCCTTTTCTTCCGGGCCCAATTGATTGATTTGACTTAAATAATGTTTGTCAATTACCTCTTCAACCGATGCGGTACATAGCATCGCTGCTTTTTTTCCTAATAAAGTCGATCCAAACCCTAAGCCTATACCTAATAAATCCCATAAAGGTAAAAATTTTGTTGGTTCAATATTCCTTTTTTTAATTTCACTTTCAAAAAATTGACAATGTTCTATCTCATGCACTTTCATATCTTCTATAGTTTTTTTCAAATCATCATTTTTAATAATTGTATTTAAAGCTAATAATTGACCTTCATAAATTTTTACAGCACCTCTCTCACCAGCATGGTCAACTCTAATAAACTCCTCAACTTTAATATCTGTTTTTTTCATAAATTATAAAAACTTTTGATAAGATAGAAATAAATAATAAACTTATTAGAATATTAATACTTGTTAGTGATAATCCAAAAATCCTAAATGTCACATCTTTACAGCTAATAATTCTCTCATTTAATTGTTTAAGTAAATCCTCTTTTTCAATGTTTTCAGTAAAATTTTTTACGTTACAAACAGCTGATTCTTGAAAAAATCCTTGCTCTATACCGTAATGATATATTGATATTGAAAGAGAAAAAACAGAAGTGAGAATTAATAATAAAATAATAAATTTCTCACTTTTTTTAAAAACAAATATTATGATTATCAAAATAATACTTAATCCATAGGGAATTCTTTCTATTAAACATAAATTACAAGGTTGATGCCCAAGAACATGTTCTATAAAATATGCAGAAATTAATGCAACTAAACTAAATAAAAAAATTATTTTTAAGTAAAATTCAGCTTTTAAATTAAACATGGGATTTAAAAATTAAATAAATTATCATAAAAATAACAACAATTAAGATTCCTAGAATTGTAAACCATTTAGCGCCATGTTCATGCATAAATTTAGTGAATAAATCGCCGAATTTATAAGATAAGTATGCAACTATGTAAAAACGCAAACCTCTTGAAATTATGCTTATAAAAATAAATATAAAAAAATTAAATCCTATTAGACCACTAGCTATAGTAAAAACTTTATAAGGAAGAGGAGTAAAACCTGCTAAAAAAAGAATACTCAGCCATGCGTAAAAACCATCACTACTGACCAGATTATTTTTAATAATAGACAATTTATCTTCATAGTCGTAAAAGCTCATAATTTTTGATCCAAAATCAAAAAAAAATGCTCCAATAAAATAACCAAGAATACCGCCCAAAACTGAGAAAATTGTCGTTATAATGAAAATCTTTATAAACTCATTTTTTTTTGAAATTACCATAGGTATGATCATTACGTCTGGGGGAATCGGAAAAAATGAACTTTCAATAAAAGAGACAACAGCTAAATATAATTTTGAACTTTTGTGAGCTGCTAATTCTAAACATTTTTTATAAAGATTATTAAACATTTTTTGGTTTTATTATAATTTTACTTCTTATACTATTTAATTAATTATTAAATAATTAAGGGCGAATGGCGGAACTGGTAGACGCGCACGACTCAAAATCGTGTTTCGCAAGAAGTGAGAGTTCGATTCTCTCTTCGCCCACCAAACTATGCAATTAAGTAGAATAAACAGTTTAGTAGAACTTTTTTTTACAAAGTATAAAGAAATAGATTCAGTTTCTGAAAAACCATTTTTAAAATGGTTAAAAGAAAATGAAAAAGATTTTTTAACTTGGCAACAAGTTGCATCAAAAATTCAAATTTTATCTGAACATTTAAGAACAAAGTTGAATAAAGGAGACCGGTGCATCTTATTATCTGAAAATCGACCTGAATGGCTTATCTCTGATATATCAATAATGAATGCAGGTGGTGTCACGGTACCATTGTTTACAACTTATTCAGAGAAAGACTATGAGTACATTATTAATGATTGTAAGCCAAAAATTTGTATCGTCTCTAATGAAATCCAATTAAAAAAAATTGAAAAATTTATCTCTGATGAGATTAAAGTTTTATCCATTGAAAACTTAAATGAAAGAGTTGAGAATATAGAAAATATTTTTAATGAACATTCAAAAAAAAATAAATCAAATCCTCATATTAGTTTTAATCAAAATCTTGAAAGAAAAGATCTTGCTTGCATCATTTATACATCTGGCACAACTGGCAATCCTAAAGGAGTAATGCTTAGTCATGGAGGAATTTTATCAAATTGTGAAGGTGCTCAAGAAATATTAAATCAATTAGTTCAAAATAGTGAACCTACTTTTTTGACATGGTTACCGTTATCTCATTCATATGAGCATGCAGTTCAATTTGTTCAAATTTCGCTTGGTGCAAAAATTTATTATGCTGAAAGTCTAGAGAAGTTGTTATCAAATATGTCTATTGCAAAACCTACAATTATGACAGCTGTCCCAAGATTTTATCAAAATTTATACAGCAAAATTTCAATTAATTTTTCAAAACAGAAAGGTTTCAAAAAAAAATTGATTTCATCCACGATTTCACTCGGAATTAAAAAACTTAATAATGAGAATTTAGCATTTAGAGAAAAATTGATTAATTTCTTTTGTGAAAAACTAGTAAGAAAAAAGATTAAAAATCAGTTCGGTGGAAAACTAAAGGCCTTTGTATCTGGGGGTGGCGCCTTAGACCAAAAAATTGGAGAATTTTTAAACGCTATAGGATTACCCACTCTTCAAGGTTACGGCCTTACCGAGGCCTCACCTGTTGTGAGCTGTAATATTCCTGGAAAAATCAGAATCGACACAGTTGGGCCTCCTTTTAAAACAAACCAGGTAAATATAGCTGAAGATGGTGAAATTTTAGTAAAAGGTGAAAATGTCATGCTTGGTTATTGGAATATGAAAAAAGAGACATCTGATGTCATAATAGATGGCTGGTTGCATACTGGTGACATTGGAGAGATCACTGAAGATGGAAATTTAAAAATCACTGATAGAAAAAAAGAAATAATAGTTAGTCTTGGTGGAGATAACATTTCACCATCTAAAATTGAAAATTTATTATGTTTAAATGAAAAAATTAAACAAAGTTTTGTTTATGGAGATAAGAAAACTTATTTGGTAGCGTTGATTGTTACTGAAAGTACAGAAAATAGAAAAGAAATTGAAATTTTTTTAGAAAATTTAAATAAAACTTTATCTTTAGTAGAAAAAGTTAAAAAATTTAAATTAATTAAAGAAGAATTTTCAATTGAAAATGGAATGTTAACACCAACATTAAAATTAAAAAGAAAAAAAATTTTAGAAAAATATAAAGAAGATTTAGAAAAACTTTATTAATTCAAGTTGAAATTTGATTATAAAGCGCATAAACATTAACTTTTTTTAACATTTAATTAAAAAAAATAATTAATCAATTAATTTTTTTTTATAAAATTTTTCTTTTAATTAAAGAATTGACATAACGTGTATAAAAAAATAAAAATAACATAACAGCGAATCAATTTGATTCGTTTAACTAAAAAAGGGAGCTAAAGATGCCTAAGAGAAGAAAAAAAGCAAAGAAAGCTAAGAAAAAAGCTAAGAAAAAAGCTAAGAAAAGAAGAAGAAGATAATAACTTAGTATTCTTTATTAAAAACGCTTCTCATAACGTAAAGTGTGAGAGGCGTTTTTTTTATTCCTCTAAAGGTGTTTCATTATCTGTTTCCGCCTCAGTAATCGTATCTTCCACTTGAGGCAAGTTAGATGCTGAAGGTTTTGTTGATGGAGATGTTTTAGGTTGATCCACTAAGTTTCTTTTTAAGGCTTTGTCTAACTTTTTCTGGGTATCCTCTAAAGATATATTAAGTATAATTTGAAATTCTGATAATATTCTCTCATAAGCTTTTTCAAAAAGTTGTCTTTCACTATAAGATTGATCAACCATTAGATCATCACCTTTATTTAGGTCTCTCACCACCTCTGCAAGTTCATAAATTTTACCCGATGAGATCTTTGCTTCATATTCTTGTGCCCTTCTACTCCACATAGATCTTTTTATTTTTGGTTTGCTTTTAAGAATAGAGATACATTTATTAACTTGGTTAATAGTTGCTAAGTGACGAAGATGAGACTGTTTATTTACTGGAACCATTCCATTAGCTTTATCTTTTTCAAATTTTATAACATATGTTTCAACATCAATCCCACCAATGTTGATTTTTTTAAATTCTGTAATTTGACCCACACCATGTTTGGGGTATACAATGTAATCTTTTACTTTATATTCCCTCTTTTCTGTTTCTTGTTTTTTTACTTTTTTTATTTCTGGCTTTATTTCGTTACTTTTTGAAATTCTTAGATTGTCTGTTTTTGTATCTGATTTAGTCTCAGCTTTATTTAACTGTTTTTTAATCTTATTTTTTTTAACTTTAGATTTTATTATTTTTTTTGACTTTTTTAGTAAAACTTTATTAGGATTTGATTTTGGTTTTTTAATTACTTTTTTTTTAACTTTTTTTATTGTTTTTTTTTTAAATGTTTTCTTTAAAATACTTTTTAAACTTATCTTGCTCATCTTTATATTTTTCATGATCCGCTGGAGGATCTTTTTTTTCAGTTATATTTGGCCAGATTTCAGAATAATTTTTATTCAATTCTAACCATTTTTCGCTTCCAGGTTCTGTGTCAGCTTTGATTGCATCAACAGGGCACTCCGGTTCACAAACGCCACAATCTATACACTCATCAGGCTTAATTACAAGCATATTTTTTCCTTCGTAGAAACAGTCTACTGGACATACATCAACGCAATCCATCAATTTACATTTAATACAATTTTGATTTACTAAATAAGTCATTAAGAATATTCATTCCTAATTTTAGTTTTAATATTACCCATCACATCACTGTCTATATATAATAAACCTGCAAGTTTCCTCATTAAACTTGTCTCATATACATCTGCTTCATTGTTCGAATAAACTATTCTCCATAAATTCTCTACTATCTCAATTTTTTTTTGATAATTCATGTTTTTAACTTCTTTTGTAAAATCTAATATTTGATTTGAGTCTTCTTCAATTTTTTTTCCTTTCTCTAAAATTTCATTTATATCCTCATTTTTAGCACCAATCTTAATTAAAGTTTGTTTAATGATTTCAGCCTCTTTATTTGAGTAGTTTTCGTCAATTTTAGCAGCATGTATTAGTAGTGCTGCAACATTTATAAAATGTTTGTTTCCATTTTTATCTAAACTTTTATTAAAAAACATTCTTGTTAATTAAAATTTAAGTTTTTTAAAATCCCAAAAGGACTTTCTTTATTGTTTTTTTTATTAAATACTTTTTTATTTATTTTTTTTGGTGAATACTTAAAAAATATTTCGTCTTTTTTTTCAGAAATTTTATAATTCATATTTTTTAAAACTTTTTTAAAACTTTCCTTATTACAACCAAGTAAATTTAACATCTCTGGTATCATTTTAATTTCTTTGTCTTTTTTTGGATTCGAATTGATAATTTGTACAAACAATCTTTCTAAAATGTCAATTCTCACATAGTAATTATCAAATTTTTCAAA
The DNA here is from genome assembly GCA_902595125.1 of uncultured Pelagibacteraceae bacterium. Classification (GTDB taxonomy): domain Bacteria; phylum Pseudomonadota; class Alphaproteobacteria; order Pelagibacterales; family Pelagibacteraceae; genus Pelagibacter. The sequence goes on from CACJOY010000005.1 coordinate 35,591, forward strand.
ACCACATAACAACATAAAATTTTTATTTTTGAAATTACTATCTTTCAAAAAATTTAGTCCAAAAGTTGGTGGTTTTAAATCAAAGTTTTTTTGTTGGAAGTTTTTCCAAAGTAATGTCCTTAACGAAACAGCCTCAGGTTTGATAAGTCTGTGTAAAAAAACGTGATATCTTCCAAACTTTACACCCAAATCTCTTAAAATTTTTCTTTCATTTTGTTCGAGATTTTTAAGATAATCTGAAACCTGTTCTCTTTTGAGAACGCCATTATTTTCATATAGTTGATAAGCTAAAGCTTTAATCGATGAATTCTTTTCTTTTAGATTTTTTAAATCTAAAAGACTCTTTAAAATTATCTCTATCTTATTTTTAATCCATTTTTCTAAAAAAATTATTAGTTTTTGTTTTTGTTCTTGTTCTAAAATATCGTCAATTATTAATTCAAGGTTTGGATTTAAATAGTCTTTACCAGGTGTTAATTTTCCAATTGCAAACTTGTTCCAATATATTTTAAAGTCATCTTTTAATTCAACTAAACCAGTGTTGATAATAATTTGAATTCTTCTTTCAAGTTCTGGACCAACAGTTTGTCTTGCTGCTTTTTTAAGAGATTTGATATCAGTTTCTAAAGCACCTTTTTTTAGATCAAGTTCTAATTTAAGTCCGTTGATTTTCCCTATAAATTGATTGTCAATCATTACCTCATTATTTTCTAAAATCTTTGTGTTAAATTCCATATCTTGTTTTAAACCCCTAGCTAAAACGCTTGCTCTTTTATCAATAAAGGTTTTTGTAAGTTCTTCATGCAGTCTATCTGAGAGTTTATCTTCTAATAATTTTGTTTTTTCAATCCAATAATTTTGATTTTCTATCCAGTTATTTTTATTTGAAACATAAGACCAAGTTCGCACATTTGCAATTCTATTTGATAAAGAATCTACATTACCCTCTAATTTATCTAATTTTACTAGCTGTAATCGCATAAAATCATCACTTATTTTACTTTTTTCACTATTTAAAAATTTAAATACATTTCCAATTACATCGTAATGGTTTCCGTATGTTTTCTTTACAAAGTCAGGGATTTGACAACATTCCCATAGTAAACTCAGTTTATGTTTATCAAATTTGATATTTTCTAAATTTTTATCCCTTAAAAAAAATTTAAGTGCTTTTTCATCTTCGCATTCATTTATTTTTCTTAACCAATCTTTGTCTGGTCGTTCATCTAAAGATTTTATTAATGCTGATGGATTGTTAAAATTTAAATTTGTATTTCGCCAATAAAGAAATTGAATTTCCTCAAATTTATGATTTTCAAGTAGATCAACGTCTTCGGCATTAATTTCTTTACATTGTCCTGTAATTCCAAAACTTCCATCATTTAAGTATCTCCCCGCTCTTCCAGCAATCTGTCCAATCTCAGACAAATTCAATTTTCTTAGTTTTCTTCCATCAAATTTTTTTAGGTTTGAAAAATAGACATGACTCAGGTCCATATTTATACCCATTCCAATAGCATCTGTTGCAACCAAAAAATCAACATCACCTGATTGATATAATTCAACTTGGGCATTACGTGTTTTGGGACTTAAAGATCCCATGACAATTGCTGCACCACCTTTTTGTCTTCTTATCAGCTCTGCTATCGCATAAACTTCCTCAGCCGAGAAAGCGATTATTGCTGTTTTACGGTCTATTCTAGAAATTTTTTTGTGACCAGCATAGGAAAGTTTTGATAATCTATTCCTATTTATAAACTCTATATCATCATCTAATTTAGAGATTATATTTTTAATCGTATTTGATCCCATGAACATCGTTAATTTTGTTCCTCTCATATTAATTAATCTATCAGTAAATATGTGTCCACGTTCATGATCGGCGCACATCTGTATTTCATCAACACCTACAAAATCAAGATGTTTATCTATTGGCATAGACTCAACAGTACATAAGAAATACTTTGCATTAGGTGGAATAATTTTTTCCTCTCCAGTGATCAGAGCAACATTATCTATACTTATTTGTTTAACAACCTTATCATAAACTTCCCGTGCTAGTAACCTAAGAGGGAAACCAATCATCCCACTGTCAAAAGAAAGCATTGTTTCTATGGCCAGATGAGTTTTTCCAGTATTAGTTGGTCCAAGAACAGCAGTAATTTTATTTTTAATCATTTCTATCTTTGGTATATATTTATTTTTACATACCAGATATTGTTAGTCCTAAAGAACAAAAATGGACTAAAACATGACCGAATCGGACAGTAAAAAGTTCTCATTTACAAAAAAAACAAAGCTTACTTTATCACAATTAGAAATATTTCTATAATAATTATTCTAAAAAATATGAGCCTTTAATTGTTGTAGGCACAAAATAATAAAAATTCTAAGTTTTGATTTTTAATATTTTCCAAACACCAGAAGCAGAAGTTATAATTTTATTGTTACATTTTAGCTCACAAAATAAAAAGACAAGTGTTTTAGTTTTTTTTAAAATTTTAACATTTCCAATAATTTCATCGCCGATTTTAGACGCTCCTATAAATTTTAAATCTAAAGAGATTGTTACACATGGTGAATTTTCTGCTGATCTATGAGCTGCGGTACCAGCTCCTGCATCCACTAATGCTGATAAATAACCTCCATGAGTAATTCCTGCAGCATTGAGATGATTTTCATTTATAGTAGACTTAAATTCATATTCATTATCAGAAACGTTTCTAAACAAAACACCTCCATTATGCATCATGAAACCTGGCTTTAAACTAATTTGTTCAAATTTATCAGACATATTTTTTTATAATATAAAAGTTAAGATTAATAAAATAATAAAAATAATTATAAAAAAATATATTACTGACATTTGTAGAGATGATTTAAAAAGCCAATTTAACATTTTTTTCCTTATATGGCGCGCCTGCTAGGAGTCGAACCCAGAACCTCCTGGTCCGTAGCCAAGCGCTCTATCCAGTTGAGCTACAGGCGCATATTATAATTTTATTTAATTATATTATATGTAATTTTTAGTGTATTTTGTGAAGAAGACAAATTTAAATTTTATGAAAAAACAGTTTAATGAAGTAGTGATAGTTGGAGCAGCAAGAACACCGATAGGCGCGTATAAAGGTGCATATAAAGATATTAAAGCTCATTCACTTGGTTCGTTTGTAATTAAAGAGGTTCTTAAAAGAAGTAATATTTTACAAGATGAAGTTGATGAAGTAATTATGGGACAAGTTTTGACTGCAGGCTCTGGTCAAAATCCAGCGAGACAAGCCGCTATAAGTGCAAATATTCCTATTTCTAAACCTGCTCATATCGTAAATCAAGTTTGTGGATCGGGGTTACGAGCTGTAATTTCTGGATATCAGTCGATTAAATTAGGAGAAATTAAAACAGTTGTTGTAGGTGGTCAAGAAAATATGTCAATAGCACCGCATTCAATTCTTTTTAGGTATGGGAAAAAAATTTCTGAAAATGAGTTAGTGGATACAATGATTTATGATGGTTTAATTGATGCATTTAATAATTATCACATGGGTGTAACAGCAGAAAATGTTGCAGAAAAATTTAAAATAACAAGAGAAAAACAAGATATATTTGCATTAGACTCACAAACGAAAACTCAAATTGCAATTAACAAAAATAAATTTGACGAAGAAATAGTCCCAATTAATCATAATGGAAAAATCATTAAAAGAGATGAACATCCAAGAATTAATTTAAATATTTCTGATTTAAAAAAACTTAAAACTGTCTTTAAGAAAAATGGAACAGTCACACCAGGTAACTCATCGGGAATTAATGATGGATCGGCAGCATTATTACTTATGACACATGATGAAGCTGAAAAAAAATCTATTGAACCATTAGCAAAAATAATATCATGGGCTTCAGTTGGTGTTGAACCATCACTAATGGGATTAGGACCTATCGGAGCTGTCAAAAAAGCCATCAAAAAAGCTAATTGGAAAATAGATGAGATAGATCTTTTTGAAATTAATGAGGCATTTGCAGCGCAAAGTATTGCAGTCATAAATGAACTTAAAATTGATAAAAATAAAGTTAATGTAAATGGCGGTGCTATTGCTCTAGGTCATCCTATTGGAGCCTCAGGGGCAAGAATTTTAGTTACACTTTTACATGAAATGAAAAAACAAAATAAAAAAAAAGGCTGTGCCACCTTATGTATAGGCGGTGGAATGGGCATAGCTCTATGTGTTGAAAGAGATTAAGAATTTATTTTTTTGAACTTTTCTTTTAATAAAATCTTTTGTATCCAAGTTTTAGCATCTATGCAGTTACTAATTTTTGGTTGAATAAGGGAATATAATAACTTTTTAAACATATAAATATTTTTAAATTTAAGAATGTCCAAAAATTGATCAGATTGTGTTAAAATTTGCAATTTACTTCAATTTTTTGGTGTATAACATACTAAAATGAGTAAAAAATTATTTGTTCCTGACATAGGTGAGTTTGAGAATGTTGAAGTAATTGAACTTTTAGTAAAAGAGGGCCAAGAAATTAAAAAAAACGATCCTGTAGTAACAATTGAAAGTGACAAGTCAAGTGTAGAAATTCCATCTTCAATAGAGGGAAAAATAGAAAAAATTGAGGTTAAAGTAGGAGATAAAGTTTCTAAAGATGATTTGCTTTTGACTATCTCAAATAATGAAATTGTTTCTTCTGAAGTAGAGGACGTTCCAAAAAATACAGAGAATTTAATTCAAGAAGCTGAAACATCTTTAAAAAAATCCCAAGAACAGCAATTTTCAAAATCTGAAAATGAAATTTCAAGTAAAAAATTTGAAAAAAAAAAAGAAGAACCAAGTAGTTCTCAAAAAAAAACTACCAAAATTCAATTACTAAATAAAGATGATATTGATCCACAAGAAACAAGCGAATGGCTAGACTCCTTGTCATCAGTCATTGAAAAGGACGGTAATAAAAGAGCTCATTATTTAATTAAAGAGTTGATCAATAAAGCATATACAGCAGGAGCGAATATTCCATACACACAAAATACCCCATACATAAACACAATTCCAGTTAGTGAAGAGAAGAAGTCTAATGGAGATCAAAATATTGAGAGAAGAATAAGATCTTTGATAAGGTGGAATTCAGCTGCAATGGTGGTGAGAGCAAATAAAAAACATCCTGAACTTGGAGGACATATTGGAACATTTGCTTCAGCTGCAACACTTTATGATGTTGGAATGAATCATTTCTGGAGAGCAAAAAACAATAAGTTTGGAGGAGATTTGATTTATTTTCAAGGTCATAGTGCACCAGGAATGTATGCAAGAGCTTTTCTTGAGGGAAGGATGACTGAAAAACAATTAGATAATTTTAGACAGGAAGTAAATCCTGGAGGGCTATCTTCTTATCCACATCCGTGGTTGATGCCAAACTTTTGGCAATTTCCGACAGTATCTATGGGATTAGGTCCAATGTTGGCAATTTATCAAGCAAGATTTATGAAATATTTAATAAATAGAGGCTTAATAAAAGACGAGGGAAGAAAAGTTTGGGCATTTTTAGGAGATGGTGAAATGGACGAACCTGAGTCCTTAGGTGCGATTGGTTTAGCTGCAAGAGAAAAATTAGACAATTTAATATTTGTCATAAACTGTAATTTACAGAGACTAGATGGCCCAGTTAGAGGTAATGGAAAAATAATTCAAGAACTAGAGGGAATTTTTAGGGGTGCAGGGTGGAATGTTATTAAAGTTATTTGGGGATCTTATTGGGACTCTTTACTACTCAATGATAGCACAGGACATTTAGTTAAAACTATGAACGAAACAGTTGATGGCGAATATCAGGCAATGAAAGCCAGAGATGGTGCCTATGTGAGGGAAAAGTTTTTTGGAAAATATCCAGAAACAAGAGAATTGGTATCAAGTCTATCTGATAAAGATATTTGGAGATTAAACAGAGGTGGTCATGATCCTCATAAAGTCTTTGCTGCTTACGATAAGGCATCAAAAAATGTCGGCAGTCCTACTGTAATAATTGCAAAAACTATCAAAGGATATGGAATGGGAAAAAGTGGTGAAAGTGTAAATACAACACACCAAACTAAAAAATTAGATATTGAAGATTTAATGTATTACAGAGACAGATTTGATGTACCACTTACAGATGAACAAGTGAGAAATATTGAATATTATAAACCTGATCAAAATTCAGCTGAGATAAAATATATTAAAGAGAGAAGGCTTCAACTTGGTGGGTTTATTCCTGAGAGAACCACCTACGCAAAACCTATTAAAACCCCTCCTAAAAATATTTTTGATAATATGAAAGAGTCTACTGGCAAAAAGGAAATGTCAACAACAATGGCTTTAGTCAGAATGTTAACAAACCTTCTTAGAGATAAAAATGTTGCACCAAGACTTGTTCCAATTATTCCTGATGAAGCAAGAACTTTTGGTATGGAGGGATTTTTTCAAAAAGTTGGGATTTACGCCCATGAGGGACAGAAATATGAACCAGAAGACTCTGCTCAATTAAGTTCTTATAGAGAAGAAAAAAGTGGTCAAGTTCTGGAAGAAGGTATAACAGAAGCAGGTGCTATGTCGTCATGGATTGCTGCTGGAACGTCATACACTAATCATGATATTGAAATGATCCCAATTTACTTATTTTATTCAATGTTTGGTTTCCAAAGGATAGGAGATTTTGCATGGGCAGGTGCTGACAGTCAATCACGTGGTTTTTTAATTGGAGCGACTGCTGGAAGAACTACTCTCGCGGGTGAAGGATTACAACATCAAGACGGCCATAGCCATTTATTAGCTTCAACAATTCCAAATTGTATTTCTTATGATCCAACTTTTCATTACGAGTTAGCTGTAATTTTTAGAGAGGGATTGAGAAGAATGCATGAAAAAAAGGAAAATATTTTTTATTATATTACAACAATGAATGAAAAATATCCTCATCCTGAAATTCCTAAAGATAAAAAATATGAAGAAGGAATTTTAAAAGGCATGTATAAAATTAAAGAATTTAATAATCATAAAAAAACAAAGTTACAATTTCTTGGATCTGGTTCAATTTTAAGGGAAATGATATCTGGAGCAGAAATATTGCAAAAGGAATACAAAATAGACAGTGAGATTTGGAGTGTGACCAGTTTTAATGAACTTAGAAAAGATGGATTAGAAATTCAAAGATATAATCTTCTTAACCCCAACAAAGAACAAAAAAAATCATATGTTGAAAAATGTCTTGGCGGAACTGAAGGTCCAATATTAGCAGCATCAGACTATATGAGAATGAACTCAGATCAAATTCATCCTTATATAAATAAAAGTTTTTATTCTTTAGGAACTGATGGATTTGGAAGAAGCGATACAAGAAAAAATTTAAGAAAATTTTTTGAGGTTGATAAAGAGCATATAGTTGCGTATGGACTAAGCGTTTTAGCAAAAGAGCAACTTTTAGCTTCAAAGTATGCTACTGAGGCTATGAAAAAATATAAAATCGATAGTGAAAAACCAATGCCAACTAAAATGTAACATGACTTTAGATGATAATACTTTTCTGATGCCTGCATCACCTAAGGTAAGGAAATTTGCTAGAGAATTGGGTGTTGATATAAATGAAGTTGCGGGTAGTGAAAGGTTAGGAAGAGTAACGGAAAAAGATATTAAATTATTTGTTTCAAAAAAAAACAATCAAAAAGATAGCACTAAAACAAAAGACGATAGCAACATTATTCTCGAATATTCTCATTCTGAATTTGGAAATATAGAAATAAAAGAAATTCCACGAGTAAAAAAAATTTCATCAAAATATTTAATCAATTCATGGCGCAATATTCCTCATGTAACAAATCATGACGAGGCTGATATTACAGAAATGGAAGAATTTAGAAATTCTCTTACAGATATTTATACAGGTGAAAAAATGAAAATTACCCCTTTAGCATTTATAGTTAAAGCTTTGACCTTATCTCTTAAGAAATTTCCAAATTTTAATAGTTCAATAGATGAAATAGATAAAGGAAAAATAACATTAAAGAAATACTTTCATATCGGAATAGCAGTAGATACAGAAAATGGATTAATGGTTCCAAAACTTAGAAATGCTGATAATAAAAAAATTTCTACAATTAGTAATGAGTTAAAGGAATTGAGTGAAAAATGTAGAAAACTTAAGATTGATAAAAAAGAATTATTTGGAGGCTCAATGACTATAACAAGTCTGGGAGGTATTGGGGGCTCATTTTTCACACCAATCATAAATTTTCCTGAGGTCGCAATTTTAGGAGTAGGCCGATCACAAAAAAAACAAATATTTAAAGATGGAAAATTTGTTTCAAGGATAATTCTACCGTTATCTCTTTCATATGATCATAGGATAATAGATGGAGCTGAGGCAGCCAGATTTAATAATGATTTGAAAGAAAATTTAGGTAAAAATTTTGCTTATAAATTAGCTTTATAAATTTTGTTAATTAATTAGAATTAACCAAAAATGATAGAAAATATAAAAATTTTACAAAAAGAATTGAATGTAAAGTTCAGTGATAAAATTCAAGATAATTTTCCATTTATATGGTTAAGAGATCATGCAAAAGATGAGTTAAATTGGGACGAAAGATCAAATCAAAGAAAAACTTTTACAGCACAAATAGATTCAAATTTGCAGATTAAGGAAGCATTTATTTTAGATGGTGGTAAATCACTCAGTATATTATGGTCAGATTTAAATTCAGCTATTAATTATTCACACGATTTTTTGAAAAAAAATATATTGAATAAAAAAACAAATACATCAAATTTTCAATTGTGGAAGATCGAAGATATAAATGAAAAAATTTTTATTGACTACAAGTCAGCTTTATCAAATAAAGGTTTTAAGATTTTTTTAAAAAATTTATATGATTATGGTTTTTGTGTAATTAAAGATTGTCAAAAAGAAATAAATACTGTTGAAAAAATCGCAAAAAAAATTGGTTACGTTAGACAATCAATTTTTGGAGGACTATGGAGTTTTGAGTCTAATGAAAATATGGCAGACAGCGCTTATACTTCAGAAGAATTAAGACCTCATACTGATGCAACATATAGTAATGATGCGCCAGGTCTTCAATTACTTTTATGCTGTCACTATAATGCTCAAGGAGGAGAGTCCATTATGGTTGATGGATTTAAAATTGCAGATGTTATCAAAAAGCAAGATAAAGATTTATTTGATATTCTATCAACTGTAGAGGTACCAGGGAATTATGTAGGTGATGGTGTATTTTTAGAGTCTCAAAGACCAATTTTCAAACTTGATAAAGACAAAGAAATTGTACAAGTAAGTTTTAATAATTATGATAGAGCAGCATTTAGGTTAGAAAATGATTTAATGATAAAATTTTATGAGGCGATTAAAAAATTTGATCTGATGGCTAATCATGAGGATTTTCAATGGAGACATATATTAAAACCAGGAGAACTACTAATTTTTAATAATTGGAGAATTTTACATGGCAGAAAAGCTTTTAAAGGATCAAGAAAAATGTCAGGCTGTTATATTAATAAAGAGGATTTCGACAGTGTGTGTAAAATCAATAATATAATTTAAATCTTAAGGTTTAAATTTTTTTATTATGAGTAAATCTTTTTCAATATTCTGTGCACTGATAACCACCTTTATCTGGGGAACAGCTTTTATTGCACAAGATACTGGAATGGATAACATTGGGCCTTTAACATTTAATGCCTCTAGATTTGTTGTTGGATTTATTGTCATACTTCCTTTTGCATTTATATTTGAGCGGCATAAAATAAAAAAAGAGATCCAATCTCACAAGTACGTATTTTTTAAATTATTAATAATAATGGGTGTTTCACTTTTTTTAGGAACAGCGTTACAGCAAACATCTTTAAAATTCACAAATGTTGCAAACGCTGCCTTCTTTACTGTTTTTTATGTTCCATTAGTTCCAATATTATTATTCATTATTTACTCCAAAAAAGTTCATTGGAGTATATGGCCCTCAATTTTGTTATGTATTTATGGTGTTTATTTATTGAGCAATTTTGCAGATTCTCAAGTAATGCTTGGCGATGGATTAGTGATTTTATGTTCTTTATTTTGGGCTTTTCATATTATTTTTGCAGGAAAATTTATGGAAATATTTGATATACCAATTTTCTATGCATCAGTGCAAGCTTTAGTAGTTGCAAGTTTATCAATCATTTTTGCTTTACTATTTGAGGAAATAAATTTTTCTAATATAATTTTAGAAAGTACATCAATAATTTATGCAGGAGCATTATCTGGAGGTATAGCTTTTACCTTACAAATGTTTGCACAAAAAAATATTGAGGAAGCGCCAGCAGCAATAATATATTCTTTAGAAGGTGTTTTTGCAGTAATAGCAGCATGGATAATTTTGAATCAAGTTTTAGAAGTAGATAACATTATTGGTTGTATTTTAATTTTATTGGCAGTTTTGTTTTCTCAGCTGGCTCCTATGAAAAAATCTAATAATAAATAATAAAGATTAATATTAATGCAACAATTATTCTATAAATTACGAATACACTTAATGAAAATTTGTTAATATAAAACAGAAAAAATCTAATTGTAATATACGAAAATAAAAAAGATAAAAATATAGATATTGCAATTAAATAGTTAATTTCAATAGACTGAGAAGTAATATTTTTAAGGCTTAAAAAGCTTGCTCCAGTTAAAGCTGGTATGGATAATAAAAAAGAAATTTTACCTGAGTCCACTCTACTATACTTTAAAAATCTTGCAGCTGTCATTGTTATTCCTGCACGGCTAACACCAGGAATCAAAGCAAGAATTTGGAATAATCCTATAAATAAAATAGATTTTATATTAAGATTTGAAGAAATATTTTTATCAATTTTTCTTTGATCCGCAAAGTAAAGAATGATCCCAAAAAATAAAGTTGTCCATGCAATAACTTTAATATTTCTTAGTAAATGTATAGTCTCGGTGGTATATAAAAAATAACCAAAAAATATGAGAGGAAGAGATCCTACAGTCATTAAAATCAGAAGTTTTCTATTGTTTTTTAAATCGAACAATTCTCCTCTAAAATAAAATACAATCGCTATTAACGATCCAAAATGAAGACCTACATCTATTAATAAAGAGCTAGACCTAAAATTATAAAAATTTGATACTAAAATTAGATGGGATGAAGAACTAATTGGTAAAAATTCTGAAATTCCTTGAACAGCGGAAAGAATTATTATTTCTATAAAATCTTGGATCATACTATTGTCGTAACTTAAATAATATCCATTTTAAACAATTCGATTTAATCATATTAGGTATGCAAATTTTTTTTTTTATACATTTTAAGCTAAATAAAGATAATTATAGGTCATAATAACTGACCTAAATAATACTTTTATTAGTAAAAACAATGTATAATTTGCCTAAAATCTAAAAATTTTATGACAGATAAAATGTTAAAATTTGTAAAAATAGGTCAACAAACTCCACCTAAAAGGAAGGTCGGCAATAGAAAAGAAGATTTTAAAGAAATCTATGATGAGTTTATTACCAAAAAAGCTGAGGAACAGTCAAGCAGATGCTCTCAATGTGGAGTTCCATTCTGTCAAGTTCATTGTCCTTTGAGTAACAACATACCAGATTGGTTAAAACTTACGGCCGAAGGAAGATTAAAAGAGGCTTACGAATTATCTCAAAGTACTAACAACATGCCAGAGGTATGCGGAAGAATTTGTCCTCAGGATAGATTGTGTGAAGGTAACTGTGTAATTGAACAATCAGGCCATGGAACAGTAACTATTGGTTCAGTTGAGAAATATATTAACGATACAGCTTGGGACCAAGGCTGGGTAAAACCAATTATTTTGAAACATGAGAAAGACCAAAGTGTTGGAATTATTGGTGCTGGTCCAGCAGGTCTAGCAGCTGCCGAACAGTTAAGAAAAAATGGATATAAAATAACTATTTATGATCGATATGATCGTGCGGGTGGATTATTGATTTATGGTATTCCTAATTTCAAACTTGAAAAGCATGTAGTTGAGCGTAGAACAAAATTATTAAAAGATGGTGGTATAAAATTTGTTCAAAATTTTGAAGTTGGTAAAGATGCATCCTTAGAACAATTACGAAAAAAACATGATGCAATCCTAATTGCTACCGGTGTTTATAAGCCAAGAGAAGTAGAATTACCTGGTAACGATTTGAATAATATTTTCCCAGCAATGGAATTTTTGACAGCGTCAAATAAAAAAGGTTTAGGTGATAAAGTAGAGTTATTTGAAAAAGGAACTTTAAATGCTGAGGGAAAAGATGTTGTTGTAATAGGTGGTGGTGATACAGCTATGGATTGTGTTAGAACATCAGTTAGGCAAAAAGCAAAGACTGTTAAGTGTTTATATAGAAGAGATAAAGAAAATATGCCTGGGTCGGCCAGAGAAGTTGCAAATGCTGAGGAAGAAGGTGTTGAGTTCGTTTGGCTTTCAAGTCCCAAAGAATTTAAAGGTAAAAATAAAATTGAGGGAATAGTTGTTAACCAAATTGAATTAGGCAAACCAGATGAGACAGGAAGACGAAGACCAGAAATCAAAGAAGATTCAGAGTTTGAGTTAAAAGCAGATATGGTAATCAAAGCTCTTGGATTTGATCCAGAAAATTTACCACTATTATTTGATGCTCAAGAATTACAAGTAACAAAATGGGGAACAATTAAGACTGACTTTGATACTATGCAAACAAATTTAAATGGAGTTTTTGCTGCAGGAGACATTGTAAGAGGAGCTTCATTAGTAGTATGGGCAATTAAAGATGGAAGAGATGCTGCTTCTTCTATGAAAACATATCTTGAAGATATGGAAATAAAAAAAACAAAAGTAGCATAATGAAAAACTATAAAAAAAACTTAGATTTACTCACACAAAACCATGTTTATTCAAAAGAAATGGAACATGATGCTTGTGGAGTTGGTTTAATTGCATCTACAGATGGAAAAAAATCCAGGGCTATAGTTGAATATGGAATTGAAGCTTTAAAAGCAGTTTGGCACAGAGGAGCAGTAGATGCAGATGGAAAAACTGGTGATGGAGCTGGAATACATGTTGAAATTCCAAAAGATTTTTTTATAGAAAAAATACAAGTCACCGGACATGATTATGATAACTCTGAAATCTGTGTAGGAATGATTTTTCTACCTAGAAATGACTATCAAGCACAAGAGAATTGTAAAACAATTGTTGAAAGTGAACTTACCAAAAATAATTTTAGCATATATGGTTGGCGACAAGTGCCAGTAAATTCCAAAGTTTTGGGCGAAAAAGCTCTTCAAACAATGCCAGAAATTATTCAGGTTCTTTTTAAATCTAATGATCCCAATCTATTAGATAAAAACTTAGAAAGAAACATTTATGAAATAAGAAAAAGAATCGAAAATAAAACTTTTGATGCATCAATGAATAATTTTTATATTTGTTCAATGAGCTCAAAGTCTATAATTTATAAAGGACTATATTTAGCAGAGGCATTATCGGACTTTTATCTAGACTTAAAAGATTCAAGATTTATTTCAAGATATGTAATTTTTCATCAAAGATTTTCAACAAACACAGCACCTAGCTGGAGTTTAGCGCAACCATTTAGAGCTATAGCGCATAATGGCGAGATAAATACTTATAAAGGAAATAAAAACTGGATGAAAGTTCACGAGCAAGAAATGAGTAGCCCACTTTTTAATAATATAGAAAATTTAAAACCAGTAATCCAAAAAGGAGTTTCAGATTCTGCTGCTTTAGATAATGTATTTGAGTTATTGAATAGATCAGGCCAATCAGCACCATTAGCTAAATTGATGCTTATACCTGATGCGTGGTCAAAAAAAAATAAGACATTATCAAAAAGTCACCAACAATTATTTAATTTTTTAAATAGTACAATGGAACCGTGGGATGGACCTGCTGCAATCGCCGCCACAGATAATGAATGGGTTATAGCAGCAAATGATAGAAATGGTCTTAGACCTCTAAGGTATACTATTACAAAAGATAATATGATCTTTGCAGGTTCAGAGACTGGGATGATTGATTTAAACGAAAAAAAAATATTAACTAAAGGTAGATTAGGCCCCGGTGAAATAATTGGTGTTAGAATTGAAAAAGGTAAAGTTTTTTCGAACGGTCAAATAAAAGATTATCTAGCTAAAGAATTCAAACATTTCAATTCTCAAATAATTGATTTAGATGAAAAATTATCAATCCAAAACGAGAAATATAACTTTGATGGTGAAAGTTTAAGGAGAAGACAATATACTTTTGGAATTAGTTTGGAGGATCTAGAGCTTATTTTACATCCAATGGCAGAAGATGCAAAAGAAGCAACAGGCTCAATGGGTGATGATACACCTTTAGCTGTATTGTCTGACAAATACAGACCGCTTTATCATTTTTTTAGACAAAATTTTAGCCAGGTAACCAATCCACCAATAGACTCTTTAAGGGAAAATAAAGTAATGAGTTTAAAAACTAGATTTGGAAATTTAGGTAATATTCTTGATTTTGATACTCTTACAAAAGAGAATATTTATGTTTTAAATAGTCCTATTTTATCAAATTCACAATTTGAAAAGTTTACAAATTTTTTTGGTAAAAATTCTTTAATAATAAATTGTACTTTCTCTAAGGATGAAAACTTAACAGAATCAATTGTCAGAATACAAAAAGAAGCAGAGATAGCAGTAAGACAAGGTGTTACCCAACTAATTTTGAGTGATAAAGATATTGCTTCTGAAAGGTTACACATGCCTATGTTGTTATGTGTGGGTGCCATAAATACATTTTTGACTCAAAAAAAATTAAGGGGGTATGTTTCAATAAATGTACAATCAGGTGAAGCTTTAGATACGCATTCATTTGCAACGTTAATTGGTGTTGGAGCAACAACAGTCAATCCTTATTTAGCTTTCGATAGCCTTTTTCAAAGACACGAAAAAAAACTTTTTGGACAATATAGTTTTGATGAATGCATTCAAAGATATATAAATTCAGTGAACGCTGGTCTCTTGAAAATAATGTCTAAGATGGGGATTTCAGTCTTAAGCTCATACAGAGGTGGTTGTAATTTTGAAACTGTTGGATTAAGTAGAACGATTGTTAACGACTATTTTCCTGGAGTAACATCAAAAATTTCAGGCATAGGCTTAATTGGAATTGAAAAAAAAATAAGAGAAATTCATAAAGAAGCCTTTGAAAGCACGGAAACTATTTTACCAATTGGTGGTATTTATAGATATAGAAAAAATGGAGAAACTCATCAATATCAAGGAAGACTAATTCATCTATTACAAAGCGCAGTTGGATCTAATTCATATGAAGCTTATAAAAAATATGCAGATGGAATATATAATTTACCACCAATTAACTTAAGAGATCTTATTAATTTTAGAAAGAAGAAATTAGGTCCGCCAATAAAAATTTCTGAGGTTGAACCAATAGACGAAATACTTAAAAGATTTGGTAGTGGAAGTATGTCTCATGGAGCTTTATCAAAGGAGGCACACGAGACCTTAGCAATAGGTATGAATAGAATTAAAGGAGCTTCTTGTAGTGGAGAAGGTGGTGAAGATGATAAAAGATTTAAAGTTATGGATAGTGGAGATAGTGCAAATTCCAGAGTTAAGCAAATCGCGTCTGCGAGATTTGGTGTGACAATTAACTATCTAAATAATTGCAATGAGATAGAAATTAAGATGGCTCAAGGAGCAAAACCAGGAGAGGGTGGTCAATTACCAGGATTTAAGGTTACTAAAGAAATTGCAAGACTGAGACACTCTACTCCAGGGGTAACTTTAATCTCTCCACCACCTCACCACGACATATATTCAATTGAGGATTTAGCTCAATTAATTTATGATTTAAAACAAGCTAATCCGAAAGCAAGAGTAGGTGTTAAGTTAGTGGCTTCTTCAGGAATAGGAACTATTGCTGCTGGTGTGGCTAAAGCTAAAGCTGACATTATTTTAATTTCTGGTCACAACGGTGGTACGGGAGCAACGCCACAAACTAGTGTTAAATATGTTGGCATTCCTTGGGAGATGGGCCTTACTGAGGCTAATCAAGTTCTTACACTAAATAATTTAAGACATAAAGTTACTTTAAGAACAGATGGAGGAATTAAAACTGGAAGAGATGTAGTCATCGCAGCAATGATGGGAGCAGAGGAGTATGGAGTTGCAACAACAGCTTTAGTCGCTATGGGATGTATTATGGTAAGACAATGTCATTCAAATACTTGTCCTGTTGGTGTTTGTACACAAGATGAAAAATTAAGAGAAAAATTTACAGGTACACCAGATAAAGTAGTAAACTTATTTACTTTTATTGCTTCAGAAGTTAGAGAGATTTTATCAGAATTAGGATTTAAATCATTAAATGATGTGATCGGAAGAACAGATTTATTAATGCAGGTAAATAAAGCATCACCAAATTTGGATGATTTAGATTTAAATCCACTATTTGTTCAAGCTGACCCAGGTAATAATAAAAGATATTGCGAAATTACTGAGATTAATAAAGTACCTGATACATTAGATCAACAAATTTGGCCAGAGATTGAAAAAAGTTTGAACAAATCAGAAAAAATTGAAAATGAGTTTATAATTAAAAATACTAATAGAGCAGTTGGTACTAGAATTTCTCATAATTTATATAAAAAATATGGATATCAAAAGTTGGATCAAAATTTTTTAACTTTAAATTTTAAAGGTTCTGCTGGCCAATCTTTCGGTGCATTTTCAGCTAAAGGTTTAAAACTTATTCTTAAGGGAGATGCAAACGATTACGTTGGTAAAGGATTATCGGGTGCAACGATTACAATAAAACTCTCTGATGAAAGTAACTTAGTCTCAAATGAAAATACTATAATAGGTAATACTGTTCTTTATGGCGCTACATCCGGAAAACTTTTTGCTGCTGGACAAGCTGGAGATAGATTTGCAGTAAGAAACTCAGGTGCAATATCTGTTATTGAGGGCTGTGATTCTAATGGTTGTGAATATATGACAGGAGGCACTGTAGTAGTATTAGGAAATGTTGGAGATAACTTTGCGGCAGGCATGACAGGAGGAATGGCATTTATTTATGACAAGTCAAAAGAATTTGAAAAAAATGTAAATCCCGAGTCAGTTTTGTGGCAAAATGTTGAAACAGAATATTGGATAAATTATTTAAAAAAATTAGTTTTAGAACATTTTGAAGAAACAGGCTCTATTATTTCGAAAAATATTGTCGAAAACTTTGAAAAAGAAATAAAAAATTTCTTACAAGTTTGTCCAAAAGAAATGTTAAATAAACTTAAAAACCCGATTTCATTAAAGCAAAAAATAAAAGAAGTTAGCTAATAATTAATTTCAGTTCTTTATTAATTAATTTCAAAAATCTAGGAGAGGATAAACTATGGTCGCCATTTTTAATAATCACTAGCTTTTTTTTTGCATTTTTAAAAATCCTCAAAACTTTTTTTGAGTAGGAAATTGGCACTACTTCATCTTTTTGTCCATGTATCATAGTAACATTAATTTTAGATGTTATTTTTTTATTTAAAACTCTATTTTTTCTACCATCTTTGATCAATTGAAGAGTTATAGGATAGGTATAATCTCCATGTTCAAAATTATAAATCTTTTTAAAAATTATTTCTTTTTTTACTTTTTTAGAAAATTTTTTCCACATTAAATTTTCTAAAAATTCAGGCGCCGACCCAATTCCTAAAAAACCTATTATTTGATTTTTTATGAATTTGAATTGATTCAGCGAAATCCATGCTCCCATGCTAGATCCTACAAGAATTATTTTGTTTTTTTTTATATGTTTATTTATTAACAGTTTTGTTTCGTTGGTCCATTTGGAGATATTACCATTTGTAAATTTTCCTGATGATTTACCATGTCCAGAATATTCAAGAGCAAGGAAACCTAATTTATGCTTTTTTGCAAAATTTAAAAGAGTTCTAGGTTTTTTCCCCTCTAAATCTGACATAAAGCCATGTAAAAAAACAATATACACACCCTTTTTTTGTACAAGTTTTAAGTATCTGATTTTTTTAGTTTTATTTATTCTGATGTAACTGAAGTTATTCATTAAAGTTTATTAGTTTAAGCTATTATTATATAATCTTATTCAATGACGTCTAATATAAAAGTTTTACAAGTAATACCAAAACTAGGTTACGGCGGTGCAGAAACAGGCTGTTATGATTTAGCACACTATTTACCAGAAAATGATTGTGAATCTTTTATTGTTACTAGTGGTGGGGAATTAACTAAGTTTGTAAACAAAGAGAAGGTAAAATTAATTAGACTACCCGTTCATAGTAAAAACCCAATACTCATTTTTATTAATTCAATTATTTTAATTTTAATAATCTTATTTTTTAACATATCCATCATTCATGCAAGAAGCCGCGCTCCAGCCTGGTCATGCTTAATAGCAACAAAATTAACTAGAAGGAAATTTGTTACAACTTTTCATGGTACTTATAATTTTAGTGGAAAATTTAAAAAATTTTATAATTCAGTTATGGTAAGATCAGATCTAATAATTGCTGGATCAAATTTTATCTTTTCACATATAAAAAAAAATTACTCAGAGTTTTTAAACATAAAAAAAAAATTTCTTGTAATTTTTAGAGGAATAAATGTTGACTATTTTGATCCATCTACAAAATTAGACAATGATGAAAAAAAATTGCTTCAAAAGTGGGAAATAAATCAAGAAAAAAAAATTATACTTATGCCGGGACGACTTACTTCTTGGAAAGGACAAGAACTATTTATTGAAGCAATTAATTTAGTAAAAATCGAGTTAGGCTTTGAAGCATTCCATGCTGTGATACTTGGAAATGATCAAGGTAGAAATTTATATAAAAAAAAATTAATTCGGCTAACTGAACAGTACCGCTTATCCAATCAAATTAAATTTATTGACCATTGCAAGGATATGGCATTAGCATATAAAGTTTCAGATGTAATAGTATCAGCCTCTATAGAACCTGAGGCATTTGGAAGAGTTGCAGTTGAAGCACAGTCTATGGAAAAAATTATTATTGCAAGTAATATTGGCGGTTCTAATGAAACTATAATTGACGAAAAAACCGGCTTTCTATTCAATTCTGGAGACGCAGTATCTTTAAGTAAAAAAATTATTGGAGTGATAAATATGGATGAAACGTTGATTAAACAGATGGGCAAAGAAGGAAGAAAAAATATAATAAAAAAATTTAATGTTGAAAAAATGTGTTTTTCTACTTATTCAGAGTATAAAAGACTAATAAATTAAATGCCTATTATTACACTACCAGATCAAAAAAAAATTGATTTTCCCAAAGAGGTAACCGGGTTAGAAATTGCAGAAAAGATAAGTAAATCATTATCCAAACAAGCACTAGTAATGAGTGTGGATGGAGAACTCAAAGATTTATATTTTTCTATAAATAAAAACTCTTCAGTAAAAATTTTTACAGCAAAAGATCCAGAGGGACTAGAGGTTATTAGACATGATACAGCGCATATTATGGCCATGGCTGTTCAAGAATTATATCCTGGTACTCAAGTTACAATTGGACCTGTGATAGAAAATGGATTTTATTACGATTTTGCAAGGAAAGATCCTTTTACAAGCGATGATCTAAAAAAGATTGAAAAAAGAATGTCAGAAATTATTGATAAAGATGTAGAAACGAGAAGAGAAGTTTGGGAAAGAGAAAAAGCAATTACTCATTTTAAAAAGATTGGAGAAAAATACAAAGCTGAAATCATTGAAAGTATTCCAAAAAACGAGGAGCTTTCAGTTTATCATCATGGTGATACTTGGTATGACTTGTGTAGAGGCCCACATCTGGTGTCCTCTGGGAAAATTGTTAAAGCTTTCAAACTTACTAAAGTTTCTGGAGCATATTGGCGTGGAGACTCTAAAAATGAAATGCTTCAAAGAATTTATGGAACTGGCTGGGCATCTCAAAAAGATTTAGATGATTATTTAAAAAGAATTGAGGAAGCAGAAAAAAGAGATCATAGAAAATTGGGAAAAGAAATGGATTTATTTCATTTTCGAGAAGAGAGCCCAGGTTCTGTTTTTTGGCATGAAAAAGGTTGGGCCTTATTTCAAAAATTAATAAATTACATGAGAGCACGACAAGATGCAGCTGGTTATAGAGAAGTAAATACACCCGAAGTATTAGATAGATTATTATGGGAGAAATCTGGTCATTGGGAAAAATACGGAGAAAACATGTATACTTCAGAAACTCCAGATGAAAAAATATTTGCAATAAAGCCCATGAATTGTCCAGGACATATTCAAGTTTTTAACCAAGGTTTAAAAAGTTATAGAGATTTACCATTAAGAATAACAGAATTTGGAAAAGTTCATCGTTATGAGCCATCTGGTGCTCTTCATGGATTGTTAAGGGTAAGAGCATTTACGCAGGATGATGCACATATATTTTGTTCAGAGGATCAAATTACTAGCGAATGTTTAAATGTGACAAATTTAATTTTAGATATTTATAAAGATTTGGGTTTTGAAAATGTCGTACTAAAGTATGCTGATCGACCAGAAGTTCGTGTTGGTGATGATAAAGTTTGGGATAGAGCTGAAGCATCATTGTTGGAGGCAGTTAAAGCCTCTAAATTGAAATATACTATTAATAAGGGCGAAGGAGCATTTTATGGTCCTAAAATAGAATTTGTTTTAAGAGATGCAATTGGTAGAGATTGGCAATGTGGAACAATACAGGTTGATTTAAACTTACCTGGTAGATTAGATGCTTCTTATGTTGATAAAGATGGAACAAAAAAAATTCCCGTGATGTTACATCGGGCATTGTTTGGTTCACTTGAAAGATTTATTGGAATTTTAATTGAGAATTATGCAGGAAAGTTTCCATTTTGGATTTCGCCGTTACAAACAGTTGTTATTCCAATCTCAGAAGATTTTGAAGATTATGCTAAAAAAGTATCAGAAAAAATTAAAAAAAATGGCATGAGTTCATTAGTTGATTTAAAAAACCACAATTTGAATTATAAAATTAGGGAACATTCACTAGCAAAAGTCCCTGTTTTATTAATTTGTGGTAAAAAAGAAGTTGACACTAACTCTGTAACCATTAGAAGATTGGATTCTAATAAACAAGAAAATATGGAACTAAATTTATTCTTAAAAAAATATTCTGCTTTAAATAAAGTATCTTCAAACTAAGTGGCAGATTTCAAACAAAATTATTTCCAAAGAAGAACAAAAGATCGAGGCCCAAGATCAAATAATAGAATTTCTTCTCCAGAAATTCAAGTTATAGGAAGTGATGGAGAAAATTTAGGAATTTTAAATACAAATGAAGCAATTTCTATGGCTAAAAATCAAGGTCTTGATTTAATAGAGATAGCACCCAATGCTAACCCTCCCGTTTGTAAGATCATGGATATGGGAAAATATAAATATGATGCTCAAAAAAAAGCAAACCTAGCTAAAAAAAAACAAAAAATTGTCTCTTTAAAAGAAATTAAAATGCGACCTGTAACAGAGACTCATGATTATGAATTTAAAGTTAAAAATGCAAAAAAATTTATTGCAAAAGGAGATAAGGTAAAATTTACAATTAGATTTAAGGGTCGAGAACTTCAACATTCTCATTTGGGTAATGAATTAATGACTAAGATTAAAGAAGACATGAAAGATATAGGAAAAGTAGAATTACATCCAAAATTTGACGGAAAACAAATGATTATGGTAATTCAGCCTTTATAGGCTTTAATTGAGGTTGTAAATTTACATCATTCTTTGTATAAACTCGCAGAATTATGCCAAAACTTAAAACTAAAAGCTCAGCAAAAAAAAGATTTAAAGTATCAGCAAGAGGTAAAGTGATAATGGCTCAAGCTGGCAAAAGGCATGGAATGATTAAAAGAACTAATTCTCAAATCAGAAAATTAAGAGGCACTACTACGATGTCAAAACAAGATGGAAAAATTGTTAAGTCGTACATGCCCTACAGTTTAAGAGGTTAAAATGGCAAGAACTAAAAGAGGTGTAGTAAGTAGAGCTAAACATAAAAAAGTTTTAAAGGCTGTAAAAGGACAATGGGGAAGAAGAAAAAATACTATAAGAGTTGCAAAACAAGCTATGGAAAAAGCTATGCAATATGCTTATAGAGATCGAAGAAATAAAAAAAGAGATTTTAAATCATTATGGATTCAGAGAATAAATGCAGGTGTAAGGACAGAGGGATTAACCTACTCAAGGTTTATTAATGGGTTGAATAAGTGTGGGATTAAAATAGATCGTAAAATTCTAGCTGAAATTGCTTATGATAGTCCAGAAGCCTTTAAAACTATAGTACAAAAAGCTCAATCTGCTTTAAATTAATCTTCACTATTGTTTTATTTCACTGAAGAAATAATCTGTAAAAATGTCTGATCTAAAAAAATTAAAAGAGGAATTTCTCTTAAGACTTAAAGAGAGATTAGATTTATCAGAGATAAACCAAATCAAATCAGATCTATTTGGTAAAAATGGACTAATTTCATTGCAATTTAAAAAAATTGGATCAATCGATGAGACTGAGAGAAAAAAATTCGCATCTAACTTAAATGTTATAAAGGACGAACTACAAGAGTTAATTGATTCAAAAATAAATGAAATACAAAATGCAGAAATAAATAAAAAATTAGATAAAGAAAAAATTGATATTACTTTACCAGAAAGATCCTTTGTAAGAGGAAAAATTCATCCTGTGTCACAAACAATTGATGAGATATCATCTATCTTTTCAGAAATAGGTTATAGCGTCGAAGAGGGACCAGATGTGGAAAATGAATACAATAATTTCACAGCATTAAATACCCCAGATAACCATCCAGCAAGAGATATGCACGATACTTTCTATTTAGATGAAAAAAAACAGAAACTATTACGTACTCACACTTCCCCAGTTCAAATTAGAACTATGCTAAAAGACAAGCCGCCCTTTAAGATTATTGCTCCTGGAAGAACATATAGATCGGATAGCGACCAAACACATGCTCCTATGTTCCATCAAGTTGAAGGTCTTCATATAGATAAAAATATAAATATGGGTCATTTAAAAGGATGTTTAAATTATTTTATTAAAGAGTTTTTTGAAGTAGATAAAATAAAAATGAGATTTAGACCAAGTCATTTTCCTTTTACAGAGCCATCTGCTGAAGTTGACATCGGATATGAGATGAAAGATGGAAAAATAGTTATAGGTGAAGGTGATAAATGGCTTGAAATTTTAGGATGTGGAATGGTTCATCCAAATGTTTTAAAGAATGTGAAAGTTGATCCAAAAAAGTTTCAAGGATATGCATTTGGCATCGGGATAGATAGACTAGCGATGTTAAAATATGGAATTAATGATCTAAGAGCTTTCTTTGATTGTGATTATAGATGGCTAAATCACTTTGGATTTGATCCTCTAGACGTGCCAACGAACTATAGAGGCTTAAGTAGATGAAGATCACATTTGAATGGCTTAAAGATCATTTAAAGACAAATTTAAAAGAAAAAAATCTTTTAGATCAATTAACTAATATAGGACTAGAAGTAGAGAGTGTAGGTAATCTGTCTGCTGAAAATGACCTATTTAAAATAGCAAAAATTATAAAAGCTGAAAAACATCCTAACGCCGATCGACTCAAGATTTGTGATGTAGACGTGGGAGAAAAAAACCTTAAAAAGGTTGTGTGTGGTGCAACCAATGCAAAAGCGGGATTAATAACAATATATGCTCCTCCAGGTGCAATTATTCCTAAAACTAAAACGAAATTAGTAGAAGCTAAAATTAGAGGCGTTACTTCAAATGGAATGCTTTGTTCTGAATCTGAATTAAATTTGTCAGATGAAAGCGATGGAATAACTGAGCTATCAAAAAAATATGAAAAAAGTATTGGTAAGAGATATTTTTCAAAACCAAAATCTAATCTAATTGATTTATCTATAACACCTAATAGGCCAGATTGTCTTGGTGTAAGAGGAATAGCTAGAGATCTTGCCGCGTCAGGTTTTGGAAAATTAAAGAATTTAAAAGAAAAAAAATTAAGATCAAAAAAAAAACAAACCCTAAGAATAAGAATTATCAGAGAAAAAATTCAAGGATGTAATGCTTTTGGAAGTTGTTTAATTACAAATGTAAAAAATACTGAAAGCCCTCAATGGCTTAAAGAGAAACTAATTTCTATTGGTCAAAAACCAATTTCTGCAATAGTTGATGTAACAAATTTTGTAATGTTTGATATAAATCGTCCATTACATGCATATGATGCTGATAAAATCGATAAAAGTATAATTGTTCGAAACTCTAGGTCTGGAGAAGAATTTACAGCCCTAGACAATAAAAACTACAAATTGGAAAGTGGTATGTGTGTAATAAGTGACCATAAAGGTGTCTTAGGTCTCGGAGGAATTATTGGAGGCACAAGGTCTGGCACAGAATTTAATACAAAAAATATATTATTAGAGTCAGCTTATTTTGAACCTAGATCTATAAGGAATACCGCAAAAAAATTGAATCTTGATACAGATGCAAAATTTAGATTTGAGAGAGGGATTGATCCATTATCTATAGAAGAAGGATTAAATAAAGCAGCTTTACTAATCAGAGATATTTGTGGTGGGGAGATAAGTAAGATTGATATTCAAAAAATTGAGTCTTACAAAAATAATACAATTAAATTTGATATTAATTTGTTTGAAAAAGTATCTGGTATCAAAATTTCTAAAAGGGAGATGATAAAAATTTTAGAGGAACTTGGGTTTAAGGTAAAAAAAAGTAGAAATAATTTTGAATTAACAATTCCATCTTGGAGACCTGACATCTCACAAGAAGTAGATATAGTTGAAGAGTTAATAAGAATAAGTGGTTATGAAAAAATAAAAACTATAAATCCAATTAAAGAAAGAACAAAATCTACTTTGACTCAACCTCAAAAATTATTTCATTTTTTACAAAGATCAATTGCATCAAAAGGTTATCTTGAAGCAATTACATGGTCTTTTACAGATTCAAATTATAACGATCACTTTAAGGGTTCAAATAAAGAAGTTAAAATCATAAATCCAATAAGTTCTGAATTGGGTGTGTTAAGAAGTTCAATATTTTCAAACTTAATTATGTATCTAAATAAAAATTTAGATAGAGGTTTTAAAGATTTATCAATATTTGAAATCGGTCCTATTTTTATTGGTTCTAACCCTGGTGAGCAAAATACAGTTTTATGTGGTCTTGCATCAGGTAAAAAATCTAGACTATCTTGGATCGATCAAGAGAGAAATCTTGACGTATTTGATATAAAAAGAGATGTAGTACAAACCTTAGTTGAAGCAGGTTATAATTCAGAAAAATTTTATATTGATAATGAAGTACCTGATTATTATCATCCAGGAAAATCTGGTAGGTTATTTTTAAATGAGGAAAAAGAGAAAGTAGCGGCCTTTTTTGGTGAAATACATCCCAATATCTTGAAAAAAATTGATATAAAAACAGAGTCCTTGCTAGGATTTGAAATTTTTGTAGATAATCTAAACTTACCAAAAAAGACTTTAAATAATCAGAAAAAAAAATTTATAGTTTCAGACTATCAGAAATCAGAGAGGGATTTTGCATTCATAGTTGATAAGAATTTAAGTTCTCAAGATTTAATAAAAACTATCTCAAGCATTGATAAAAACTTGATTTCAAATATAAGAATTTTTGATGTTTATGAGGGTGACAACATACCAAGAGATAAAAAATCTATAGCTATTAACGTCACAATACGATCTAATGAAAAAACGCTTAATGAAGCTGATTTAGAAAATATTAATAAATTGATTATTAAAACAGTCGAAAATAGAACTGGTGCAAAAATTCGATCTTAAAATTTGATGAGCACTATTGATAACATAAGAAATTTTGCAATTATTGCACACATTGATCACGGTAAATCAACAATTGCTGATAGAATAATTCACAAATGTGGAGGTTTAACAGAAAGAGAAATGAAAGCACAAGTTTTAGATTCAATGGATATAGAAAGGGAGAGAGGAATAACAATAAAAGCTCAAACTGTAAAATTAAATTATAAATCTAAAAATGGGAAACAATATATTTTGAACATAATAGATACTCCAGGTCATGTAGATTTTAGCTATGAAGTAAGTAGATCTCTTTATGCATGTGAGGGTTCTATTTTGATTGTAGATAGTACGCAAGGAGTTGAAGCACAAACTTTAGCTAATGTCTATCAGGCTTTGGAAATCAATCATGAGATTATTCCAGTTTTAAATAAAATTGATCTACCTGCCTCTGATTTAGATAAGACAAATAAACAAATTGAAGATGTAATTGGTATAGATACTGAAAATGCAGTGCCCTGCTCTGGAAAAACAGGAGAAGGAATTGATGAAATATTGGAACAGATAATAAATCAATTACCAGGCCCTATAGGAAACTCAAATGAAAATCTTAAATGCTTATTGGTTGATAGTTGGTACGATACTTATCTGGGTGTAGTTATTTTAGTAAGAGTTATAAATGGTAAAATAACTAAAAATATGAAAATTAAAATGCTTTCAACTGATCAAGATTATATAGTCGAAAAAGTTGGAGTTTTTACGCCAAAAGCAAAAGATATTAATGAATTAAATGCTGGTGAAATCGGCTTTATAACAACAGGAATAAAAGTTTTATCTGAGACAAAAGTAGGTGATACAATTTGTGATGCATCTAAAGTAAAAGTTGATCCTCTACCAGGCTTCAAACCAAGCAAACCGGTAGTGTTTTGTGGATTATTCCCAGTTGATAGTTCCGAATACCAAAAATTAAAAGAAGGATTAGCAAAATTACAATTAAATGATGCAAGTTTTTCTTTTGAGGCCGAGTCGTCTTCAGCATTAGGATTAGGTTTTAGATGCGGGTTTTTAGGATTACTACATCTTGAGATAATAACTGAGAGGTTAGAGAGAGAATTTGATGTGAATTTACTCACTACTACACCAGGAGTAGTTTACAAAGTAAATTTAAACAATGGTGATATTATTGATTTACAAAATCCATCAAGCTTACCAGATCCTACATTAATAAAATTTATTGAAGAACCATGGATAAGAGCAACTATAATTACACCTGATCAATATTTAGGGTCTATTATCAAGTTATGTCAGGATAAAAGAGGAATCCAAATAAATTTAGCCTACTCAGGTAACAGAGCAGTTTTAAGCTATGAGCTTCCGTTAAATGAAGTAGTATTTGATTTTAATGACAGAATAAAATCAATGACTAGTGGTTATGCCAGTTTTGATTATGAAATGATAGATCATAGAGATGGCGATCTAGTTAAATTAGGAATTTTGGTAAATGGCGAGCCTGTAGATGCTCTTGCAATGATGATACATAAAGATTTTGCCCAACGGACTGGTAGAGAAGTTTGTGAAAAATTAAAAGATTTAATACCGAGGCATAACTTTATGATACCAGTTCAAGCAGCAATAGGTGGAAAAATTATTGCACGCGAAACTATAAAGGGTTTTAAAAAAGATGTTTTAACTAAAATTCACGGTGGTGGTGCAACAGATAGAAAAAGAAAATTATTAGAAAAACAAAAAAAAGGAAAAGCTAGATCAAAACAGTTTGGTAGAGTTGAAATTCCCCAAGAGGCATTTATTGGGGTTCTTAAAATAAGTAAAGAATAAAATACTATGAATATTTATGATACCTTTATCTATAACAATGAAGATTTGATATTAGACATAAGGCTAAATTATCTTAATAAATTTGTTGAAAAATTTATTATTGTCGAAGCAAAATTTACTCACCAAGGAAAAGAAAAAACTAAATTTTTAGATTTAAATAGTTTTAAAAAATTTAAAAACAAGATAATACATCTTTTTATTGAAAATTTTCCTCCAAACTTATCAAATTGGGAGAGAGAAAATTTTCAAAGGAATTACATCTCAAATGGTTTTCAAAAAATTCAAGACGATGATTTTATAATAATTTCTGATATAGATGAAATTCCTAATTTAAGTAAATTTAAATATAATAATAAATTAAGATATACAGCATTTTGTCAAAAAAACTTTTCATATAAATTCAATTTAATTAATAAAACTTTTCCAACATGGTATGGTACAAAAGGGTGTAAAAAAAAACATTTAAAAACACCACAGTGGCTTAGAAATCAAAAAATTAAAAAAAGAACTTTTTTAAATTTTTTTAATATTAAATGGCATATAATAAATGATGGTGGGTGGCATTTTTCTTATTTGATGAGCCCCAATCAAATTAGAGAAAAAATTATGTCTTTTGGACATGCTGAATTCAATCATGAAAAATTTACAGATATTACAAAGATTGAGGAAAAAGTTAATAAAAATTTAGATTTGTACGATAGAGATCAAATTTATGAAAAAGTAGATTTTGATAATTCATTTCCTTTAGTAATTCATCAAGATAAAAAAAATTTGAGTAAATGGATTATTTAAAAAAATTATTATAAGCAATTTTTTTTAACGTGAAAAATATATAAATTATTATTACTAGCTAATTTCTTTCTACTTAAACATTTATTTAGCCATTCAAATTCTTTAATTTCATCATTTTTAAAGCCTGCTGTATTATCAATGATTATTTGCGTTACATTATTATCAACAATCTTACTTTTAAAAAAGTTTTCAAAATTCTTTCTTAATTTATGATTTTTCGATGGATAAGTTGCATTAACATGCCAATATTTTACTGGCGATAGATCTTTTTTATCAAGAATTAAATTATAAATTTGATAATCAGTAATAAGTATATATTTTTCATCAGAGTCTAGGCTTTTTAAGTATTCAAAAGTGTCAAATATAAGTTTTTTTTCAATCTCCGAATTCTTAAAATAAACAGTTTTCCATTTAAGATATTTCAATTTATTATCAATAATCTCGGCGTTAAAACTCTCAGCAATTTCGCCTTTTTTTAAATCATCCCATGCTCTTATTTTTACATATTTCTCAAAGTAAAATGATGTAGATATAAATAAATAAATTAAAACATAGTAACGTAAAGATATTTTTTTTTTTAAAAAAAAAGCAATAAGTATAAATAAATATATAAATATATATAAAATTTCGTATCTCAAAATTCGATAAAAGCAATACGTAATCATAATGAACAAAATATATTTTATAATTTTTGAATTAGACTTATCGATAGAATGAAAGTAATAAAACAAAGCACAGAAAATTGGTATTAATGAAAATGTTATTGGTTGATTATTTGAATGTATTTCATAAATACTTATTATTAAAGATAATCCAAATATAAAAAATATGTTGTGAATTTTTTTTGATAAAAAACTACTATATAAAGAAGGAATAATTAAAAATAAAAGAAAAAATATTTTTGAAATTTTGTCATAAAAGTAACCATAACTTAAATTTGAAAATCTGTTTTCACCAAGAATAGTTGCGAAAATAAAGTATTGATCAATGATATTTTGTAAAGAAACATTATTTGATAAAAAAAATAAGACATAAAAAGAAATCGCAAACAAAGAAGATAAAATCAATATTATAAAATTTCTCTTATTAACTGGAGAAAACATTCTAGAGAAATAAATGATTATGTAAAAAAAAATAAAATATGTTGTTGGTACCTGTTTTATAAAAAAAGTTGTCAAAAAAATAAAAACACCGATAAATAGAAGATAATTTTTATTTTCTTTAAGACCTATAATTAAAATAAAAAAAGAAACTATGCTCAGAGCAAGAGAATTATGCTCAACAGTTGGGTTACCTGTAGGTGGAAACATTAACAATCCAGAGCAAACAGAGTAAAAGAAAGAATCAATTGTATTAAGATCTAACTTTTTTAAAAAAATGAATACAGAAATTGAGTAAATACAATTTAACAAAGACGCATGAATGATTAGACTTTGCCAATTCGAACCAAAAATTTTGTAAATCGTAGATTGCCAAATATCTAAAATTGGCCCAGTTATTGAATAATAATCTCTAAAAGGAAAGTCACCTTTTAAAATCCTATGACCAGAGTTAAAATTTTGAAGATCATCCAATGGCATTAAACCTTGATGACCAAAATAAAAGTTAACGAAAAAAGAAATAAATAAGATAAAAATTATTGATGATAATTCTATTAATTTCATTTTATCTTATCTTAATATACTATTAAAAAGGTTTTTAAGTAATTTTAAAAGAAATAATGAAAATAAACAATATTTCAATTGTAATTCCAATTTTAAATGAGGAAAAAAATCTTATTAAGCTGACTAAAGGAATTAAGAATATAAAGAAAAAATTAAAAATCAAAAATTTTGAATTAATTTACATTGATGATAATTCTACTGATAATACAAAAATAATACTTAAAAATTTATTATTAAAAAATGAATTTTTAAAATTTCACATAAGAAAAGAGAAGAATAGAGATTTGTCTAAATCATGTATTTTTGGTTTCGAAAAATCAAAGTATGAAAATATAATTGTAATGGATGGAGATTTGCAGCATCCACCAAAATTTATTGAACACCTAACAAAAAAGTATTTTATCAAAAGGGCGGATATTGTAATTGGTAGTAGAAATTTGTTAGAAAAAAAAAATTCTGGTCTTAGTTTTTTTAGATATATCAGTTCTTTAACAATTATATATGTTATCAGTTTTTTTCTTGGAAAAAAAACATCAGATCCATTAAGTGGTTTTTTTATATTCAAAAAAAAAATTTACAAAAAAAACAAAAAAAAATTATATGCAAATGGTTATAAAATTTTAGCCGATCTTATATATAACTCCGATAAATCATTAAAAATTTTTGACCAGGACATATTTTTTGATACGCGTAAATCAGGTAAAAGTAAAATGAATATTATTATTTTGATCAAATTATTAATTTTTATAATAATTAGTTTTGGAAAAAAATTAATGAATAATTTTACTTAATTTCAAACAGAATTTTTTTACTTCACTTTTCTTTGGTTTATAATTTATTGTGTTAGAAAGTTTCGAATTATTTAGTGAAAATGAATCTTTATCTAATTGATTTCTTTTTTTCTTAATATATATAAAATTTTCTTTATTTTTATTCTTTTTGTTAAGCCAGCTTAAGATTTCTTTGATATAAATTTTTTGACCAATTGAAACATTATAAGTTCCATACAATCTTTTTTTTAATATTAAAAAAAATATTTTTGACAATTGTTCAATTGTAATAAAATCTTTAAATTGATCATTAAATTCAATTTTTTTCTTAAGTCTTACATAATTTAAATAATTATCAAAAAATGTTTTGTGAATTTGTCTATAATTTTTATTTTTTTTTAATCCAATTACATTAGAGACTCTTAGTATTAAGAGATTAGATTTAAGTTTTTTTTTTAATAATTTTTCTGAAATAATCTTATTTTTAGAATCATTATCAATAGGCTGTAATTTACTAGTTTCATAAATATTTTGTTTAGGTTTATAAACTTTTCTAGAACTTAAAAATATGAATGTTGTGTCAATTTTTTCTATTTTTTTTGCGATTTTAAAATCAAAATCTGAGTTTTTTTTGTAATTTTTTTTTACATTATTTCTATTTACTGAACAATTACATACATAATCATACTTTGAAATTAAACCATTTGGTAATTTCATAAAGTCCTTGAAACT
>CACJOY010000006.1 GCA_902595125.1 uncultured Pelagibacteraceae bacterium
TTCTATCAACTAATACTTGCGACAAAGACTCTTTAAATTCTGAAAAATTTTTACCAGAAAATTCCTGAATATTTTTTTCCAAAGTTGTTTCTGTCAAACTAGAATAAATTCCAATTAAATTTTTTGCTTCCGGTCTTTTTTCTATTTCCTCAAAGCTTGACGGCATCGGTAGTGGATCTGTTTTTGCTTTTTTTATTTTATTTATAATCTGATCTTTATCATCTGTTAAATTTATTCTGCTCAAATCTGAAATTTCAGATTTGCTCATTTTTTTTAATCCATCCTTAAGACTCATTATTCTCGAAAATTTTTTTTGAATTAATGGCTCAGGTATTTTAAAAAAATCATTTACTTCAAAGTCATTATTAAATTTTTGAGCAATATCTCTACATAGTTCTAAATGTTGTTTTTGATCATCTCCAACGGGTACATGAGTTGCATCATATAATAAAATATCTGCCGCCATTAAAACTGGGTAAGAATAAAGTCCTAAACAAGCTTTTTCTTTATCCTTACCAGCCTTTTCCTTAAATTGTGTCATTCTACTTAACCAGCCCATCCTTGCTATACAGCTTAGAATCCATGCCATTTCTGAATGTGCAGAAACTTTTGATTGATTAAATATGATACTTTTTTTTGGGTCTATCCCGCTAGCAATAAATGTTGCAACTGTTTCACGTATATTATTTTTAAGTTGGTGAGGATTCTGTTTAACCGTAATAGCATGGAGATCAACAACACAAAAAATACATTCATTAGTTTTATTTTCATTAAGAGCCACAAAATTTTTTATTGCACCTAAATAGTTACCTAAATGAAGATTGCCTGTTGGCTGAACTCCAGAAAAAATTTTTTTATTCATAAGCTAATATTTTAATTTAATATCCTCAGTTTTAAAAGCTTTGATAAAAAATGAAAGTAGTAAATAGAATGAAATACACAAAAGAACACAAATAATTAGATAAACTAATTTTAAATGATAGTCATAATTAAGTTGATTTTGAAAAAATAAAATCAAAAATTTAAAAAATACACCCATCAAAATAGATGTGATTGTTATCTTAAAAAAACGCTCTACAAAAAAATTATTAAATCTAAAAAAATTATTTTTTTTTAGAAAAATAAATAGCAAGATTGAGTTGAACCAAGAGGAAATAGTTGTGGCAATAGGTATTATAATAAAACCTATAGAGTTAAAATATATCACACTTATAAAAATATTTAAAAATACTGACACAACAGATATATAAAATGGTGTCTTTGTATCGTGGTTAGCAAAGAAAAAACTTGAGAAAACTTTTATCATCGCAAAGGCTGGAAGTCCCAATCCAAAAAAGTAAAGAGCTTTTCCTGAGTTTATTACTGCTTTTTCTGAAAACGAACCATAACCAAATAATGCTGATATTATTTCTTCAGAAGCAATAATTAATGCAACAAATGCAGGCAAACTTAAAAACATACTTAATTCAAGTGCCTTGTTTTGAATTTTCAAAATCTTTTTTTTGTTGTTTGAGTCAATGTATTTTGATAACTGAGGTAAAACAACAACTCCTATTGCAATACCTGCAATCGCCAAATTTATCTGGTAAATTCTATCCGCATAATAAAGGTATGAGACAGCACTAGCTTGAAATGAAGCTATAATTGTTCCAACTAATATATTTATTTGGGTGACACCCGATGAAAAAATACTAGGTAGAAGTTTACTAAAAAAAAATTTGACTTCTTTTGAATAATTAAAATTTAAATTTAAATTAATCCTTAAAAATTTGCTGACGAATTTATATAAAAAAATCAATTGAATTAAACCAGCAATGGAAACCCCATAGGAAAGATAATAAACTAAACTATCATCTAGAGTTTTAGCAAATAACAATACCGCGATTAACACTATATTTAAAATAATTGGTGCTGCAGATGCAGCGGCAAATTTATTGTGAGAATTCAATATTGCTGAAAAAAAAGACGATAAACTTACAAACAATAAAAAAGGTAAAGTTATTCTTGTTAAAGTGATAGCAAGTTCAATTTTCTCTGGCTCATCTACAAATCCTGGGGCTATTAATCCAACAAAGACTGGCATAAATAATTGGATTATTAAAATTAAAAAAAATAAACCTATTAACAAAAAATTAAAAATATCATTGGCAAATTTATTAGATTTTGACTTACTTTTATTTAGCTGAGACGTATAACTTGGAACAAAAGCTGCATTAAAAGTTCCCTCAGCAAATAATCTTCTAAAAGTATTAGGTATTCTAAAAGCAACAAAAAATGCGTCAGCTATAAAACTTGTACCAAGAAATATTGCAATAAGAATATCTCTTAAATAACCAAGTAATCTACTGATTATAGTATAAAAACCAAAAGTCCCTGTTGACTTAATTAAGTTCATAAATCATATTAGTCTTAATTTTACCCCATTTGTACACCTAATTAACACAAATGAAAAAAACAAAAATTGATCATTATACAGACAAAGAAGCTTTGGAGTTTCACAGCCATAAGAGACCTGGCAAGATAGAAATTGTTGCCTCTAAGAATATGACAACTAAAAGAGATCTTGCTCTAGCATATTCTCCAGGAGTAGCGGTTCCAGTAAAAAAGATTAGTGAGAATCCAGATGCAGCTTATGATTATACAAGTAAAGGTAACTTAGTTGCTGTGATAAGTAATGGATCAGCAATTCTTGGTATGGGCAATTTAGGAGCTTTAGCTTCAAAACCAGTGATGGAAGGAAAAGCAGTATTGTTTAAAAGATTTGCAGATATAGACTCTATCGACCTAGAGATAGATTCAAAAAACTCTGATGAAATAATTAATTCAATTAAAAATTTTGCCCCTTCTTTCGGTGGTATAAATTTAGAAGATATAGCAGCGCCTGATTGTTTTATTATTGAAGAAAAATTAAAAGAAATTTTAGATATTCCTGTTTTTCATGACGATCAACATGGTACGGCTATTATTACAACAGCTGCATTAATTAATGCTTTAGATATTAATGGGAAATCAATTTCTAAAGTAAAAGTAATTATTAATGGAGCTGGAGCATCAGCAATGGCTTGTGCTAATTTATTTAAAAAAAGTGGTGTACCTCAAAAAAATATCACAATGATTGATAGAACTGGTGTCATTTACAAAGGAAGAAATAAGTTAAATAAATGGAAATCACAGCATGCTATTAAAACGTCAGATAGATCTTTAAACGATGCTATTGAAGGAGCTGATGTATTTTTAGGTCTCTCAGCTAAAGGTGCTTTGTCAAAAAACATGGTAAAAAAAATGTCAAAAAATCCAATAATTTTTGCATGCGCAAATCCAGATCCTGAAATAACACCTGAAGAAATCGAGGAAGTTCGAGATGACGCTATTGTAGCGACTGGAAGATCGGATTATCCAAACCAAGTAAATAATTTAATTGGTTTTCCTTACATTTTTAGAGGAGCACTAGATGTTCGTGCTAAAACCATAAATGAAGAAATGAAAGTTGCTGCATCTTTAGCAATTGCTAAACTAGCGAGAGAAGATGTTCCTGATGAAGTTGTTGCGGCTATGGGAGGAGAACGACCTCATTATGGTAAAGATTATATTATTCCTTCAACATTTGATCCAAGATTAATTAGTATTATTCCTGCTGCTGTAGCGCAAGCGGCAATTAAAACTCGAGTAGCAAGAAAAAAGATTGAAAATTTTGATGTTTATAAAGAGCAACTTAAACAAAGATTAGATCCCACTGTTACGATAATGCAAGGTATAAACAATTACATAAAAAAGAATCAAAAAAAAATTATTTTTGCGGATGGTGAAGATGAGAATACTCTCAAAGCTGCTATAGCATTTAAAAATTCAAAATTGGGTATTCCAATTTTAGTTGGTAAAGAAAAAAAAATTAGGGAACAATTAAAAAAAATTGGTTATAGCGGAAACTTAGACATAGAAATTATAAACTCAAAAGACAAAGAAAAAAGAGAAAAATACTTAAAATTCCTTTTCGAAAAACTTCAAAGAAAAGAAGGATTGTTGGAACGGGACTGTGATCGAATTATAAGAAATGATAGAGTTATTTGGACAACTTGTATGGTTGCATGTGGTGATGCAGATGGGGCTGTTACGGGAAACACAAGAAGATTTGGTGCATCGTTAAAAAAAATTACTCAAGTTATCGAAGGAAGACCAGGAGAAATAATGTTTGGGTTAAATATGGTTGTTCATAAAGGTAAGACAATTTTTGTTGGTGATACAAGTGTTCATGAGTATCCGAATGCAAATCAATTAGCAGATATAGCCATATCAAGTGCTCGGGTAGTTAGATTATTTGGTATTGACCCTAAAGTAGCTTTTGTTTCACACTCTACGTTTGGTCAACCACTTACAAGTAGAACCAAACATATTCAGGAGGCAGTAGAAATTTTAAAAAATAAAAAGGTAAATTTTGAATTTGACGGTGATATGCAGCCAGATGTTGCTTTAAATGACGAATATAAGTCTCTGTATCCATTCTCTAAAATAGTTGGAAAAGCAAATATTTTAGTTATGCCAGGTCAACACAGTGCAGCAATTTCTTACAAAATGATGAAAACTTTTGGAGACTCAAAAGTAATTGGTCCACTTTTGATAGGCTTAGGATTGCCAATTGAAATTGCACCTCTTAGAAGCTCAACATCTGAAATTCTTAACCTCGCGTCAATAGCAGCATATTCATCAGATGTGATTGATTATAAAAAGAATTAATTTTTTTGTATTCTTAAATCATCGACAAGCAAAATACTTGTTATAACACTTTCAACATCCAGAATTTCTCCTGCCTCTTTTAAAACTTCTTTTTTTTCTTCTGAATTCAGTGCAATTCCATAGAGGTAAATTTTCTTTTTGTAAGTATCTATTTGATAATTTGTAGCTTTAATTTTTTTATTAAATATCATTGCTGTTCTCATTTGAGATGTGATCAATATATCCTTAGCCGATTGCTTAAAATTAAATTCCTCTTTTATCTTTATATCATTTCTTACTGATCTTGTTCCTTTTGTCTCCCAGGCTAATTTTGTTAATTTTAATTTTTCTTCAGGATTATCAACTTTACCTGTTAAAAATATTCTACCATCAAGTACTTTGGATTTTACAGATATAAAGTAATCTTTATTAAGTAAAACAATTCTAGCAGATAGATTTTTTTGCATAATTGAATCATCTATTTGAGTACCAACAGATCTAGGGTCAAATGCTACACTTACACCAGTTCCAAAAATCCCTTTCGATGACACTCCTACACAACCTGAAAAAATTAATAATAAAATAATTAGTAAATAAAATCTAATTCTCATTTTTTAAACTTAAACAATAATTATAAATTTCTTTTTTTGATATTTTTTTATTTTGATTTATTAAACTTGAAATTTCTTTAATACTTAATTTATTTATCATTGAATTTATAATTCTTTTATCTGATTCACTTAATAAGTGTAAATCTTTTTCATCTTTTTTTTCTGATATTACTACTGTCAGTTCTCCTTTGAGGTTATTATCAAACAACTCTAATTTATCGATATCCAATCTTATGTATTCCTCATAAAATTTGGAAATTTCTCTACAGATAAGTGTTTTTCTTCCTGTAAAATATTTTTTTAAAATTGGTATTGCTCTGTTAATTTTTTTTGATGAAATAAAGAAAATAATTGAATAATTAAATTTAGATAAATTCTCTAGGTCTTCTTGTAATTTTTGAATTTTTTCTGGAAAAAAACCATAAAAAAAAAATTTATCTGAAAATCCACTAATTGATAATGCAGAAGATACAGCTGAAGGTCCCGGTAAAGGAAAAATATTTATATTTTTTTTAACACATTCTTTTACTAACAATGCTCCAGGATCAGATATTGAAGGTGTTCCCGCATCTGATATTAGTGAAATAATAATATTTTCTTCAAACAGCTTAATTATTTTTGCTAAATTTTTTTTCTCATTAAATTTATGATTTGAAATTAACTTTGATTTAATTTGATATGTTTGAAACAATTTTTTTGATACACGTGTATCTTCACAAAGTATGTAATCTGATTTTTTAAGGATATCTATTGCTCTTAGGGTAATGTCACCTAAGTTTCCTATAGGAGTAGGCACTAAATATAAGCCTTTTTTTATTTCTTTATTGAGAGATTTAGAATTTACAACCATAATTGTAATATAAATATTATACTATCATTAAAATGAAAAAAAATTTTAAAATTTTTCAGATTATATTCATTAGCCTCATTTATTTGTGCCCAATATCAGTTTACTCCGAAGAAAAAATTAAAATTGGTCTACTAGTTCCGATGACTGGAGATAATAAAAAACTGGGAGAATTAATAATTGAGTCAGCAAGAATAGCATTAAAAGATATTGATACAAATCTATTAGAGATACACCCAAAGGACTCGGGAACAAGTCCTACCGAAACCTTAAAATCTGCATTCGAATTTAAAGATATGGGTGTAAATATAGTTATAGGTCCAATCTTTTATAAAAATTTATCTTTTTTAGAAGAGGTTGAGGACATTATTTTTTTGTCACTAACTAATAAAACTATAGATTTACCGAAAAATGTAATTAGTAGTGGTGTTAATGCTACCTCTCAATTAAACACAATTAAAAAATTTATTTCATTAAAAGAAATAGAAAAAACAATTTTTCTTACCCCTAAACTTGATTACGAAATGGAAGTTAAAAAAGGAATTAAAAATTCTAAAATTAAAGTTTCTAAACATTATATCTATGAAACTGAACCAACTAAACTTACTTCTCAAATAGAAAAAATTACCAATTACAAAAAAAGAAAACAAAATTTATTAGATGAAATAAAAAGAGTAGAAGAGTCAGATCTTATTGATAAAGAAAAACAATTAGAAAAATTAGAGAGAAAATACACAATTGGTAATGTAAATTTTGATTCTGTTGTTATTGCAGACTTTGATGAAAGCCTTAAAAGTGTAATAACTTCCCTTCTTTATACTGACGTTTCACCCAAAAAGAAATTTATCATAACTTTTAATCAATGGTTTGATAAAAGTTTATTGAAGGAAAAAACTATTCAACCAATTTATTACCCCTCAATAAATAAAAAAAACTTAGAAGATTTTAAAAATAAGTTTTTTGACGAATTTAATGAATATCCAAATTACCTATCTCTCTTAAGTTATGATTTAGTTGGTCTAATCTATTATTTGTCATTAAATAATGATTTAAATGATTTAGTAAGATTGTTTAAAAAAAAAAATTCATTTAAAGGAAAAATTGGTGTTTTTGATATTAAAGATAATAAAATTAATCACAGACTGAATCTATATCAGATTAAAGATGGAAAAATTACAGAAATTTTTTGATTTTTATAAATGCTTTAAATCTATGATCTAATCTATATTTCTTTGAAGGTTTCATTTCACCAAATGTTTTTTTACTTCTATGAGGTATGAATATTGGATCATAACCAAAGCCATTTTTCCCCCTAGGTGTATGTGCAATGCTTCCTTCAACCCTTCCAACTACGCATGCTATTTTTTTATTTAAATAACTAATAGATAATGCACAAATAAATCGTGCTTTTATTTTTTTTTTTTTCCATTCTTTATTTTTTTTATTTAACTCTCTGTAAACTCTTTCTATTGCTTTATTAAAGTCTCCGTATCTTCCTCCCCATCTGGCAGAATAAATTCCAGGATTTTTATCCAAAAGTTCTATTTCTAGACCAGAGTCATCAGCTAAACATACTAGACCTGTTTTTTTTGAAAAAAATTTAGACTTAATAAGAGAGTTTTCTTTAAATGTTTTCCCATCTTCAGTAGGACTTTTCAAATTAAATTCTGATGTAGAATGAATTTCAATGTTTTTTGGTAATAAACTCTTAATTTCTCGCAGTTTACCCTTATTGTTTGTGCCAATAAGTAATTTATTAATTTTTTGTTTAGACATCTAGAAATTATTAAAATCCTTACCATATATGACATAATGGAAAAAGAAGAAAACCAAAATAACACTGTAAAAGATAATCATGAGTCAGATAAAGAAGCCACCAAAGCGGAGGAAAATTTAGATACTGATAAACAAAAAAGTACAGATGAAAATGTTGAGTTAAAAGAGAATGCTGAAGAGTTTACACCAGAAGAAAAAATTACTGAGCTTGAGGATAAGGTAGCAAGAACTTTTGCTGAGATGGAAAATCAAAGAAGAAGGTTTGAAAAAGAAAAAGAAGAAGCATTTGAATATGGTGGTTATAGCTTTGCAAAGGAAGCGTTAAATTTAATTGACAATTTGGAAAGGTCTA
This sequence comes from uncultured Pelagibacteraceae bacterium, assembly GCA_902595125.1. GTDB lineage: Bacteria > Pseudomonadota > Alphaproteobacteria > Pelagibacterales > Pelagibacteraceae > Pelagibacter. The sequence continues at coordinate 8,297 of CACJOY010000006.1, forward strand.
AACAAGTTTTAGAATCTGATGAAAAGTTAAAAAATACAGAAGCTCTTAAAAAATCCTTAGAGCATTTAGATATTATTAAAAAAGATACAATTTCAATTTTTGAGAAAAATAATATTAAGGCAATAGAAAGTTTAAATAAGAAATTAGACCCTAACTTTCATCAAGCAATGATAGAAATAGAAGATAACACTAAAGAACCTGGAACAATTATTCAAGAAATTCAAAAAGGATTTATAATCAAAGATCGGCTCCTTAGACCTTCTTTGGTTGGCGTATCTAAAAAAACTTCTAAAAAAGACGAAAAAAACGAGGAAAATAAACAAAATGAAGAGGATAAATAATTCTTAGATCAGCTTGTAGATTGGAATTTAAACATTATATGAAATCTAAGTTATAAAATATTATGAGTAAAATTATTGGAATAGATTTAGGTACGACAAATTCTTGTGTTGCAATAATGGAAGGAACACAGGCTAAAGTATTAGAAAATGCTGAGGGAGCTCGAACAACTCCATCTGTAGTTGCTTTTACAGAAGAAAATGAAAAGTTAATTGGACAACCTGCAAAGAGACAGGCAGTTACTAATCCTGAAAATACTATATTTGCCGTTAAAAGATTGATTGGGAGAAATTTTGAGGATCCAACCGTAAAAAAAGACATTGAAGCCGCTCCATTTAAAATTGTAAATTCAGAAAAGGGTGATGCTTGGATTGAAGCTAAAGGTGAAAAGTATTCGCCTTCACAGATATCTGCTTTTATACTTCAAAAAATGAAGGAGACAGCTGAAAAATACCTAGGTCAAGCAGTAACAAAAGCAGTGATAACAGTTCCAGCTTATTTTAATGATGCCCAAAGACAAGCAACAAAAGATGCTGGTAAAATTGCAGGCTTAGAAGTTTTAAGAATTATTAACGAACCAACAGCAGCATCTTTAGCGTATGGTTTAGATAAGAAACAAAATAAAAAAATTGCAGTATATGACTTAGGTGGAGGTACGTTTGATGTATCTATTCTAGAATTAGGTGATGGTGTATTCGAAGTTAAATCTACTAATGGTGATACTTTTTTAGGTGGAGAGGATTTTGATAATGCAGTTGTTGAATATTTGATTGCTGAATTTAAAAAAGATAGTGGTATTGATTTAAAATCAGACAAGTTAGCATTGCAAAGATTAAAAGAAGCAGCTGAAAAAGCAAAAATTGAATTATCAGCAGCAGAACAAACAGATATCAATTTACCTTTTATAACAGCAGATAAAACTGGTCCAAAGCATATTAATTTAAAAATGACTAGAGCAAAGTTAGAAGCTTTAGTTGAAGATTTAATTGCGCGAACAGTGCCACCTTGTAAAACAGCTTTAAAAGATGCTGGAATTTCAGCAAGTGATATAGATGAAGTTGTTATGGTTGGTGGTATGACACGTATGCCAAAAGTTGTTAATGAAGTTAAAAACTTCTTCGGTAAAGAGCCAAATAAAAGTGTAAATCCTGACGAAGTTGTTGCCATGGGAGCAGCAATTCAAGCAGGCGTACTCCAAGGTGATGTGAAAGATGTTCTTTTATTAGATGTAACTCCTTTGTCTTTAGGAATTGAAACTCTTGGAGGAGTATCAACAAAATTAATTGAAAAAAACACAACTATTCCTACAAAAAAAAGTCAGGTATTTTCTACTGCAGATGATAATCAGCCTGCAGTTTCAATACGCGTCTTACAAGGAGAAAGGGAAATGGCGACAGACAATAAATTACTTGGTAACTTTGAGTTGGTAGGCATTGCTCCAGCTCCTAGAGGTGTACCTCAAATTGAAGTTACCTTTGATATAGATGCCAATGGTATTGTAAATGTCTCAGCCAAAGATAAGGGGACAGGAAAAGAACAAAAAATACAAATTCAAGCATCAGGTGGACTTAGTGATGAAGAGATTGAAAAAATGGTCAAAGATGCAGAGGCTAATAAGGATGCGGACAAAAAGAAAAGAGAGTCTGTTGATGTAAGAAACCAAGCTGATACATTAATTCATTCTACAGAAAAAAATCTTAAAGAGCATGGTGCTAAAATTTCTGATGCTGACAAGAAAGCAATTGAAGATGGATCTAGTGCTTTAAAAGAATCTTTAAAGGGTGAAGATATTGATGATATTAAGAAAAAAACAGAAGCATTAGTTCAATCTTCAATGAAACTTGGAGAAGCTATTTATAAATCACAACAAAGTACTAAACCTGAGTCTAATAAAGATGATGGAAAAGATGAAAAGGAAAAAAAAGACGATAATGTTGTTGATGCGGATTTTGAGGAAGTAAAAGACGATAATAAAGAAAAAAGCGCTTAACTGACATCAATTTGTCTAGGTTATATTCATGGCTAAGAGAGATTATTATGATGTCTTAGGTGTTAGCAAAAGTGCCAGTCCCGAAGAACTAAAATCAGCTTATAGAAAACTAGCAGTAAAACATCATCCAGACAAAAATCCTGGAGATAAAAAAGCTGAAGATAAATTTAAAGAAGCAAGCGAAGCTTATGGAGTTCTTTCAGATAAGTCTAAAAAAGAAAACTACGACAACTTTGGACATGCTGCATTTGAAAATGGCGGTGGTGGTCAAGGTGGCTTTGGAGGTTTTGGTGGATTTAGTGGAGCAGATTTTTCAGATATTTTTGAAGATTTTTTTGGTGACTTTGGTGGAGGTAGCAGAAGAAGTTCTAGAGGGAGAAATTCTAATAATCGAGGTTCAGATTTAAGATACGATTTATCAATAACTCTAGAAGAAGCTTACCTTGGTAAAAAACAAAATATTCAATTTTCTACTTCTGAAAAATGTGAGACTTGTAAAGGTAATGGATCTAAACCAGGTTATAACCCAGATAGATGCTCTTATTGTGGTGGAAATGGAAGAGTGAGGTCAAATCAGGGTTTTTTTACAGTACAGCAAACATGTCCTCAGTGCGCTGGTAGTGGAGAGGAAATTACAAATCCATGTAACAATTGTAATGGAGAAGGAAATAAACAAACTTCAAAAAAGATATCAGTTACTATACCTAAAGGTGTGGATGACGGTACAAGAATTAGACTAGCTGGCAAGGGAGAAGCAGGCAAAAGAGGCGGAGCTACAGGTGACTTATATTTGTTTATAAACGTAAAATCTCATGAACTTTTTAAAAGATCTGATGTAAATTTATTTTTCGAATTCCCAATTTCTATAGCAGATGCAGCTTTAGGAGCAACAATCGAAATACCAACTATCGATGGAAAAAAAGCAAAAATTAAAATTCCTGATGGTACTCAAGATGGAAAACAATTTAGATTGAAAGGAAAAGGTATGCCTTTCATGCGTAGAGGTGATTACGGAGACTTATACGTGCAGGTTAAAACTGAAGTACCAGTTTATTTAAATAAAGAACAAAAAGAATTATTAGAAAGATTTAGAAAAATTGAAAATGAAAAATCTAATCCAAGTATAAAAAAATTTTTTCAAAAAGCTAAAAGTTTTTGGAATAGTTAAAAGATGGGGTTTGATCAAATAATCCCAGCCCTTTTTTTAATATTAGTATTAATCATGGTCTTACCTGGTTTTTTAAGGACAAATTTAAAATCGAAACAATTCTTAAAAAATATTTTCATTTGGTCTATAATTGTGTTGGCTATTATGATAGTTTTATATTTTATTTCTAAATGAAAAAAATTAACCTTGCTATCACTGGATGTATGGGCCGGATGGGCCAACAAATTATTAAATCATCAAAATTAGACAATAATTTTAAATTAGTTGCGCTTACAGAAAGTAAAATAATTAATAAAAAAATAAACGGTGTAAGAATTACACTTAATACTGAAAAGGTTTTAAAAAAAGCAGATTTGATAATAGACTTTACAGCTCCTCAATGTACACTTCAGGTTCTTAAAATAGCATCTAAAATTAGAAAAAAAGTAGTTATAGGAACAACTGGATTTTCAAAAAAAAATGAATCTTTAATTAAAAAATTTTCAAAGAAAATACCAATTTTAAAAGCAGGTAACATGAGTTTAGGTATAAATCTTCTAATGTACTTATCTGAAATTGCATCTAATTCTTTAGGAAAAGAATATTTAAGTAAAATAAATGAAGTTCATCATAAATATAAAAAAGATTATCCTTCAGGGACTGCCTTAATGTTAGGTAAGGGTATTGCAGTGGGTAAAAATAAAAATTTTTATAATTTAATAGGAAAAAAATATCTTAACAAAAAAAATTTTCCTTATAGTAAAAAAATAAATTTTAATTCTGTTAGAAAAGGTGAGGTCATTGGAGAACATGAAGTAAAATTTTCAAGTGGAAAAGAAATTATAACATTAAATCACGAAGCCTTTGATAGAGCTCTTTACTCAGAAGGAGCTTTATCGGCTGCAAAATGGTTAATGGGTAAAAAGTCTGGGCTTTATTCTATGAGAGATCTCATGAATTTCAAAAAATGAATGATATTCAGAGAGCAAAGATAATTCTCAAAATCTTAAATAAAACTTATCCGAAAATAATTGTGCCATTAAAAAGCAGGAATGTTTTTACTTTGTTAATTTCTGTACTCCTCTCAGCTCAATGTACTGATGTAAATGTAAATAATGTTACTAAAAAAATTTATCCAAAATATTATAAACCTCAACATTTTAAAAAATTAGGAAGAAAAAAAATTGAAAAATTAATTAAAAAGATTGGTATTTTTAGAGTAAAAGCTAAAAGTATATACAATCTCTCAAATCTTCTAATAAGAAATCATAATGGAAAAGTGCCAAAAACTTTCGAAGAATTAGAAAGACTTCCTGGTGTAGGTCATAAAACAGCTAGTGTAGTAATGTCTCAAGGATTTGGTTATCCTGCATTTCCAATAGACACTCATATACATAGATTGGCTCAAAGATGGGGTCTTACAAATGGAAAAAATGTTGTTGAAACAGAAAAAGATTTAAAAAGACTTTTTCCCAAAAAATATTGGAATAAATTACACTTACAAATAATTTATTACGGAAGAGAATATTGTAAAGCAAGAAGCTGTTATGGTTTATCTTGTAAAATCTGTACTACTTGTTATCCTACAAGAAAAAAACCACTTACAACCAAGAAAGCATAAATAATGAAAATATTAGGAATTGGAAACGCAATTGTAGATGTAATTTGCAAAGTAGAAGATGATTTTATCGTTAAAAATAATTTAACTAAAAGCACAATGAAATTAATTTTTGATGACAAAGAATTTAGAGAATTATTATCTAATCTTAAAATAGAAAAAACTGTTTCGGGTGGATCAGTGGCAAATTCTATTGTTGGATTATCACAACTTGGAAATGAAGTTGGATTCATAGGCAAGGTAAATGATGATAATCTTGGTAGTAAATATGAAGATGGCTTAAAAAAAGAGAATGTTAAATATTTTTATTCAAAGAAGAAGGAAGAGCTACCTACTGGAACTTGCTTAATTCTAGTGACGCCTGACTCTGAAAGAACAATGTGCACCTATTTAGGGACTGCAGGAAAAATAAATGAAGACGATGTCAGTTCAGATGCAATTAAACAAAGTGAAATGATATTTTTGGAGGGGTATCTTTGGGACGAAGGAGAACCAAAAAAAGCTTTCGAAAAAGCAATTGTAAGTGCAAACAAGGTAGCAATGTCGTTATCTGACCAATTTTGTGTAGATAGACACAAACCTCATTTTTTAGAATTAGTTAAAAATAAATTAGATATAACATTTGCTAACGAACAAGAAATCATGTCATTAATAGATGCAAAATCTTTTGATGAAGTGATAAATTTTTCAAAATCTCTAGGTAAAATGATAGTATTAACTAGGGGGGAAAAGGGTGCTGTTGCTATTAATGGAGACGAAATTGTTGAATGTGGAATTAAACAAGGGCTCAAAATTGTTGATTTAACTGGAGCTGGAGACCTTTTTGCAGCTGGTTTTTTACACGGACACGTAAATAATATGTCTTTAAAGGAAAGTCTGGATAAAGGAACTGAAATGTCCTCTAAAGTTATCCAACAAATTGGGGCTAGAATTTAAAAATTACTTTTTCTTTCTTTTAAAACTTCCTTTGCCTTTTTTAGGTTTAATGACACGTGGTTTATATCTTTTTGTAAAAAGATTTTTTGCAATTAAATTTTTTTTTTTCAATTTATTTTATAACCATTAGGTAAACTTGATATAAAATTGTTATCATCAAATTTTTCTTTCATTTTCTTTCTTAATCTATAAATATGAGTCTCTACAGTATGAGTTTCTAATTCTGCACCATGTCCCCAAACCTCTCTTTGTAAATCCTCAATTTTTACTGGCTTAGATGATTTTTTTAAAAATATAATTAAATTAGTTTCTCTCTCGGTTAAATTTAACATTAATTTATTTTTGCTAATTTCCCTCGAATTTAAATCCAAATTATAGGACCCGATTGTGATCTCAGATTGATAGTTAAATTGATTTTTTAAAAAATTGATATTTATTATTTGAACTAACTTATTTATACTAATTGGATTATTTTCTATTATTAAATTATTTTTTAAATTATTTTTTTTTTCTTTTGAAATAATCAAAAAGTCCTTTTCTAATTTATCTTTTAATGAATCAAAATTTTTTTTATTAGAATTAATTAAATCAAAATTAAAATTTTCTTTAATTTCATCTAAAATGTTAAATAAAACATCATAATCAAAAATTATTATTTTTTTTGAATTCATATATAATCAAAATATGTCAATTATCTTAAAAAATAAAGATACACTTGTGTACAAAGATTTTGTCTTTAAATGCTCTATTGGGAAAAAAGGACTTTCTGCTACGAAAGTTGAAGGTGATAATAAGACCCCTATAGGAACTTTTAGTTTAGATAAATTATATTATAGGAATGATCGCATAAAAAAACCCAAAACAAAACTTAAATGCATTCCTATTAAAAAAAATATGGGATGGTGTGACGATATAAAAAGTAAAAAAAACTATAATAAATTAATAAATATTAAACAAAAAGTAAAACATGAAAAAATGTACCGTTTTGACAGAACGTATGATTTAGTAGTTCCTATTAAATACAATTTTCTACGCCCCAAACTTGGAAAAGGTAGTGCAATTTTTTTACATGTTACAAAAAACTTTAATCCAACATCTGGATGTATAGCTATAAGAATGACAGATTTTTTAATATTATTAAGATTAGTAAATAAAAAAACTAAAATTACTATTAAATAGTTCTCTCACCAAAAATTTTTGAACCAACTCTTATGTATGTAGCTCCATTATCTATAGCTGAGATGAAATCATTTGACATACCCATACTTAGATCATTAAAACCAAATCTTTTGTTTAATAAATTCATTTCTTTAAAATAAATTTCTGGATTTTTATTTATAGGCGGTATGCACATTAATCCTAATATATCTAAATCATAATCTTCCCTACAAGATTTCAAAAATGCTTCTAAATTTTTTGCCTCTATACCACTCTTTTGAATTTCATTAGCTATATTAACTTGAACAAATATTTTAGGTCTAAAGTTTTTTTTTGATTGTTCATTAGATATTTTTTCTGCCAATTTTAAACTATCTAATGAATGAATATAATCAAATAAAGGTAAAACAAACTTTACTTTATTAGTTTGTAATTTACCTATCAAATGAAGTTTAATATTTTTATTATAAATTTTGATATCAGACCACTTATCAATAGCTTCTTGAACTTTGTTTTCACCAAAGTGAATATGGCCAAAATTAATCATTGGCTCAATATCAATAATTTTAAAAGTTTTACTCACTGCAACAATATTTACTTTTTTTTTTTTATTATCATTCTCTGAAATTTTATCGTTTATTTCTTTATTTATTGTTGTTAAATTAATAATTGACTTATGCATAAGTTAATTTTTTATTTTATTGATGAATTTAAAAAAAAACATTTTATTAATTTAGACAAGAATATTTCAATTATTTATAGAAATTATAATGAAACTTATAATGAAAATGAAGTTTTAAAAATCAAAAAATTCTGTTTATCTACCAAACGTAATTTATTCATTTCCAATAACGTTCATTTAGCCAATAAATTAAAATTGGATGGGATATATGTACCTTCATTTAATAGAGATTTTTCAATTCTGAGAAAAATAGATAAGAGACTAAAAATTATTGGTTCTGCCCATAATATAAAAGAAATTATGATTAAAAAAAAACAAAAAGTGGACTTAATATTTATTTCACCTATTTTTAAAGTAAAAAAAAAAACTGAATTTTTAGATATATATAAATTTAATACATTATCAAAAACAGCTAAAAAGAAAGTAATAGCTCTTGGTGGCATTAATAAAAAAAATATTAAAAAAATTAAAATGGTGAATTGTTCTGGCTATGCTGGTATTTCGTACTTTAATGATAAGATTGATTAATGAATAGAGATCAAATAAAATTAAAAATTCACAGACTAGTTAACCAATATAATGCTGGAAACTACATGCATGTAATAAAGGAGTCTGGAATTTTATTGAAAAAAATGCCTACTAATTTTTTTCTAATGAATTTAATTGGATCTTCCTTTCAAAGAATTGGGCAATTAGAAAAAGCAAAAAAAATTTTTGAAGATATAGTTGCACTAGATAGATCAAACACTGCTGCATTAAACAATTTGGGTAATACTTACAAATCACTTAAGGATTTCGATTCAGCTGAAAAAGCTTATAAACAAGCACTTGAAATTGAACCGAATTTTGCAAATTGTATCCAAAATTTTGCAAATCTTAAATTTGATTTAAATAATTATGATGAAGCAATTAAACTTTATAAAAAAGCAATAAGTTCAGAACCTAAAAATTTTTTAACATATTATAATTTAGGGCTATTATATCAATCTCTTGGTCAATTTGATGAAGCTAAATTATACATCGAGAAAGTGATAGAAATAAATCCTCAGTTTACTAATGCTGATAAAATTTTAAGTAGATTTACAAAATATAAAATAGGGGACAATCATATTGAAAATATGAAACAGCGACTTGAAAAATTTAGTCTAACTGATTTTAATAAATCTAATATTTTATTTGCATTGGGTAAAGCTTATGAGGATATAAAAGATTATGAAAAATCTTTTATTTTTTTAGAAGAAGCTAACAATCTTCAGAAAAAGATTACTAAATATGATTTTAGTAATGATGAAAATTTATTTAAAAATTTAAAGGAAAAATTTTCTAATTTTGAATTCAAAGAAGTAAATAAAAAAATCAATGATAACGTTTATATATTTATTGTTGGCTTACCTAGATCTGGAACAAGCCTAATTGAACAAATATTATCATCTCATTCATCAGTTTATGGTGCTGGTGAACTTCAATATTTGCCTGATGCTATTAAGACTGAATTTTTTTTAAAAAATAATCCAGTCGATGATAGATCCACTCAAGAGAAAGTATTTGAACTCTTTAATAAAAATGTAAGTGCATTTAATTTTAAAGAAAAATATCTTACAGACAAAAATCCCTTAAATTTTTTATGGATCGGTTTTATTAAATTGATATTTCCAAATTCAAAGATTATCCATATCAAAAGGGATATAAAAGATAATTATTTTTCTCTTTTTAAAAATGCTTTCGATGGAAATATGAATTGGTGTTACAATAAATCTGACTTATTAAAATATTGTCAAAAATACCAAGAAATTACGAATTTTTGGAATCAAAAATTGCCAGATTTTATTCTTAACGTTGAATATGAAAGTATAATTTCTAATACAAAAAACGAAGTAAATAAAATATTAGAATTCTGTAATTTACCTTGGGAAGATAATTGTTTAGAGTTTTATAAAACAAAAAGGGCAATAAAAACTGTAAGTTCAGCACAAGCAAGAAAACCTATTTATAAATCTTCGGTTCAATCTTACAAAAATTACGAAAAGTTTTTAAAAGAATATTTATCTAAACTTTCATAGGATAAAAAAAAACGGCCTCATAAAATGAGGCCGTTTAATAATTTTAAATCAGTAATATTAGAATGATAATACTAAACTGATCTCCATGTGCTCATCATCTGAACCTGCAACACCTGCATCATCAGAAGCTTCTGACATAGTTGCTCTAACTGAAGCAGCACCCATTGTGTAAGAAGCGTTAATCGCATCGATTGTTTCTGTTACGTTTGTACCACCTGCTGTTTTGTCAAACTCAACATCTTGAGTAGCAAGAGATATAGACATATTGTCGTTAACGTTGAATGCAATAGAGTAAGCTTCTACATCTTTAGTAGCAGCACCTGCAGTACCAGAATCAACTGAACTTCCTCTAGCACCTACTGAAATTGGACCCGTTGTATAGTTTAACCATACACCGTGTATTTCATCGTCATCAGACGCAGCTGCAGTCATAGATTTAGTATGTTGCATAACACCACCAGATAAACCATCTATTAAAGCTGATCCATCAAATGTTATAACAACATCTTTTGAAGTTCCAGTGATTGCTCCACCATTACCACCATCAGCGCTAGCTCTAGTTCCACCTTTTGATGTTGCTAAAGATATTCCAAGAGCACCAAAAGAGTTACTGTAACCTAGTGTGTCGTTACTTGCAGCACCAGCATTATAACTAGTACCTGAACCTACACCATTCCATACTTCTTCGTATGCAGTTGGTAGTAAGTCATCGTAAGCTGTAACACCTTCTAATCCACCACCAGCAGCGTCAAAAGATATAGTTCCCATAGAACCCATATCAATTGTTTGGTAAGCAGAAACGAAGTTGTCTGTTTGTGTTGAGTGGTTAGCACCATCGTTTAATGTTCTAACGATTGTAGCAGTACCAAATCCTACATCACCTGATCCTGAGAAGCTAAGTGAAGTATTAGATCCCCATGGATTACCAGTAGATGTACTACCTTTACCACCGTTTGTAGTGTACGTGACTTCCGCCACACCTGATACACTCATCTCTACAGCGTTTGCAGAAAAAGCAACTAGCGATCCTGCTAAAGCCGAAAGACCTATTTTTTTCATGTTATTCATATTTTCTCCTTTTATTTAATATATTAAATATGATGGCGTATTTATATTAGGTTCCACTCTGAGAAATTAGTAAATCTAATAAAAACGCTAATTTTAAAGAAAAGTGTGTTATTTTTACAACACCAAAAGATAGAGCTTTTTCCGCATATTTATTGATTATTTTAGACTTTTAAAAATTTGATATAAATGTAACAAGTGTTTTTATTATGTTTTCAATAATCTAAGCAATTTTATGGGTCTATTTAAAAAAATTTTACTTTTTTTCTTCATTGCCATCTTTTTAAACGCCTGTGGGGGTTTCAAAAGATCTGATGTTAAAGACAACCCTATAAATGATGCCGATAAGAGAAAAAAAAATATTGAGGAGGGTCGAGGTATAACGCTCGGTAAAACTTTTAGTAAAGGAAATGGTTCATTTAACTTTGCAACTTCGAATGAAATGTGGAGAGCTTCATTAGAAATATTAGATTTTGTTCCACTAGCAACTGTTGATTATAGTGGGGGAGTAATAATTACTGACTGGTATTCTGATGATTTGAATTCTGATGAAACTATTAAAATTATTGTAAATTTTTTATCTAACGAAATAAGAGCTGATGGTTTAAAAATCAAACTTTATAAAAAAAAATGTAATCAAAATCAAATTTGTAAAACACAGTTATTGTCATCAAATATTAATAATGAAATCAAACTGGCGATCTTAAAGAAGGCAGCACAAATAAAAGCTGAAGATACTAAGAAAAGATCTAAAGATAGTGATTATAGAATCGTCCCAACCCAAGATTAAATTGAATCGATATAATTTTAAAGTTATTGAGGAAAAATGGCAAGATTTTTGGATTAAGAATAAATCTTTTCAAGCTAAATCCGATAAAAATAAAAAAAAATTTTATTGTCTTGAAATGTTTCCTTATCCGTCGGGAAAAATTCATATGGGGCATGTGAGAAATTATACGATTGGAGATGTTTTAGCTCGTTATAAGATTTTACAAGGATTTAATGTTCTTCATCCAATGGGATGGGACTCTTTTGGTATGCCTGCAGAAAATGCAGCTCGTGAAAATAATTTAAGTCCCAAAAAATGGACTGAAGAAAATATTCAAATAATGAAAAATCAATTGAAAAAACTTGGATTATCTATTGATTGGAAAAGAGAAATTTCTACTTGCTCACCTAAGTATTATAAGCATCAACAAAAAATTTTCTTAGACCTATATGATAAAGGTTTAGTTTATCGAAAAGAAAGTTATGTCAATTGGGATCCTATTGACAAGACAGTACTTGCAAACGAACAAGTCATTGATGGAAAAGGTTGGAGATCTGGAGCACAAGTTGAAAGAAAAAAATTAAATCAGTGGTTTTTTAATATTTCTAATTTTTCAGAAGAGTTACTTAATGATTTAAGTAAACTTCATAATTGGCCAGATAAAGTAAAAACCATGCAAAAAAATTGGATTGGTAAATCTTTTGGATGTGAAATAGATTTTCAAATTGAGGGTTCAGAACAAATAGATAAGATAAAATGTTATACTACAAGACCAGATACCCTTTTTGGTTTTTCATTTTTAGCTCTTTCAGTTGATCATCCTTTATCAAAATATTACGAAAATGATCCAAAATTTAATAATTTTAAAGATAAATGTTCAAAAGCCGGAACCACTGAAGAGTCTATAGCGCAGGCGGAAAAAATTGGATTTAAAACAAATCTACTAGCGATCAATCCATTAAATGAAAAAGTAAAGGTACCAGTTTATTTTGCTAACTTTGTCTTAATGGATTATGGTTTTGGTGCTGTCTTTGGATGCCCAGCACATGATCAAAGAGATTTTGATTTTGCAAAAAAATATGAATTAGAAATTAAAACTGTTGTAAAACCTAAAGAACAGCCTGACTCTTTTAAAGTAGACTCAGAGGCATATGCGGGATCAGGAATAATTATTAATTCCGATTTTCTTAATGGGCTCTCTGCTCCAGAAAATTCTATAAATGAAACAATTAAAATTTTAGAGAAAAAAAAAATAGGAAATAAAAAGATAAATTTTAGATTAAAAGATTGGGGAATTTCACGTCAGCGGTACTGGGGTTGCCCAATACCAATAGCTTACAATGAAAAAAATGAAATTGTGAAAATTCCTGATAGCGATCTTCCAGTTCAATTACCAGAAAATATAGACTTAAACACGACTGGAAATCCTTTAGATGCTCATAAAGAATGGAAAAATATAAATGTTAATGGAATGAAATGTACTAGAGAAACAGACACTCTTGATACATTTGTTGACTCCTCATGGTATTTTCTAAGGTTTTGTTCATCAAGTAACGAAGCTGACGCTTTTAATGAAAATGACATTAAATATTGGATGCCAGTAGATCAATATATTGGTGGTGTTGAGCACGCAATATTACACTTACTCTATTCAAGATTTTTCACTAGAGCCATTGCTCTAGATAATAATAAGATTGGTATTAAAGAACCATTCGAGGGACTTTTTACTCAAGGAATGGTTTGCCATGAAACCTATAAAGATAAAAATAACAATTGGTTGAGTCCAGATGAGGTTACTTCAGAAGATGGTAAAAAATTTTTTATAAAAAATAATAAAAAAGATTCAGTGATTGTTGGACCATCAGAATCAATGTCTAAGTCCAAAAAAAACACCATTGATCCAGAAAAAATGATTGAAACTTATGGTGCTGATGCTGTTAGATTATTTATATTATCAGATAGCCCCCCAGAGAAAGATATTCAATGGTCAGAAAGTGGCATGTCATCTGCTTATAAATTTATTCAAAAATTTTGGTTACTAAGTGAGAGGATTCTAAAAATTTTAGAAAACAAAAAAACTAATGTTAATAGTGAAATAGAAATGTTCACTAACCAGTCAATTCATAAAATCAATATAGCATTAGATAAATTCAGATATAATGTAATAGTTGCTGTATTCCATGAAGTTTACAACTTTTATAGTAAAATAATTAACAAGGAAGAGAACTATAAAAATTTAGAAGATAATTTTTTAAAAACTTTGATAGTTATGTCGCCGTTGATACCTCACATCACAAACGAACTTTTAACAAAAATAAATAAACAAAATAAAGTTGATTGGCCAGTTGTAAAAAAAGAAATAATTGAAACTAATGAAAAAATTATAGTCATTCAGATAAATGGAAAAAAAAGAAATACAATTTCAGTAACAAAAGGTGAGAATGAAAAAAATTTAATTAAAAAAATAAAAGAAATGAAATTAGTTGAAAAATATATTAAAAATAATGAAATAATTAAAACAATTTATATACAAGATAAATTAATAAATATTATTATTAAAAAATGAAAAAAATCATAATTATCTTATTTTTTTTTATAACAAGTTGTGGCTATCAACCTATTTATATAAATAAAAATAGTTCCAATTTAATTTTTAAAAAAGTTGAATTGATTGGAGATAAAGAAATCAACAGAAGAATAGTGTCTTTTATCTCAATTAAAGAAGATAAAAATAATAAACAGCTTAATGATCTATTGTTAGAAAGTAGAAAAAATATTGTTGAAACTTCAAAAGACTCAAAGGGAAGAGTAGCCACCTTAAAAACAACTGTTGAAATTAAACTCGTACTATTGAATGAAAACAAAATTATCCAAGAAAGAACCTTTAATGAGAGTTTTTCATATAATAATAAAAGTAATAAATTTGACTTAGCCAAATATCAAAATGAGGTGAAAAATAATCTTGTTGATAAAATTATTGAACAAATAAATATTTTTTTAAACCTAATATGATTGTTAAACATTTTGAATTGAACAAAAATATAATAGTTAATAAAAAATTTTTCTTATTATATGGAAATAATAGCGGATTAATAAGAGAAACTATTAAAAATTCCTTAAAACCAATTTTATATAAAAAAGTTTTTACCTACGATGAAAGTGAAGTAATAAATAATCTAGATGATTTCAAAGAAGAGGTTTTAAATAAATCATTTTTTGAAAATGAAAAATTAATAATTATTTCAAGATCGACTGATAAAATACTTAAAGTAGTAGATGAAATAATCGAAAAAAATATTGAAGATTTAGCAATTATATTAACTAGCAGTTCTTTAGAAAAAAAATCAAAGTTAAGAAACTTTTTTGAAAAAAATAAAAATACAATTTGTATGCCATTTTATGAAGATAACGAAAAATCATTAGTTTCAATCATACAAAATTTTTTAAAAACAAAAAAAATTCTATTATCAAACCAGAGTATAAATTTAATTATCCAAAGATGTGGTGGTGATAGAATTAACCTTTACAATGAACTTCAAAAGATTGAAAGTTTTTCAAAAAATAAAAAACAAATTGACATCGAAGATATATTTAAATTAACAAATTTAAGTGAAAACTTAAATTTTAACGAATTAGTTGATAATGCTCTAGCTAAAAATTTGAGAAGAACTTTATACATTTTAAATGAAAATAATTTTGCGCCTGAAGACTCTATTTTGATACTAAGAATTTTTCTTATTAAACTTAAACGGTTATTAAAAATTAAATCTCAGGATAAAATTAAAAATAACATTGAAAATGTAATCAATAATTTTAAACCTCCAATTTTTTGGAAAGAAAAAGAAATATTAAAAAAACAGATTGGAATGCTAAGCTATCAAGAAATTAATGATTTAATTGTTAAAACTAATAATTTGGAACTAATATTAAAAAAAAATCCCTCTATTTCGACAAACATTATTACAAATTTTGTTATAGAACAAAGTACAGCTGCTAATAGTTCACTTTAATTAAATCAATAATCTTATTTAATTGATCTATATCATGATATGAAAAAGTTATTGTCCCTTTATTTCTCTTATTGTTTTTTATAACCACACTTAAACCTGTTTTTTCTGAAATTGATAACTCTAAGCTTTTAATATTAGGATCCTTAAACGATCTGTTTGATGAAGTTTTTTTCTTAAAAATTTTAACGAAATTTTCTGCTTGTCGTACAGATAATTTTTTTTCAATTATTTTATTTGCTACAAATAATGCATTTTCTAATCCAACAATAATTTTTGCATGACCAGCACTAATTTTTTTCTGTTCTAAAAATTGTAAAACCTCTTTTGGTAAAGATAAAATTCTCAATGAGTTAGTGATGTAACTTCTGCTCTTTCCTATAAATTTAGAGACTTTTTCTTGATCATAAGAAAAATCATCAATTAATTTTTTATAACCCTGAGCTTCTTCGAGGGGATTTAAATCATGCCTTTGAACATTTTCAATAATTGCAAATTCTAAAGATTTTAAATCATCAACATCTGTAACAACTACAGGAATGTCATGGAGACCAGCCTTGCCTGCAGCTAACCATCTTCTCTCGCCAGCTATTAACTCGTATTTAGAATTTTCAGACTTTGATCTTCTAACTATAATAGGTTGAATTACACCACGCTCACGAATTGACTCTGTTAAATCTGTTAATTCATTTTCGTCAAAATTTTTTCTTGGTTGGTATTTGTTTGGTATAATTTCGCTTAATAATAATTTATTAGTTTTGTCTTCTATCTTAGTTTCACCAATCAGAGATGATAATCCCCTACCTAACCCTTTTTTTATTTTAGAATTCATTATGCTGCACTTCCTATTTTATCTTCACGAATAATAAATTCATCTGTGAAACTGTAATAAGATTTGCTTCCAGGACAATTTTTATCGTAAACTAAAACTGGAACTCCATGAGAAGGAGCTTCTGACAACCTTACATTTCGCGGTATAACCGTTTGATAGACTTTATCCTTAAAATAATCCCTAGCTTCTTGTTCGACCTGTGAAGAAAGTTTATTTCTTCTATCATACATCGTTAAAAGTATTCCTTGTATGTCTAAACTCGGATTTAAGTTTACTTTTATTCGTTCGATTGTTTTCATTAATTGAGTAAGACCCTCTAGTGCAAAAAATTCTGTTTGAAGTGGCACTAAAAGTGAATTCGATGATACCAGGGCCATAACAGTCAATAAGCTCAATGATGGAGGACAATCAATAAGGATATAATCGTATAATCCTCTAGAATCGTTTAAATATGCGGTCAATTTAGTCTTCAAAATAAACGCTCTATCGCTATCTCCGGCTGTCTCTACCTCTAATCCTGATAAATCAACATTGGATGTTATTAAATGAAGATTTTGAAACTTGGTTTGTTTAATTACGTTAGAAATTGACACTGTGCCATTAAGAATTCCATAAATTGTCTGATCGGATTGAGAGGTATTGGATAATCCCAGTCCTGTAGTAGCATTCCCTTGAGGATCTAGATCGATTACTAAAATTTTTTTTCCAAGTTGGGATAACGCGGACGCTAAATTAATTACAGTTGTAGTTTTTCCAACCCCACCCTTTTGATTAATAATTGATATAATTTTCATGAAACTTTTTTTTTAATTTTTTTAATATTTAATATAAATGAGTCGTCACTTGTTAAACTTTTTTTTTCTTCATAATCTAAATCCCACTCTTGAAGTGTTTCATTAAGAATTTTTCTTCCACTACTTCCCATAAAAAAAATAATATTTTTATATTTTTTAAAATTTTCATTAACCAAGTTTAAAATGATTGGCATTGGCTTAAACGCTCTGGACATAATTGTTCCTGTTTCAATATTTTTAAGTGAAAAAATATCTTTCTGAATTATTTCCGTATTTAAATTTAATTTTTTTGAAACTTCTCTCAGGAAAACACATTTGTGGTAGCTTTTTTCATAAAGGTTTACTTTCATGTTATTTTTAATTTTTTTGATCACTATAGCCACTATTAATCCAGGCATCCCACCACCTGTACCTAAATCTGAGGTTGTATTGCAATTTAAATCAACAAAATCAATGATTTGTGCAGAATCTATTATATGACGCTCTCTTATTTCCTCTTTTTCATAGATTTTTTTACTTATAATGTTAATTTTCTTATTTTTTTCCTGTATCATCGTAATTAAGCTCTCAAGCTCATTACAAGTTTCACGTGAAACATTCAAATTAGAAATTTTGGAATAAGAATTTAAAATTAAGTTATCCATTAAGCTATATGCTTAATAGACTTTCTTTTGACGTGTGACAACAAAATATATACGGCTGCAGGTGTTATTCCATCGATTCTTAAGGCCTGACCCATAGTTTTAGGTCTTATTTCCTTAAATTTGGCTTTTACTTCATTAGATAGGCCTGAAAATTGATCATAATCAATATTATCTGGTATTGTTAAATTCTCATCTCGTTTAAAAGCTAAAATATCGGCCTTTTGTTTCTTTAAATATCCTCTATAATGAGAGTTAATTTCAATCTGCTCATCAATTTCATTCCCATAATCAGCGATTTCAGGCCAAATATTCCTAATTTTTATCATATTAACAGTTTTTTGGGTAAGAATTTCCTCCGCTGATCTTAAAACACCGTCTTTCGCTATTTTTATTCCAAATTTATCTGCCTTAGAGGGTGAAATGTTTAAATTAGACATTTGAAGAGATATTTTACTTAATTTATTAAATTTGTCCTCAAAGAGTTGTTTTCTATTTTCTGCTATTAAACCAATTCTAATTCCTTTATGGGTAAGCCTTAAATCTGCATTATCTGACCGAAGACTTAATCTGTATTCTGCTCGAGATGTAAACATTCTATAAGGCTCAGCAACACCTTTGGTAACTAAGTCATCTACCATAACGCCAATGTAAGCATCTGATCTATCTAAAATAAAAGGTTCCATATTCTTTAAAGATAGAGCAGCATTAATTCCCGCTATAAGGCCTTGAGCAGCTGCTTCCTCATAACCTGTAGTTCCATTAATTTGACCAGCGAGATAGAGATTTTTTATTTTTTTTGTCTCCAGTGTTAAAAAGAGCTCTCTTGGATCAATATAGTCGTATTCTATAGCATATCCTGGTCTAATTACTTTTACATTCTCTAAACCACTGATATTGTTGAGTATTTCATATTGCACAACCTCAGGTAGAGATGTAGATATACCATTAGGGTAAATAGTATGATCATTTAGACCTTCAGGCTCTAGAAATATTTGATGTCTTGTCTTATCAGCGAATTTTACTATTTTGTCCTCAATAGAGGGACAATATCTAGGACCAATACCTTGTATGCTTCCGGAATACATTGCACTTTTAGATAAATTCTTTTCGATTATTTTATGAACTCTCTCGTTAGTATATGTCATGGAACAAGACACTTGTTTGTTTAAATTTTTTTTGGTTAGAAAAGAAAAAAAATATGGGTCTTCATCTGCAAACTGTTTTTCCAAATTTTCATAATTAATTGTTCTAGAATCTAATCTAGGAGGTGTCCCTGTTTTTAATCTTCCAATTTTGAAATTATACTTTTCTAACTGTTCGCTTAAACCTGTACTCGGTTTTTCATTAAAACGACCAGCAGGTGTTCTTTCATCTCCAATATGTATCAAACCGTTTAAGAATGTACCAGTGGTAAGTATTAACTTATAACAACTTACTTTATTTCCTTTTAATGTTAAAAATCCACTTATTTCATTATTATTAAAAATAAACTTTATAACAGGATCAGAAAAAATGCTTAAATTACAGTAGTTTACAAGTTTTTTTTGCATAAATTTACGATACAATGATCTGTCAGATTGAGTTCTTGGTCCTCTAACTGCTGGACCTCTACTTCTATTTAAAAGTCTAAACTGTATTCCAGACTTATCAGCAACCTCGCCCATAACTCCATCTAAAGCATCAATTTCTCTCACCAGATGACCTTTTCCTAAACCGCCAATGGCAGGATTACATGACATTTCTCCTATGGTATTTATATTGTGTGTGAATAGGGCAGTGTTAACTCCAAGTCGTGCGGATGCTGCAGCGGCTTCACAGCCTGCATGACCTCCACCGATTACTACTACATCAAAAAATAAATCTTTTTTCATGATGTAAATTTATATTCGATTACGTTTTTTACAAGATTTGAGTTTTATTGCTAAAATAAGCTTTATTTATCAACGAAAATCGAAAAAAAAGAGCTAAAAATCCAGGAAATTATCGATTATTTTCCAATACAAAAATCGTTGAAAATACTACCTAATATCTCCTCTACGTCAACTTTTCCAACTATCATGCCTAATTGTCTCGTAGCAAGTCTTAAATCCTCAGCAGCTTTATCAAAATCATTTTTATCATTCTTGTCTGCAAAATTTTTTAAATGATCGACACACTGAATTAAATGCTGTCTATGTCTTTCCCTAGTAATTAAAATATCTTCCTCAGATATAAATTTATTTTTTAAATACTCTTTTATTTTTTCAATCAACTTATCAATATTCAAATTGTCTTTTAAAGAAATTAAAACATGATTTAATTTTTTAATTTCTGGATTTAATTCTTCATGTAAAAGGTCAGATTTATTTACTACTAATATGGCATCTTTTTTTAAAAATTCATTCAAAAAACCGCTTAAATCAATACTTTTAGCGTCAACTACTACTAATTTTAAGTCTGCATTTTCAGCTTTTTTTAAAGATAATTTTATTCCTTTTTTTTCTATTTCATCTTTTGAATCTCTAATACCAGCTGTATCAGAAATAATAACTGGGTAACCATCTATGTTTAAGTGTGTCTCAACCACATCTCGTGTTGTACCAGCAATTTCAGAGACTATAGCAACTTCTCTATTCGATAAATTATTTAATAAACTAGACTTGCCTGCATTTGTTGGTCCTACTATTGCAATTTTAAAACCTTCTCGAATTATTTCCCCAACTTTTTGATCATTTAAAATTTTGTAAACCTCATTTAATACATTTAAAGAATCATGTTTTATTTTTTTTAAATTTTCTTCTGGCAGATCTTCCTCGGGAAAATCGATTTTAGCTTCAACGAATGATAAAATTTTCAATAATTTTTCTCTTAATTCATTGAATTTCTCAGAAGATTTTCCTCTCATCATTTTTATAGCTTGCAATCTTTGAATTTCGGTTTCTGCTGAAATCAAATCAGCTATACTTTCTGCTTTTAACAAATTTATCTTGCCGTTTTGAAAAGCTAGTTTTGTAAATTCGCCAGGTTCAGCTAGTCGACAATTTTGTATTTTTGAAATCTCGTTTTGAACCGCTAAAATGCCTGCCTTGCTTCCATGAATATGAATCTCTGCCATATCCTCGCCAGTATAGCTCTGAGGGCCAGGAAACCATAAAATTATACCTTCATCAATAAGCTCAGAAGTGTTGATATTGTTTATTTTTCTCAATGTTGCTAATCTTGGGGTTGGTGTTTCCTTTCCAGTCAATAATTCGAGCACTCTTGATGCATCTAGACCAGATATTCTGATAATCGCAACTCCTGAAGTGCCTGGACCAGTTGATAAAGCGTATATTGTCATGACTTTATTATAGCTTAATTTTTTTTGATGTATATTTGTTATGAATCTGTTTTAATAATTAATGATTATCTGGATTGCATCATATCCTAAGAGCGGTAACACCTGGGTAAGATCATTTTTAAGCTCATACATATACACAAAAGCTGAAAAGTTTAATTTTTCACATCTAGATCAGATAAGAGCTTTTCCATCTGACCCTGAGATTAATTTTTTAAGGGAAAAATACGGAAAATATAAATTCACGCATATGGCAGAGAACTGGAATAATTTTCAAAGAAATATTATTAACCAAAAAAAATTTACATTTTTAAAAACACATAACGCTTTAATTAATGTTAAGAATTATAGTTTCACTAATCTAAAAAATACAATTGGCCTAATATATGTAATTAGAGATCCAAGAGATGTTGCCATTTCTTATTCCTCTCATCTCAATATCGATTTAAAAGAAATAACTAGTCATATGATTAATCCAAATCTTGTTGAAAAAACACCAGATAATTTAGACAGAACATTAATAACTAGTTGGTCAAACCATTATAATTCTTGGAAAAATTTACCTTTAGATAAAATAATTGTAAAATACGAGGACTTGATAGATAAGCCTGAAAAAACTTTTCTAGAAATTATTAAGTATTTAAACCAAATAATAAATTTAGAAACAGATATGGAATTAATTAGAAAGTCTATTGAGAATGTTAATTTCAATAATTTAAAAAACCTTGAAAAAATCCATGGTTTTAGTGAAAACAAAAGTTCGAATAAAGATAATAGATTTTTTAATGAGGGGAAAAAAAATCAGTGGAAGAAAAAGCTACCTAAAGATTTAAGAGATATCATTGAAAAAAGTTTTAAAGATGAGATGACAGAAAATAGATATTTAGCTTAAACTAGGCCGGTTTGTTCATTGAATTAAAAAATTCCGAATTATTCTTGGTATCTTTTAGTTTTGAATTTATAAATTCAATCGCATCCATTGTTCCCATTGGGGCAATTATTCTTCTAAGAACATTCATTTTTTGAAGGTCGTTTTTATCAAACAAAAGCTCTTCTCTTCTAGTTCCAGATTTTGTAATATCTATTGCTGGGTAAATTCTTTTATCCGCAATTTTTCTATCAAGGACTGTCTCGCTATTACCAGTGCCTTTAAATTCTTCAAATATTACTTCATCCATTCTACTACCTGTATCAATCAATGCGGTAGATATAATTGTTAAGGACCCGCCCTCTTCTATGTTCCTTGCTGCACCAAAAAATCTTTTGGGCCTTTGAAGTGCATTCGCATCAACACCTCCTGTTAAAACTTTTCCTGAACTTGGTATCACTGCGTTATAAGCTCGTCCCAATCTTGTGATAGAGTCTAATAATATTACAACATCCTTTTTATGCTCTGTGAGTCTTTTAGCTTTTTCTATAACCATTTCAGCTACAGCAACGTGTCTTTGGGCTGGCTCATCAAAAGTTGAGCTTATAACCTCGCCTTTGACTGTTCTTTGCATGTCTGTAACTTCCTCCGGTCTCTCATCTATAAGTAAAACAATCAGATAACACTCTGGGTAGTTCTTAGCTATAGAATTCGCAATACTCTGAAGTATCATTGTTTTTCCTGCTTTAGGAGGTGAGATAATTATTGATCTTTGACCTTTGCCTATTGGGCTTACTAAATCAATTAATCTTGGTGTTAAATCAGGTTTTTTTTCTACTTTCACTGCCTCAACTTCCATGACTAGTTGTTGATCCGGGTACAAAGGAGTAAGGTTATCAAAAGCTATTTTATGTCTAGCCTTCTCAGGTTCTTCAAAATTTATTTTACTTACTTGAAGTAAAGCAAAATACCGCTCACCTTCTTTCGGTGCTCTCACTGGTCCTTCCACAGTGTCTCCCGTTCTTAAACCAAACTTTCTTATTTGACTTGGACTTACATAAATGTCGTCTGGCCCAGGTAAATAATTTGACTCCATTGCTCTTAAAAAACCAAAACCGTCTTGAAGCAACTGCAATACACCTGCGCCAGTGATTTCTTCTTTTTCAGCTACTTTTTTTAAAATAGCAAAAAGAATTTCTTGTTTTCTTAAAGTACTAGCATTTTCAATACCAAGCTCCTCAGCTTGAGTAATGAGCTGTTCTGACGATTTAAGTTTTAGTTCTTGTATGTTCATGAATAAATTATTAAGGACTTAATAATAAATATAATATATATACTAATTAAAATTATTCAACCTTAGATAGGCTTAAATATTACAACAAATATGATTAAAATAAGCAATAATGTGGGTATTTCATTGATAAATCGATAATATTTGTGAGAATGCTTATTAAAATCTAATTTGAATTGCCCCAAAATCTTTCCAAGATAAAAGTGATATAAGGTTAAGATAATCACAAAAACTAATTTTAAAATCATCCAGTTTTGTTCTAACTGATCAAAGCCTATTTCATGTATTAACAACAGCCCAAATATCCAAGACAGGGTCATTGCAGGAGTCATAATGTAAAAAAAAAGTTTTTTTTCCATAACCTTAAATACTTCTGACACCAGTGGTTTGTCATTATACTGTGAGTGATAAACAAAAATTCTTGGAAGGTATAATAGACCCGCCATCCAAGAAATCACAGATATCAAATGAAGAGATTTGAAGAGTAAGTAAGTGTTCATAAATTATATGTTTTTTTGAACTAGTGATTTTAATAAAGCTATATGATCTTCACTGTCATTTAAGCATGGTACCATATCAAAATTTTCTCCTCCGGAATCTAAGAAACTTTCTTTTCCTTGAATAAGAATTTCTTCCAGGGTCTCAACACAATCTGAAGAAAAGCCAGGACAAATTGCAAGAACGTTCTTTTTACCTTCACCAGGTAGTTTTTCTAAAGTTTTGTCTGTATAGGGCTCAAGCCACTTTTGAGGGCCAAATCTAGATTGAAACGTTGTTTTAAGCTCTATCGAATTAAATTTTTCTGACATTAGCCTTGTAGTTTTTTGACAGTAACAATGATATGGGTCTCCTTTGTCAAAATATTTTTGGGGTATACCGTGATAAGATACTAATATTAAATCTGGTTTCCAGTTTATTTCTCCTATCTTCTTTTTTAGCGAGTTTACCAAAGCATCAATATACATAGGATGTGACTCGTAGTGTGGAATTATTTTTATAGATGGTTGCCACCTCATTTTCATTAGCGTTCTGTACACTTCATCACAAACAGTGGCTGTGGTTGCAGCGGCATATTGAGGATACAAAGGAAATATAACTAAATTTTCACAACCCTTTTCGTGTAAACTTTTTATTTTGCTTTTAATACTTGGATTTCCATACCTCATGGCATAATCAACAATTATATTCTTTTCAGATATTAAATTTGACAGCTTCTTAGCTTGCTGTTTTGTATAATAAAGTAAGGGAGATATGTTTTCTTCTTTCATCCAAATTTCTTTGTAAGCTTTTGCAGTTTTAGATGGCCTTAAATTTAATATAATAAGATTTAATATAATTTGCCAAATAATAGGGTTAACCTCTATCACTCTTTTGTCTGAGAGGAATTCTTTCAGGTATCTCCTAATATCAAGCCAGCTTGTTGAATCTGGTGTTCCTAAATTAATTATTAAAACTCCCGTTTTACCAAAATTTATAGATGGGTGATTTGGTTCATTTATCATTTATAATTTTTTACTGTTTTAATTAGATAATCCATCATGTTTGGGTCTGTTTCGGGTAAAACCCCGTGGCCTAAATTAAATATGTAGGGATGATCTTTAAAAATGTCCAGATATTTTGTTGCTTCTTTTTTTAGATTGTCTTTATCAGTAAGTAAAATTTTAGGGTCCAAACCACCTTGAACAGGGATTTTTATTTCTTTTTCAATTTTTTCTGGATCTACTTCATAATCAATACAAATCACATCTGGTTTAACAATCTCACAATACCTTTTATAATTTTTAATGCCCCGAGGGAAACAAATTACCGGAACATTTAATGATTTGGTATACTCTATTAAAGATTGTGTTGGATTATAAATATAAAAATCAAGATCCTTATTGTCTAATAATCCTGCCCAACTATCAAAGATTTGAATTAATTCAGCACCATTATCAATTTGATTTTTTATGTGAATTTTTAAAAATTTTTCTATTATCTTTAAAGTTTTTTTAATGAAATATTGATCTTTAAACAAATCTTTGTTGAGATTTTGTTTTGGTGATTGTTTATTAAGAATATAAACTAATAATGTCCATGGGGCTCCAACAAAACCAATAATAGATTTGTTTTCTGTTAATTTATTATTTTTGACTAAATTTATTACCTTATAAACAGGATTTACCCTTTTTATAAAATCATCTTCTGTAACTTTTAATGTTTGATTTAAATTAAAATCACCAAGAATAGGACCAAAATTTTTTTTGAATTCTACTTTTTGTTTAAAACCATAGGGTAAGATTAGAATATCAGAAAAAATTATTGCTGCATCTAACGCAAATCTTCTAAGAGGCTGAAGTGTTATTTCTGATGATAAACTAGGATTTAAACATAAATTTATAAAATTAGTATTTCTTTTCCTAATTTCTTTAAACTCTGGTAAATACCTTCCTGCTTGCCTCATAATCCACACAGGCTTTATTTTAGTATCTTTATTTAATATAACTTGTTTTATTGGCGACATATAAATAATTAAATATAATTAACTTTAGTAGTATTAAGTCTTGTGGATATTGGTGATTAATTTTAATAAACATTTTATTAACTAATTATTAACATTTAGATATAAAAATTTATTAAATATATAGACTAAATTGAAGCTTATTAAATAATTAATAAAATATAGTGAAAAGAATATACACTTGTTTAATTCTGTTAATAAAAGTCATGTTTTACAACGTTAATTTGTAAATGATCAAAATACCTAATATAATTAATTTAAGACAATTTTATTAACATTTTATACATGAATAATACTTACCAAATATATTTAATATCGGACTCGACTGGTGAAACTCTTGATAGAATTTTCTTAGCTATAAAAGCACAATTTAAAAATATTAATTATAAAGTTCATTCTTATTCATTTACAAGAACTGAAAACCAAATTTTAAAAATTTTATCAGATGCCGAAAGTCACACAAATTCCGTTATTCTTTATACGGTAGTTGATAATAACTTAGCTAAATATTTATCCAATACTAGTGATGAAAAAAAAATTCCATGCTTCGGCATTTTAGGAGATTTAATATTAAATTTTTCAAAACTTTTAAACCAGAAAGCCTCGAATTTGCCTAGCGGTCAACATGTATTAAATGATGAATATTATAATAGAATAGAAGCAATACAATTCACAATGAATCATGACGATGGTAATTCAATTAAAGAAATAGATAAGTCTGATATTATATTATTAGGTGTGAGCAGGACAAGCAAAACACCCACTTCAATTTATCTTGCAAACAAGGGATTCAAAACATCTAATATTCCCTTGGTAAACGATAATTCGATACCCAAAATATTAAAAGAAAACCCCAAAATTAGTTGTATTATAGGCCTTAACACTGAACCACAAAGACTTGCTGACTTAAGAAAAAATCGTATGAACTCTCTAAAAGAAACAGAAAATAAAACATACACAAATTTAGAAAAAATAAAAAAAGAAGTTGAAAAAGCAAAAAATACTTTCAGAAAATATAGATGGCCCATGATAGATGTAACAAGAAAATCTGTTGAAGAAACCGCTGCATCAGTTATCAAAATTTATGAAATATACAAATCAAATGATTAAATTAATTTTAGCGTCAAAAAGTAAAGTTAGAAAAGAAATACTAGATAAAAACAATATATTAAATGAAGTTGAGCCATCTAATGTTGATGAGGAAATTGTAAAAAAAAGTTTAATCAAAGAAAAGGCGTCGCCCAAAATAATTTCTAAAAATTTAGCTGAGCTTAAAGCAAATAGGGTAAGTAAAAAAAGAGGTGAGAACTTAGTGTTGGGTGCCGATAGCGTAATAGATTTGGATGGCGAATTGATTTCAAAACCAAAGGATAGAAAAGAAGCATTAGAAATATTAAGAAAATTAAATGGCAGAAAACACAACCTGATTAGCTCAGTTTGTATTTCAATAAATGGATCTATGATTTGGAATTACACTGATGTAGCAATATTAACTATGAAGAAAATAATTGAAAAAGATTTAAAAAAGTATTTATCAAAAATTTCAGATGAAGCTTTATATGCTTATAATGTATATCAAATTGAAGGAGAGGGTAAAAATTTATTTTCAAATATTCAAGGAGATCATGATACGATAATGGGTCTTCCAGTTCAGAAAATAAAAGAATATCTAAACAATTATAAATGAAAAAATACTTAGTTATAGGAAATCCAATAGAGCATTCATTGTCACCAATTTTACATAATTATTGGATTAAACGTAATAAGTTAAATGCAATTTACGAAAAAAAAAAAATAGATGAATATGAATTGGGTAAATTAATTTTACAAATTAAAAAAAAAAAAATTAATGGAATTAATATTACAGTTCCATTTAAAAAAAAAATAATAAAATATTTAGATAAACTTTCAGATGAAGCGATAAGCACGCAATCAGTCAATACTGTTTTTTTAAATGAAAATAAACTAATGGGTCACAATACTGATATCGAGGGTTTTGAAATTGGCTTAAAAAAAACTAATTTTACTGTTGAAGATAAAAAAATTTTGATTTTAGGAGCTGGAGGAGTTGTCTCGTCTATTATTTTTGTTTTAAGAAAAATGAAAGTCTCAGAAATATTTATTAGCAACAGAACTCAGACAAAAGCTGAAGATTTAAAAAAATTATTTAATAGTTTAAAAATAATTGAATGGGGCGAAGTCCCAGATTTTGATGTTGTCATTAATGCAACAAGTATTGGATTAAATGTAGATGATAAAATGAACCTAGACTTTTCAAAGATTGGCAGAAACAAACTATTTTTTGATGTGATTTATAATCCTAAAGAAACGAATTTTTTAAGTATTGGTAAAAAGTTAGGAAACAAAATAGAAAATGGTAAATTTATGTTTATACACCAAGCTTCCGCAGCGTTTAAAATGTGGCACGGATTACAACCGGAAATTAATGATGAAGTAATTAAACTTATGGATTAATGATTAGAATAGGAATCTTAGGAGACATAGGGTCTGGTAAAAGTTATATAGCTAATAAATTTGGTTTTCCAGTTTTTAATGCCGATGAGGAAGTAAGTAAAATTTATAAAAAAGATAAAAAAACTTTTATTAGATTAAAAAGAAAATTACCAAAATATTTCAACAAGTTTCCAATTAAAAAAAAAGAGGTTTCCAAAGCAATTTTAGATAGTGGAAAAAATTTAAAAAAAATTACTAAAATTATTCATTCAGAGGTTAGAAATAGAATGGTTTTTTTTTTAAAAAAGAATAAAGATAAAAAGTTTGTAATTTTAGATATTCCCCTTTTATTAGAAAATAAAATTAATAATAAAAATGATATATTAATTTTTGTCCAATCTAGAAAAAAAGATATTTATAAAAAATTAAAAAAAAGAAAAAATTTTGACTACCATTTATTTAAAAAGTTTAAAAATCTTCAATTATCACTAGATTATAAAAAAAAAAAGTCGAAGTTTATTATTAAGAATAATTTTTCTAGAAAATCTGTTAATATAAGAATTAAGAATATTTTAAAAAAGTTAGAAAATGAATGATATAATACTAGATACTGAGACAACTGGTCTATCAGTCAAAGACGGACATAGAATTGTGGAAATAGGATGCATTGAATTAAAAGATTTGGTTCCCACACAAAATAAATTTCATTCATATTTAAATCCTGAAAGAAAAGTTTCAGAAAAAGCACTAGAGGTCCACGGCTATACTGATGAATTTTTATCTAAAAAGAAAAAGTTTAGCGAAATTGTAGATGAATTTTTAAGTTTTATAAAAGATAAAAGATTAATTATACATAATGCCGAGTTTGATATTTCTCATTTGAATAATGAATTAAAAATACTCGGCAAGAATGAGATCAAAAATGACATTGTAGATACTTTAGTTTTAGCAAGAGATAAATTTCCTGGTTCTCAAATAAGTCTAGATGCTCTTTGTAAAAAATATAGAATAGATAATACAAAAAGATCTCTACACTCTGCGTTGGTAGATTGTGAGTTGCTAGCGAAGGTATATGTAAATCTACTCGATCAACGTGAACCAACTTTGAATTTTCAGAGTCAAGATTATCAAAAAAAAAACGAGCATCTAAAAAATGTTTCTTATTATAAAAAAGTTATTTTGCCTTCAAGTGAAGAAATTCAAAAACATAGTGAATATTTAAGTAAAAAATTAAAAAAAAATTTTTTCTAATTAAATCTCTCATTATACAACTTATTAAAATCAATTTTTTTTTCCAATTTAATATCAGGGTGACCAGAATTGTGCATCAAATTTAAAAAAGCATTTTCTAGATCAGGATAAACCTTATTTGGAACCTCGCAGAGAATTATTTTTTCTAAAACTTTTTTATCCTTTTCGTGATCATTAACTTTAATAATAACTGCATATATTATTTCATAATATGATTTTTTTTCAGATTGTTCTTTATCCTCAAATTTAAGCCTGATATTAATTTCTATTAGATTATTTTTAATTGCTTTTGAACTTATATCTATATTCAATTGATACCTGGATATATTTTCTTTAACAAATAAAAAGGTCTCTACGTTTGGAGTTTCACTTGACATATCTTTAATATATTTAGCTAAAATTTTATAATTTTCTGTCATTATCGTCTTCTATATCCTCAAATTCTCCATCGATAAAATTTTTTTTTTCATCACTTTTTTTTTTGAATTTATTTGACAAGTTCCCTAAAATTAATTTTCTTGAAAATGGAATTATTATTAAAAAGCCTAAAACATCAGTTGCAAATCCAGGTATTATGAGCAGCAATGCCGCAAAAGCAATTGCAGCACCGGAAATTATTTCATATGCCGGTAATTCATTTTTAACAATCTGTTTAAACCCGGATCTAAGTGTATTTAAGCCTTCGTATCTTGCATAAAAAACTCCAATAATAGCAGTGGCAAAAATTAATAAAATTGTGTTTAAAGCCCCAATTTGTGATCCAATTTTAATAAATAAATATATTTCAACTAAAGGAATTAAAATAATAGCTAAAAGAACTGTGTTCATTTGTCTTTAATGTAATTGTTAGTTGAAATTAATCAACATAGTAATTAGATTAAGCTCATGAATTATAGTTTTGAAAATATAGACATTATTTTACTCGCAATGATTGCTGGTTTTATTTTTTTGAGATTAAGGGGCATTTTAGGTAAAAGAACAGGTTTTGAAGGTAAATCTGCTCCACAATTTCAGGAGGTTTTAAAAAATATAAACCCTGAAAATCTGACTAAAAAAAAAGAAAATTTTGATGAAAAAGCAAAAATAGATTTTTTAAATGGAGCAAAAATTGCTTATGAAACAATAATTACAGATTTTAGTGATAGTGATAATATTCTTACAAAAAGTAAACCCCTATTAAGTAAAAAAGTACACGATCAATTCAACATGGCTCTTAAAGAACGAGGTAGTAGAGGTCATTTTGCTGAAATTACTTTTATAGGAATAAACTCAGCTAATATTAAAGAACATAAAATAATTAATAATATACTTAATGTTACAGTAGACTTTGTGAGTGAGGTTATAACTTGTATTAAAGATAAAGATAAAAAGATTATTTCTGGTAACCCAGAAAAGATAAAAAAAATATATGATACTTGGGTATTTTCAAGAGATACAAGATCTAGCAATCCAAATTGGCAATTAGTAGATATACTAACTTAATTGATTAAAAAAATATCAGACAAGGACAGAAAAGATTGGGAAAATTTTTTATCAAGCGATGAAACATTGCAGGATAAAGATAGAAATTCAAAAAAAAATTTTAAAAAAACTCAATCTTTTGATCTTCATGGTTTTTCCTTAAGTGATGCGAATAAAAAAATAAATGAATTAATTGCTAATTCTTATGAAAATGGAATTTCAAAATTAATTATTGTAACTGGCAAAGGAATTCACTCTCAAAATGAGAAAGATCCTTATGTTTCAAAAGATCTTGGTATTTTAAAATACTCGGTGCCAGAATATATAAAAAATAATAATTATCTGATGAGCATGATTAATGAAATTAAGGATGCAAATATTGATGATGGTGGTTCAGGAGCTTTTTACATTTTTTTAAAAAAAAAATTAAAAAAATAAGATATACAGTTTTTATTTTTTATAATACTTTTAAATTATATGATTGTTTGGTTAGCATCTTACCCAAAAAGTGGAAATACTTATTTGAGAGCATTACTTAGTGGATATCTATTCTCAAAAAATGGAAATTTTGATTTTTCTCTTTTAAGAAATATTTCTCAATTCCCCGATAAAGTTTTTTTTGAAGGTTTGGATATCAATTTAAATGATAATTCTGAAGTTGCAAAAAATTATATAAATGCTCAAAAAAATCTGAATAAAGGTAAAAGAACAATTCAATTTTTTAAGACACATAGTGCTTTTTGCAAAATCAATGGTCATAATTTTACTGATTTACAGAATACTCTTGGAGTAATTTATATTGTGAGAGATCCAAGAAACATTGTGATTTCACAATCTCATCATTTTAGTTTGTCTATCGAGGAGTCTACAAATTTAATAATTAACAACAATAGAAGTATAGGATCTAATGGTTTTCAAACATTTTTGGGATCATGGAATTTTAATCTTAATTCTTGGAAACAATTTAATGATAAATTTCTATTAATAAAATATGAGGATTTGGTGGAAAAACCAGAGGAAATGTTTTTAAAAGTCATTAATTTTTTGGAAAGATTATTATCTGTAAAATATACAATTGATAAAAATAAATTAAAAAAAACAATAGAAACAACTAGATTTGAAAAACTTAAAGAATTAGAAAAAAAAGGAGGTTTTTCAGAAAATGCATTTGAAAAAAAAACAAATAAAAAAATAGAATTTTTTAATCTTGGACCAAGTAGTGATTATTTAAAATTAATAGATGAAAATAATAGAAACAAAATTGAAAAAGTTTTTAAAAAAGAAATGCAGGAGCTTTTTTATCTTTAATATCTAAAGAATAAATTTTGATAAATCAGTATCTTTTACTAGGTTATCTAAATTTTTATTAATATATTCTTTATTAATAATTATCTTCTCTCCTGACCTATCAGTAGCAGTAAAACTAATATCATCTAAAATCTTTTCTATAATAGTATGTAATCTTCTTGCACCAATATTTTCCACTGTTGAATTAACCTCAGAAGCAATATTCGCAATTGAATCTATTCCATCATCAGAAAATTCTAAGTCCACATTTTCAGTTTTTAGTAGTGCAATATATTGTTTAATTAAACTGAAATCTGGTTCTCTAAGTATTCTTTTAAAATCATCACTTGTTAAAGCTTCTAACTCCACTCTTATTGGTAGTCTTCCTTGAAGTTCTGGCAATAAATCTGAAGGTTTAGCTAGTTGAAAAGCACCAGATGCAATAAATAAGATATGATCAGTTTTTATTGGACCATATTTAGTGTTAACGGTCGTTCCTTCAATCAATGGTAACAAATCTCTCTGAACACCTTCTCTTGAAACATCTCCACCAACTCTATCTGTTCTTCCTGAAATTTTGTCAATTTCATCTAAAAAAACTATACCGTTATTCTCAGTTGAGATTTTCGCAGCTTTAATAATTTTGTCTTGTTCTATTAATTTATCAGACTCATCATTTATTAAAATCTCATGAGATTCTTTAACTGTCATTTTTTTCTTTTTTTCTTTTGCTCCCATAGATTTTCCAAGCATTTCGCCAATATTAATCATCCCAACATTTGCACCCGGCATACCAGGAATTTCAAATGAAGTGCTATTCGATCCACTATCACTGACTGCTATCTCAATTTCATTATCATCGAGATCACCATTTCTTAGTCTTTTCCTAAAACTTTCTCTAGTCGCCAAACTTGCTTTTTTACCAACTAGCGCATCTAATACTTTTTCTTCTGCAAGCTTTTGAGCTTGTGCATGAACCTCTTTTCTTTTTTTGACTTTTTCCATTGAAATAGCTATTTCGACCAAATCACGAACTATCTGTTCTACATCTCTTCCGACGTACCCAACTTCAGTAAATCTTGTTGCTTCAACTTTAACAAATGGTGCCTCAGCTAATTTTGAAAGTCTTCTAGATATTTCAGTTTTACCGACTCCAGTAGGTCCAATCATAAGTATATTTTTAGGCAAAACTTCATTTTTCATTTCACCTTTTAAAGCCTGTCTTCGCCATCTATTTCTTAGAGCCACAGCGACTGCTTTTTTAGCTTTGCTTTGTCCAACAACAAATCTATCTAATTCTGAAACAATTTCTCTTGGAGATAATGAGCTAACAAGAGACTCATTTTCTTTTGAATTTTTATCTTTAGGAACTAGTGGTGTCACATTAGATTTTTCCATTTAGATTTTTTCAACCTTAATATTATTATTTGTAAAAACACAAATTTCAGATGCAACCTCAATAGCTTTTTTTGCAACATCTTCCGCACTCATATCTGTTCCCATTAAAACTTTACCTGCAGCTAGAGCATAATTTCCACCAGATCCAATTCCAATGACATCTCCCTCTGGTTCTAAAACGTCACCAGTACCTGAAATGATGTAGCTATTTTCTTTATCTCCTATCGCCATTAATGCTTCAAGTCTTCTAAGATATTTATCAGTTCTCCAATCTTTAGCTAATTCTACAGCTGCTCTTGAGAGATTACCCGCATGTTTTTCTATCTTTGCTTCCAATCTTTCGAACAAAGTTAATGCATCTGCAGTTGAACCAGCAAAACCCGCGACCACATCTCTTTTTTCTATCTTTCTCACTTTTGAAGCTGTGCTTTTGACAACTGTATTTCCCATACTTACTTGTCCATCACCAGCAACTACTACTTCATTGTTTTTTCTAACTAATACAATCGTTGTCATAGCTTATAAATGGATATTAAATTAAATAGTTCAAGCCCAGGTTTAGTATTATTGCCATAATTGAATAATATATGTATACCTGTTTTTAATTATGAAGCGTAAAGGCAAAATTAGTCGAAAAACTAAAGAGACAAGCATAAGTGTTGATTTAAATATCGACGGAAAAGGTAAATACAAAATTGACACAGGAATAGGTTTTTTAAATCATATGCTTGAACAATTATCTAAGCACTCCTCAATTGATATGAATATTAAAGCTAAAGGTGATACTCATATTGATCTTCATCATACAACAGAGGATACAGGAATTGCAATTGGTGAGGCTTTAAAAAAAGCTTTAAAAAAATCTGTTGGGATTAAAAGATATGCACATGCAATGATTCCAATGGACGAAACTCTATCACGTGTAGCAATTGATATTTCAAATCGTCCTTATTTAATTTGGAAAGTAAACCTAAAAGTAGAAAAACTTGGAGAGATGGATACTGAGCTTTTTAAAGAATGGTTTCAAGCGTTTTCACAAGCAGCAGGTATAACATTACACGTTGAAAATATTTACGGGGACAATAGTCACCACATTATTGAATCTTGTTTTAAAGGACTTGCAAGATCATTGAGAACAGCATTAGAGATAGATCCAAGGAATAAAAAAACAATTCCTTCTACAAAAGGTTCTTTATAAGTTTAATGAACGTTACAATTGTTGATTATAAATCGGGCAATATAAGCTCGGTAATAAATTCTTTTAAAGAAGTTGCCATAGATAAAGTAAATATCGAGGTAACTTCAGATTTAAGTAAGATCAAACAAAGTGATAAAGTAGTTTTACCAGGGCAGGGCTCATTTAAAAATTGTATAGATGCTTTGAATAAAATTAAAGGTCTTACAGATACACTCAACGAGTTTGCAATAATCAATAAAAAACCGCTTCTTGGAATTTGCGTTGGCTTACAAATGTTTGCTGATATTGGTTATGAAGAAACTGAAACTAAAGGATTAGGTTGGATTCCAGGAAAGGTTTCAAAAATTGATAACCAAAATGGTAAATTTAAACTTCCTCATATTGGTTGGAATCAAATTAATATTGTCAAAGACAGCAAAATTTTTCAAAATATAGAAAATAATTCTCATATGTATTTTGTGCACAGTTTTGAATTTATACCAGAGGATAAAAATGTTATTTCTGCTACAACAGATTATTCATCAAACATTGTTTGTTCTGTTGAAAAAGAAAATATCTTTGGAACCCAATTTCACCCTGAAAAAAGTGATACAATTGGACTTAAAATAATTAATAATTTTATAAGTTTATAAATATGAAAATATTTCCAGCAATAGATATTAAAGACAAAAAATGTGTAAGGCTGATTAAAGGAGATTTCGACAAGAAAACTGAATATGAAATGTCTCCTGTTGAACAAGCTGGGAAATATAGTGATTATGGATTTAAAAATTTACACATAGTTGATTTAGATGGAGCTTTAAGTGGTGAAACAGTAAATTTAGATATTATTCAGGATATAGTTAGTAAATTTAATTTAAAGGTTGAGGTGGGCGGTGGTATTAGAAATCCTGATAGTATTCAAAAATATATCGATGTAGGTGTTGAGAAAGTAATTTTGGGAAGTGCTGCTATAAAAGATAAAAATATTTTAAAAGAAGCATGTAAAAAATTTCAGAATAAAATTGCTCTAGGTTTAGATGCTAAAGATGGGTATTTGTCTGTATCTGGGTGGAAAGAAAGTTCTAATCAATTGACTTTAGAGTTTTTAAAAGAGGTTAATGACTATGGTGTTAGTAGATTGATTTATACTGATATAAATAGGGATGGGATGAAACAAAGCCCAAATTTTGATGAAACAATGAAAGTTGCTGAAATGTCAAACTGTCCAGTAATTATATCGGGTGGAGTTTCATCGATAGATGATATTAAGCAAGCGAAGAATCTAAAGAATGTTGAAGGAATAATAGTTGGTAAGGCTATTTATGATGGTGATATAAAATTGGAAGAATTAGTGAAAGAAGATGCTTAAAAATCGAATAATTCCTTGTTTAGACGTGAAGAACGGTCGAGTTGTAAAAGGTATTAACTTTGTTGATCTAAAAGATGCAGGTGATCCTGTAGAACAAGCTAAAATCTATAGCGATGGTGGAGCAGACGAAATTTGTTTCTTAGATATTACTGCTTCAAATGAAAATAGAGAAACTATTTATGATGTTGTAGAGAAAACTTCAAAAAAATGTTTTGTTCCTTTAACTGTTGGAGGTGGTGTTCGAAGTGTTGAGGATATTAATAGATTACTTAATTGTGGGGCTGATAAAGTTTCAATAAACACCGCCGCAGTTGAAAATCCAAAAGTTGTTATCGATAGTTCAAAGAAATTTGGGTCTCAATGTATTGTAGTTGCAATTGATGCAAAAAAGAATGGAGATAAATGGGAAGTATTCACTCATGGAGGAAGAAACAACAGTGGTATCGATGCGCTAGAGTATGCAAAAAAAATCGAGGAAAATGGTGCTGGAGAACTATTAGTAACCTCAATGGATAGAGACGGAACTCAAGTTGGCTATGATATTAATTTGATGTCAAAAATTTCATCCAAAGTAAATATTCCAGTTATAGCATCTGGTGGTGTAGGTAATTTAGATCACCTAGTGGATGGAATTAAATTGGGAAAAGCTAGCGCAGTTTTGGCAGCTTCTATATTTCACTATGGAAAATATTCTGTTAAAGAAGCCAAGGATTATTTGGACTCAAAAGGAATACCTGTTAGAATTTAGAATGCTAAATACTTTAGAAAGTTTATTTAATCTTGCAAGAGAAAGAAAAAAATCTCCAATAAAGGGTTCTTATACAAATAAATTACTTAGTGATAAATCTTTGAGCAAAGAAAAAGTAATTGAGGAAATTAATGAACTTATTGAGGCTGTGGAAAATAATTCTAACAAAATCCATGAAGCAGCAGATGTTTTTTATCATTTGATAATGTATTTAGAAGCAAACGATGTAAAAATTGAAGATGTAATGGATGAACTTAATAAAAGAAAAAAATGAGTTACGACAATAATAACATTTTTGCTAAAATTTTAAGAGGGGAAATTCCTTGTAAGAAAATTTACGAGGACGATTATGTTTTATCTTTTTATGATATTAATCCTCAAAAAAAAATTCATGCATTGGTGATTCCTAAAGGAAAATATATTGATCTTGATGATTTTAGTCAAAAAGCCTCTCCTAATGAGATGGTGGGTTTATTAAAGGGTATAAATTTTGTTGCAATAAAACTCGGAATTTCAGTCGATACGGGAAAAGGATATCGAGCTTTAGCGAATATAAGTGAACACGGAGGTCAAGAGGTGCCTCATCTTCACTTTCATTTATTCGGAGGTGAAAAAGTTGGTAAGATGGTCGAGTGAATAAAAAAGTCGAAAGAAATTATCTTGAAATTAATTCAGTCTCAGAATTAAATGAGACAGAAATCAAGTCACCAAATTTTAAAGTAAAACTCGTTAAACCAGCAGATTTTCAACTTAATAAATTTTTTTATAAAAATGTAGGTAAGAAACATCAATGGATTGATCGATTAACTTGGACAGAAAAACAATGGATCAATTATGTATGCGATCAAAAAGTAAAAACTTATATTTTAAAATATGAAAAAGATTTAGCTGGTTATTTTGAACTGATTACACATCAAGATAAAAATGAAGTTGAAATAGCGTATCTTGGTTTACTAGAAGAATATTTAAATAAAAAATTAGGCTCATATCTTCTGACTTCAGCAATTAAATATTCATTTTTGGAAAAACCTAAGAGAGTGTGGGTACATACCTGTTCTTTAGATCACAAAAATGCTTTAAATAATTATATATCAAGAGGAATGAAAATTTTTAAAACAGAAACTATATCAATATAACTAATTTTGTTTTGGAATTTTAAATAAGTTTTTTTTTAACTTTTGATTTTTAATTATTGATGAAATAAAAGTTATACTTAAATTTTGGTAAATATCAAGAGTTTGCCAACCAATAAGTTCATAAGTATTTTTATCAAAAAAAATATTAATTTCATTATCTTTTTCAGAAAAACTATAGTTGATAAATTTATCTTCAATTATTCTTTCATCTGAATTATTTATCACGTTTATCAAAAAATTTTTATCTAATATTAAATCTAATGGAGTTTTATCTAATGGATACAGATAGTAACTACTTAAACTTTTAATCACTAGCGACTTTCCATTTGATATTAATATTTTTTTATTTTTTAAATTATATTTACAAAAAATTTTCTTTGGGTATTGAATAATACATTCACCATTTTCTGTTTTTCCATTTATGTTTTGTTCAAATTTAAAAGTTATATTGTTAACATTATTTAAATTATAAATAATATTTTCTTTTATTGATGCTGATACTTCGTTAGTTGATAGTATAAAAAATAATATAAATATATATTTCCTCATTAAAGTACATCACGTTTTCCAACATGATTTGCTTTACTAACAATTCCTTCTTCTTCCATCATATCTATTATTCTTGCAGCTCTATTATATCCGATTTGTAACTTTCTCTGTAAAAATGATGTAGAGGCTTTCCCTTCTGACTTGATAATATCAAGTGCTGATTGATAAAGTTCATCTTTATTTTCAAGATTTTTTGATCCCTCGCTAAGTTCTTTTTCGTCAACAAAGTTTAAAATTTCATCCACATAATCTGGCTCTGCTTGTGATCTTAAAGAATTATTTATTTTTTCAATTTCATTATCAGATACAAAAGGTGCATGAATTCTAATAATTCTATTAGCCGAAGACATATACAACATATCTCCTTTCCCTAATAATTGTTCAGCACCCTGTTCTCCTAAAATTGTTCTACTGTCAATTTTAGATGTAACTTGAAAAGAGATACGTGTTGGAAAATTAGCTTTTATTGTTCCAGTAATTACATCAACACTAGGTCTTTGAGTGGCCATAATAATATGAATACCCGCTGCCCTAGCCATTTGTGATAATTTTTGTATGTAATTTTCTATTTCTTTTCCAGCTACCAACATTAAATCAGACATTTCATCTACTACCACGACTATATACGGCATAGGAAGTTTGTGCTTTTCATTGTAGCTGTCAATATTTCTCACACCCTCTTTTGTCATAAGTCTGTACCTACTTTCCATCTCCTTTACTACCCAACCTAAAACTGAGGTAGCTTTTTTTGCCTCTGTAATTACTGGACAGAGCAAATGAGGAATTCCTTCGTAGGTTGATAATTCTAACATCTTTGGATCAATTAAAATAAATTTACATTTTTCTGGTGTGTGTCTGTAAAGAAGAGATAATATAATTGTGTTTATACAAACTGATTTTCCAGAGCCAGTTGTTCCTGCTATTAAAAGATGTGGCATCGAAGCCAAATCACCAATTATTGGTGATCCAGATATATTTTTACCTAAAGCTATTGGAAGTTTAATTTCTTTTTTTTTAAAATCTGAATTACTTAAAATTTCACTTAAATACACATTCTCTCTTGATAAATTAGGAAGTTCAATACCAATAGTATTGCTTCCAGGAATAGTCGAAATTCTGGCAGACTCAGAGCTTGTATTTCTAGCTATATCATCTGAAAGATTTATGATTTTTGAAACCTTAACACCTGCTGCTGGTTCAAATTCATTTAAAGTTACAACAGGCCCATGACTCACTTTTTTAATATTTCCATTAACACCAAAATCTAAAAGAATCTTCTCAAGAAATTCTGGATCACTATTTTCATTTTTATTGATTTTATCTTTATCTTTTTTAGATGCAATTTTCAGTAAATCTATTGAAGGAAGAGAAAATTTTGTCTTATCGCGTTTATTACTAAATTCAGCTTTAATAAAAGGTAAGTCTTCTTGTATTAAATTTTTAATCTCATCTTGTGGGATGTATTCATTAATTATTTCATTCTCATTAGTATAATTTTTTTTATTATCTTTAAAAAATAATTTAAAAATATTTTTGATTGTTTCCACAAAACCTTTTAACTGAAAATTAATACTTATCAAAAAAAATATTATTATTACTAAAACAAATAAAAAATAAAAAATATTTTTATAAGATTGAATATAGCTAATAAAAAAAAGTTTATTCAAATAGGTACCAACAAAACCTCCATTGCCATTAATATAAAGTGCATAAGCGTCCCTATAAAAGAAAGAAAAAAATAATGATCCAATTAATGAATAGAGGATTATGAAAAAGGAACTTTCAATAATTGGAAATATTTCCTTTTTTCTAAAAATATTAACTCCAGTAATTATATATGTGATTGGTATTAAATAGGCTATCAAACCAATTGATTGAAAAAAAAGGTCCGAGATATAACTTCCTTGGAATCCTAGCCAATTCTTAATTTCAGTATTCTCAGGAAAAATAAAGTTTGGATCATTAGGAGAATAAGAAACTAGACCTAACAAAAGTAAAAAACCAAGAATTGAAATGCAAATTCCAGATATTTCTATTAACCGTTTAATAATGAAGATTAATACTGTATTAGTTAGTGTTTTTATATTCATAATCAATGAATCGAATTTACCACTTTGTATCATCTAATTTTTATTGTTAAAATTAAAATTATTATGAAAGTATGTATATTAGGAAATGGGCTGACTAGTTTGACGCTAGCAAAGGCATTAGCAAATT
>CACJOY010000007.1 GCA_902595125.1 uncultured Pelagibacteraceae bacterium
TTTGAGGGTTATTTCCATTAGCAGGCATAGGCATTAGTTCATTTTCACCTAAAATTCTTGCTACTCTTGTTGTTGGTTGTGCTCCTTGACCTAACCAATATTTAATTCTCTCAGCCTCTAGTCCTATTCTTTCTTTTTTCTCTTTAGGAAGTAATGGATTGAAAAAACCTACTTTTTCAATAAACCTTCCGTCTCTTGCAAAACGACTATCTGCTACAACAAGCTTGTAAACAGGTCTCTTCTTTGTTCCGCCTCGTGATAACCTTAACTTTAACATTTATACTCTCCTTTTTTATTTATTTTAATTGATTAAGTAATTCTGGTGGTATTCCTTTATCAGACATACCTTTCAGGTTTCCTTTGGACATCTTTTTCATCATTTCAGACATCATTTTAAATTGCTTTAGCAATTTATTGATAGTGGCTGGGTCTGTACCAGAGCCATTGGCAATTCTTTTTTTTCTAGAACCATCAATTATTTTTGGGTTCTCTCGCTCCTTCATTGTCATAGATAAAATTATTGCTTCATTTTTTGTAATAACGCTTTCATCTACACCCGCAGCGTCCATTTGAGACTTAACTTTAGATACGCCTGGCATAAAAGACATCACTCCCTCTATTCCGCCCATTTTCTTCATTTGTCTTAATTGAGATAAATAGTCTTGCATTGAAAACTGTCCTTTTTTTAAATTTTCTTCAGCCTTTTTAATATTTTCTTCACCAAGATCTTGTGCAGCTTTTTCTACAAGCGATACAATATCTCCCATTCCTAAAATTCTATTTGCAATTCTATCTGGATGAAATACTTCGAGGTTTTCAACTTTTTCACCAACTCCTAAAAATTTAATTGGAACTTGAGAAACAAATTTCATACTTACAGCTGCTCCACCTCTAGCATCACCATCAGCTCTAGTTAAAATTATTCCTGATAGATTTACTGTATTTTTAAATTCTTTTGCAACGGATGCTGCCACTTGCCCTGTAAGTGAGTCTGCCACCAAAAAAATCTCTGCTGGATTAATTGTTTTTTCGATTTGTTTAATTTCGCTCATCATTTGCAAATCAATCTGAGTCCTACCCGCAGTATCAAATAATATAATGTCAGCTCCGTTTAAATTAGCTGCACTTATGGCTCTTTGACAAATATCAGCTGGTTGTTGTCCTTCAATTATAGGAAGTGTTAAAATATTACTTTGCTCACCTAGAGATTTTAATTGTTCTTGAGCAGCTGGCCTATAAATATCTAGGCTAACCATCATAACCTTTTTCTTTTTTACATTTTCTAAATAACTTGCAAGTTTAGCGGTTGTGGTTGTTTTACCAGAACCTTGTAGTCCTACTAGCATCATTGGTACCGGTGGAACTGCATTTAGATTTACATCAATATTTTTTTCACCTAGTAAATTAACTAATTCATCGAAGACAATCTTAACCACCATATCTCCAGGTGATGTTGATCTAATTATCTCTTGTCCTAATGCTTTTGGTTTAACTTTTTCAATAAATTCTTTTGCAACATCTAAAGAAACATCTGCTTCAAGTAAGGCCTGCCTTATATTCCTTAAACCCTCATCAACCTGATTTTCATCAAGTGAAGGTGCTTTTTTTAAAGAAGAAAAAATTTCTTCAAATTTATTTGTTAAATTATCAAACATATTTATTACACACAGCAGTTATCGCACTAGTGGGCGAACCCTCGCTGACTAGTGTCGATCTCTTTGTTTCCAAAGACACCGCAAATTTAACGTTTTTGCGGAAACTGCCTCAAACTATAATAGAGGTTCAAAAAGTCAATAAATAAGTTAAATAACTATATATGGACTTTAAAGCTTTTAAAATGGATGGATTAGGTAATGATTTTGTTATCATTGATAATAGACAAAAGATTACTGATTTATCAAGAGAACAGATAATTAAAATTTGTGATAGAAATTTTATTGGGTGTGATCAATTAATACTTATTGAAAATGACAAAACTGCAGACGCTCGTTTAAAATTTTTTAATTCTGATGGTGGTGAGTCAGAAGCATGTGGTAATGGTACAAGATGTGTTGCTGATTTAATTTCAAAAGAAAATGGTAACAAAACTATAATTTTAACTACTCTATCTGGAAATTTAAAATCTGAAATATTAGGGAACAACTTAGTTACAACCGAAATTGGAAATCCAAAAATTAAGTGGAATGAAATCCCTCTTTCTGACGAATTAGATACAAAAAATTTAAATATTAAGATTAATGATTTAAATAACAATGAGCATTCTGGAGGTACTGCTGTTAATGTTGGTAACCCCCATGTTGTTTTTTTTGTAGATGATATTGAAAATTTTGATATTACAAAAATCGGTCCACAAATTGAAAATCACAAAATGTTTCCAGAAAAATGTAACGTAACAATAGGAAAAGTTATAAATAAAAATTTAATTAAAGTTAAAGTCTGGGAGAGAGGTGCTGGGCTGACAAAAGCTTGTGGTACTGCAGCATGTGCAACTGCATTTGCCGGATCATTAAATAATCTTACTGATAAAAAGACAGATATAGAATTCAGGAATGGAAAGTTATCTATTTTTATAGATGAGAAAAATTCTATTCATATGAAAGGTCCTATTTCAGATATAAAGGAAATTTCGATTAAATTATAATGGGAATATTTGATAAATTTAAAAAAGGTTTTCAAAAAAGTGCTTCAGCGTTTTCGTCTGGTCTTAAGGAAATAATTATAAAAAAAGAAATAGATGACGAAAATTTGAATAAAATTGAGGAATTTTTAATCCAATCAGATGTTGGGATTGAAGCAGCTTCCGAAATAAAAGAGATAATTTCAACAAAAAAAGTTGATCCTAATAAAGAATTAAAAACTGAGATAAATCTTATTCTAAAAGAGTATATTATTACATTAATGGAACCACTGGAAAATAGCTCTTTTTTTATGAAAAAAGAAAAACTTAACGCAACTTTAATTTCTGGAGTAAATGGAGTTGGTAAAACAACAAGCATTGGTAAAATTGGTAAAATTTTGAAAACTAATGGTAATAAAGTTATGTTTGCAGCATCAGATACTTTTCGAGCTGCTGCAATTGAACAATTGGAAAATTGGGCTAATAAAATAAATGTTCAAATAACTAAATCATCACAAGGATCCGACCCCGCTTCTGTTGCATATAAAGCTATAGAGGAGGCAATAAATAATGGTTTTGATCAAGTTTTGATTGACACAGCTGGAAGACTTCAAAATAAAAAAAATTTAATGGAGGAATATAAAAAGATAGCTAATGTGACCAAAAAAATTGATCCAGATGCTCCACATAATGTTATTTTAGTTTTGGATGCTACATCAGGTCAAAATGTAATTAATCAAGTTGAAGAATTTAATAAGATCATACCAATTACAGGAATAATTATGACAAAATTAGATGGCACTGCAAAAGGTGGCATTCTTCTAGCTCTTGCTAAAAAATATAAATTACCAATTATTGCTTTAGGCTTAGGTGAAAAAGAAGATGACTTACAAATATTTGAAGCTGAAAAATTTGC
Source organism: uncultured Pelagibacteraceae bacterium (assembly GCA_902595125.1). Lineage (GTDB taxonomy): Bacteria > Pseudomonadota > Alphaproteobacteria > Pelagibacterales > Pelagibacteraceae > Pelagibacter. The sequence goes on from CACJOY010000007.1 coordinate 3,534, forward strand.
TGAGGCTTTCATCCAAACTAATTAATTAAATTACTTGATATTAGTGGTTTATAGAAACTACACTTATAATTATCTTTAAATTCAAAATGACCACATTTTTTTGCAAAAGAAGAGATGATAAAATCAAACTTACCAGTAGTTGGGTATAATTCTAATTTTTTCTCTATAATATCAAATTTAAAATTGGCATTTAGACTTTTCACTGCACTTATCATAACCAAAGTTTTGTTATCTTTTAAAAGATAATATGCGAAATCATCTGGAAATACCGGGAAATCATATTCTTCTAAATAAAATTTTGCATGAGATGGGAACCACTCATATGAAATTAATGGAGATGAAATTTTAGTTTTATAATCATAAATATAAAGATCTTTTGGATAATCGTTAATATAGTTGCTAGTTTCGCCTCTTGCTAAAATTGATTTTTCTCTACCCTTAAAATATAAAGAAAAACTTTTATTATGTGAATTCATTTGATCTATATAGAATAAATCATCAGCTGAAAAATCATTATCTTTTGCTGTAGCAATTGTATTTAATGAAAAAATAAAAATGATTAATAAAAAAGTTCTGCCCACACTAAAAAATTATAGAATAATATTGAATTTTATTTGGTAAGAATGTGGCTTAATTTAAACTTTTGAGAAATGATTTAATTGCTAAAACTAACTTTTCATCATATTCCATCATATGATCGTCATATTTTGTAAAGTATGCGTATTTAGGTTCATTTGCTATGTCATAAATTTTTTTTCCCATTGAGAATGGAACAATTTGATCTACTTCTCCATGCATAACTAAAATAGGTGAATTTATATTCTTAATTTTTTTTAAATTTTCGAACCTATCTTTAAGTAATAATTTAACTGGAATGTATGGATAAAACTTTTTTGCAGTATCTATCATTGAAGTAAATGGAGTTTCTAAAATTATACCTGCATAATTTTTATTTTGAGCAAGATGAGTAGCTACACCTGTTCCTAAAGATTCTCCATATAAAATAAGATTTTTTTCATCCACTCCTTTTTTGGCTAACCAATTAATTGCACTTTTGCCATCTTCATAAAGACCTTGTTCGGTGGGTTTTCCATTGTTACCACTAAAACCTCTCCATGCTATAATTAAGAAATTAATATTCATATCTTGAAAATGATTAAGTTTATGAATTCTATTTTCTAAAGATCCAGCATTACCGTGAAAATAAAGTAAAGTTTTAAAATCCTTAAGATTTTTTTCATGATACCATCCAAGTAATTCAATATTATCTAAAGTTTGTATTTTAACTTTTTTAATATCCACAGAAATTTTATCGCCTGAATAGTTATTTTCATTTGGATGATAAAGTAAATTTCGTTGATAAAAGTATAAAAATACTAAGACAAAAAAATACAAAAAAAAGATGATTAAAACTAGTTGCAATAAATTCTTCCTAAATTTTTTGAACATTTTTTTTCTTTGCTAAGTATACGCCAATAAATACTAAAACTGTCCCAATCAAATGATAATTTTCTAATTTTTCTTCAAATAAAAAATATCCATAAATTGCTCCATAAATTGTAAAAATATATAGAGTAAAACCTGTCAAAGATGCACCCAGTTTTTTTTGAGCTATCGTGTAAAGAGTGAATGCAATTATTCCTGGCGAAATTGCTGCAAATATCACCCACATAAAAAATTCTTCATTAAAGTAAGTTTTTTCAAAAAAAATTTCCTCACCCACATAAAAAGGAAGCAAACTAACTGCTCCAAAAAATGAGATTAATGTGAATCTTTGAAAAATCTCAAGTTTTGTTTTCCAATAAAATAAATAAACTGAGTATAATGCCCACCCAATTGCAGCAGCCAACATCCAAAGATCGCCAATATTAAAATTAAGATTTATTAATAAATAAAGATCACCCTTAATAATAATTGCAAAGACTCCTATTAAACAAGATATAAGCCCTATAATTTTTGTAATATTGATTTTTTCATTAAAAAAAATACTAGAAATTAAAATAATAAAGATTGGTGATGAAGTATAAATAATTCCCATATTTGTAACAGTGGTAGTTTGGCCTGCCAAAAAAGGAAAGGCACCACAAACACCACAGCCTGTTGCTCCTAAAAAAAAAAGTTTTTTATATTCCTTTTTCATAATTTTATAATTTTTTTTCAATGATACATAAGTAAAAGGTAAAAGAATTGTAAAAACTAATGTCCATCTCCAAAATGCTAAAGAAATTGGTGGGACGTATTCAACGCCACCTCGAGCTACAACCAAATTTGATGCCATAAAAATAGGTTGAATAAATAAAAGCGAGAGTGCAAAAAGATTGTTAATTTTAGAGCTCAATGATTTACTTTTAGATTATTTATTTTTTATCAAAAAAAGCTTCATAAACCATCATGAAGATTGCAATACCCATTAAAATATAAACAGGCAATACATCAAAGAAACCAATCATTGATGATCTTGTTAATGTAAATGCAAGACCCACCAAAAAAGCAATAGCAAGTAGAGAACCCAAAAATGTTGTAAACTTTTGCATTTTAATTATTACATTCTTTTTCTAGCCAATTAGCAACCCCTAAAAATCTATGATCATCATAACGATCTCCTATTAGCTGAACTCCTAATGGTAAATTATTTTCACCTTCAAGCAATGGAAGAGAAATACAAGGTGTTCCTAGATAAGACCATACTTTATTAAATTCTGCTGTTCCAGTACTTTTCAAACCTTTGGGTGCCACTCCAGGACTAGAGGGGGATAGCACACCATGGTAGTCCTCAAAAACTTCTTGGTAAGACTCATAGCTTCTTTTTTTAAAATCAATTGCTTCAGCATATTCTTTTGCTGAATGCTTATTGCCTTTTGCTATTGCTGTTTGCATATATTTAGATAATTTTGATTTATACTTTTTATAATACGTTGCAAAATTATTAGCTAAATCTGTTTCGTGAATAATTTGATGATATTTATGAATATCTTTAAAATATGATGGAGTGTCAAATACCTCAATATTTTTAAATGACTTGATAAAATATTCAAAGGACTCCCTTGATTTTTTATCAACTATTTTCCAATAATCTGACTTGTAAAAAATGAATTTAGGGTCATATGCCGGACCTTTTTTTATTTCTTCTAAAATATTTTCTGCTGAGTAATAAATAGTTGCTGGATCATGATGATCTTTTTTAATCAAAACTTTCCCTAACAAGGCTACATCTTCAACAGTTCTACCAAACAAGCCTATATGATCTAAGGAGTATGAAGTTCTTAAAACACCATTTCTTGAAATTAGACCATAGGTTGGTTTATATCCAACAACACCACAATAAGAGGCTGGTCTAATAACTGATCCACCAGTTTGTGACCCAATGGAAAGTGGTGCCATAAGAGATGCAACGCATGCAGCTGAACCGCTAGAAGAACCTCCGGGTGTTCTTGAATAATCATGAGGATTAGTTGTTTTTGGTGGTCCAAGATAAGCTAATTCTGATGTAGCTGTTTTACCCATTATAATAGCACCAGCAGAATATAAAAGTTCAACTATCTCGGCATTTTGAGAGTAAGATTTACCTTTTCTAATAGGTGTTCCACACTCTGTTGGCATATCTACAGTTCCTATTATATCTTTTAATGCTACTGGAACTCCATGTAATAAACCTACAGGTTTTCCTGATTTTCTATGCTCATCCGCATCTGTAGCTTTTTCTAATAAAACTTTTTTATCAAAGTGAGCCCATGCCTTAATATCTTTTTCAAATTTATTTACTCTTTCAATATATTTTTCACAAAGCTCAACTGAGCTTAAATGACCTTCTTTAATTTTTAAAGCCATCTCTTCAACACTTAACGAAAATATATCAATCATCTTTTTTAGTCAGCAAACAATACATCTGGCAACCATAAAGCAATGCCAGGAAACATATACATTAAAAACATTCCAAAAATAACAATACCTAAAAATGGCATGATGCCTTTAAATATCTCTAATAACTCAACGTTCGTTTTTTGAACTCCTTTTAAATAATAAGCCGACATGGCCATTGGAGGAGTTAAAAAGGATGTCTGTAAATTTAAAGCAATTAACATAGCAAAAAAATATGGGTTAACATTAAATATTTCAAGCAATGGTAAAAATATCGGTACAAATATAATTAAAATTTCTGTCCACTCTAATGGCCATCCTAAAAGAAAGATTATTATTTGAGTTATTATTAAAAATTGCCATGTAGTAATGTTTATTGATGTAAAGAAATGTTCAAATACTTCATGACCTCCTAAATAAGAAAAAACAGAAGAAAAAGTCCATGATCCAATAAACAACCACATAATCATAGCAGTTGTCTTTGCTGTTAAAAAAACAGACTCTTTAAAATTTTGCCATTTAAGAGTTTTATAAAACCAAGATAAGATTAATGCTCCAAAAGCTCCTGCTGCTGCAGCTTCTGCAGGGGTAGCAATGCCTGCTAAAATTGTACCAAGGACTAACATGATCAAACCAAACAAAGGTACAAAAGAAACTAATACTTCTTTTAAAATTTCTGCTCTTGGTGGAATATCTTCAGCTGGTGGCCTTGGTGCTATAGATGGGTTTAACCATGCTCTTGTAACTGCATATGCAATATATAATCCAGCTAACATTAATCCTGGGAAAATTGCAGCAGCGAATAATCTTAAAGGAGATAACTGTGCAATCACAGAATAAACAATCAACATAATACTTGGTGGAATTAAAATTCCCAAACAACCGCCACTACAAATTATTCCTGATGCAAATTTTTTATCATATCCTGCTTTGACCATAGCTGGCCAAGCTAATAAACCCATTAATGTTACTACAGCTCCAATAATTCCTGTTGCAGTGGAAAATAAAGTACATGTTATAAGTGCAGCTACCGCCATTGATGCTGGCAATCTATGTGCTGCTAATCTTATTGCAAAAAATAATTTAGCTACTATTCCTGCTCTCTCAACCAAATATCCCATAAATAAAAAAAGTGGTACAGCTGTGAGCACGTTATTATCCATGACTGTGTAAGTGTTTTTTACAAATAAAGAAAATATTCTATTGTCAAAAAGGTGATCCATTAAAACTGGATCGTAATAAGCATAATAGCCAAAACCTATTCCCATAGCCATTAAAGTAAATGCTATAGGGAAACCTAATAACACCGCAAATAAAAACACTCCCATCATAAGAATTGCTACTTCTGGATTAGTAAGACTAAATAACATTGTTCTTATCCTCTGCTTGCGAAGTTCTCATTAAAATTTTATCTGTTTCCTCAGCAACAACCATTCTCGAAGGCCAAATGCCAGTCTTGATACAAATTATTGATCTGAACACTTCACTTACTCCCTGAATAATTAGCATAACACCTGCTGCAGGGATCATAGATTTTACCATATAAATTTGAATTTGTGCTGGACTACTCCAGCTGGTCTCTTTAATTTTCCAAGCCTGTGCTGCATATTCATAACCATAAAAAGCTAATGCTATAACTCCTGGAAAAAAGAAAATGAAATAGAGGACTAAATCTATCCATGCCTGAGTTCTTTGACTAAATAATCTATAAATTACATCACCCCTTACATGAGCTTCTGTCGCTAAACAATATGCCCCTGACATCATTAATATTGCTCCATACATTTGCATACTAAAATCAAAATTCCATAATGTAGGTGCATTAAAAGCATATGCCATTACTACTTCATAAACTGTACCTCCCATTAAAATAACAATGCACCAAGAAAAGGCCTTACCCATTGAGGTGCTTAATGTATCAGCAAATCTAATGTAGGATTCCATATTAATTTATAAGTATCTTAAATTTTGGTAAAAAAAAAGGGGGTTTTTCAACCCCCCTTTTTTTAAATCAATTTAAAGTTAATTAGATTTTAACTTTTGCAATTGGACCAAACTCATTTTCATAAGCTAATTTGTAGTTCGGTTGATTCATCAACAGATACTTCATTGTTCTCTTAGCATATGCTTTTTGAGATGCGATGATTTTCTTAAAGAAAGGATCTTTCTTAGAAAAATCACCAACAATTTTATCCCAACCTTTTAACTGTTCAGCTAAAATTGCATCAGATGTTTGGTATACGTTAACCTTGTGCTCGTTCATTAACTTAGCTAAATCTTGTGAATATCTAACTAAAGCTTTGAAATAGTTATCTGAGTTTGCAGCATAAGCAGCATTTTTCAAGATAGCTTGATGAGCAGGTGAAAGGCTATTGTATCTTTTCTTGTTCACCGGTATCTCAAACATTTCTTGAGACTGGTGGAAACTACCTAAATGGTAGTGTTTAGATACATCTTGCATTCCAAACTGTGAGTCTGATGTTGGGTTGTTAAATTCAGCAGCATCAATCAAACCAGTTTTCATTGCTGGTTGAATTTCACCACCTGGTAATTGTCTTACGACCATTCCCATAGCAGTTAAAACGTTAGTCGCTAAACCAACTGTTCTATACTTCATTCCTTTAACATCAGATACTTTTGTTACATTCTTTTTGAACCAACCAAAAGGCTGTGCTGGCATAGGCATATGAAAGAATCCGATATAATCGAATCCTACAGAAGCTACTGCTTCATCATATAATTTTCTTCCTCCGCCATACTCCATCCATCCCATAACTTCTTGAGATGACATTCCGTATGAAGGACCAGTTCCAAAAAGTGAAGCAGCAGGATTTTTACCATACCAATATGCAGTCACCCAGTGACCCATATCTAGGTTACCATCACTGACAGCAGCTCCTATTTCTGAAGTTTTTACAACTGAACCTACTGGTTGAAGGTCAATCTTAAGTGAACCTCCAGACATTTCTTTTACCATATTACAGTAGTCACCAGCCATTTCAAAAAAGATGTTAGCGCCTGAAGGCCAAGCTGCTTGCATCTTTAATGTTACATGACCGTCTGCTCTTGCAATGTTTGGCATTGCAACAGTAGCTGCAGCAACAGCTCCAGCTTTAGCAGCAGTTTTAAAGAACTTTCGTCTTGAAGATGTTTTAATCTTCAATGATTTATTTTCTTTTGTCATTATTTCTCCTCTAATAGTTAATTAACTAAAATAATTTAAACATAGAATTGGTAGAGAGTCTTTCTAAAAAAAAGCGTAGATGTCGCAGAAACTGAATTTTTTACAATCTGAGGTAGTATTAATTTACTTTATTTACACAATTTCCTGATTTAAAAAATTCGTCGATATTATCTATAGCTAAATTAGCCATTGCAATTCTTGTATCCTTTGTTGCGCTTCCAAGATGAGGCAAAATAAAAGCTGATTTTATTTTTGAATAACCTGGATTTAAATTTGGTTCATTTTTATATACATCTAATCCAACTGCATAAATTTTTCTTCTATTCAAAGCATCAATAAGAGCTTCATCATCAACTATATCACCTCTAGCAACGTTAGTAATGACTGCACCTTTTGGAAAATGCTCCACAGTTTCTTTATTAATCATATTCTCTGTCTCTTTTGTTGCAGGACAACAGATAGATAGTACATCTGAAACAGCAAAAAGACTTTTTATGTTGTCGTGATAGATTGCGCCATTTTCTTTATCATCTTTTAATTTTGATCGATTGTGATAATGAATTATCATTCCTAATGATTTAGCAATCTTAGCAATTTTTTGTCCAATTCTACCCATTCCTAAAATACCTAATCTTGTGCCAGTTAACTGTTTACCAATTAAGTAGTCTGCTGACCATTTCCAGCCACCTTCTCTCGCAGACTCTATTCCTTCTGCAGCTCTTCTGCATGCACCCAAAATCAATAAAATTCCAATTTCAGCTGTAGCATCAGATAGTACTTCTGGGGTGTTTGTAACTATAATGCCTCTTTTTTTTGCAGCTTCTAAGTCTATATTTCCAAAACCCACTGCAAAATTTGAAATAATTTTTATAGTGTCAGGTAATTTATTAATAGTTTCCTCATCCATCTTGTCAGTTAGTGATGTTAATATTCCATCACAACCATTGCTCATCTTTATTACTTTGGACTGTGAATAGAGTTCATCATTTGGATTAAATGTTGGTTTAAAGGTTTTTAAAGCTTTGTCTTCACTTTCTTTAATTAATTTTCGAGTTATCAAAATTTTTTTCATGAATTTGTATTGTTTAATTTAAATCAAATATTTTACCTGGATTCATTATATTATTTTGATCGATACTTCTTTTTATTGATTTCATTAATGGAATATTGTCACCGTGCTCTTTTAATAAGTAGGTTTTTTTATGCAAACCAATTCCATGCTCACCTGTTACTGTGCCATTTAATTCTAGAGTCTTTTTTATTAATAAGTCACTAAAATCTCTAATCATTTTATATGTTTCTTTCTGAGCTGGATCATAGGGCAAAAGCACATGAAAATTCCCATCTCCTAGATGGCCAACCATAGGTGCCCTTAATCCAAATTTTTTTGTTTGCTCCTCTGCAAAATTAACACACTCAGTAATTTTGGAGATCGGGAGACATACGTCTGTAGAATAAACTCTTCCATTATTTATTAATGCTTTAACAGAGTAGTAAACATCCCATCTGGCTCTCCAAAGTTTATTTCTTTCCTCTAAATCTTTAGCCCATTTAAATGAACTTCCATTATTTTCATTTGAAATTTCCTCTACAACTTTAATATTTTCTTTATTCGATAATTCGGATCCATGAAATTCAAAAAATAATGTAGGCACTGCTTCAACATCTTTCAAATTCGAATATTTTATACTAATGTCCATTTGATCTTTATTTAACATTTCAATTCTTGCTATTGGTACACCGTATTGGATTACTTGTTGAGCAGTCTGCACTGCATTCTCTAACGATGGGAAGTGACATACTGCACTCATGATGCTTTCTGGAATCGGAGATAATCTTAATTGAACTTCAGTTATAATACCTAGAGTGCCTTCTGAACCAATAAAAAGATTTGTTAAATTATAACCTGCTGAAGTTTTTTTCGTTCTACTTCCGGTTTTAATTATGTCACCATTTGGCAGCACAACAGTAAGACCAGTTATCACTGTTTTCATTGTACCGTATTTGACTGCCATAGTGCCTGAGGCTGATGTAGCCGCCATTCCACCTATTGCTGCATTAGCACCTGGATCAATTGGGAAAAAAACTCCATCCTCTCTTAGATAGTCATTTAGTTGTTCTTTAGTGACACAAGCTTGTACTCTACAATCAAAATCGTCAACATTAACATCTAAAATTTTATTCATTTTTTCCAAACAAATAGTTATTCCTTTATCATTACCAACTACATTTCCTTCTAAAGATGTTCCTGTGCCAAAAGGAACTACAGGAATTTTATGTTCATTACATAATCTTAATATTTTTGAAACTTCCTCATTTGTTTCAGGAAATACCACTGCTTTAGATAAAACAGGATCATAAGTATCTTCTCCTCTTGCATAATTAGTTCTTGTGGATACGGAAGTTGAGTATCTTCCATTGAAAATTTTTTTTAACTCAATTTCTACTTGTTCAAACATAATAGTAATATTAGTAAAAAATAGTTTAAAAATACAGCTTATTTAGTCAGCATTTTCTTTACGTTTTCTAAAGCTTGGGAAATATTATCTCTGGATGCTGCAAAACTAAATCTAACATAATCATTACAAGTTTTACCAAATGCAGTTCCAGGAACAATTGCTACTCCTGCTTCATGCATTGCTTTTTTACAAAACTCAGCCCCTGTCATTCCAGTACCTTTTACATTTGGAAATGCGTAGAAAGCACCACCAGGTAAACTGCATTCAACTCCTGGAAGATCATTTAAACCTTTGTGAATTAAGTCTCTTCTTTGAGTAAATTTTACCATCATAGCGTCAATTGAATCATCTGGTCCATCAAGAGCAGCTATGCCTGCAAATTGTGCAGCAGCATTTACACATGAAACACTGTTGATTAAAAGTTTATTTACATGTGGAACTAACTCTTTAGGCCAAAAACTCCAACCCAATCTCCATCCTGTCATTGAATAAGCTTTGCTCCATCCTTCTAACACTATTAATCTTTCTCTTAATTCTGGATAATTAAAAAATGTTGGCATTTCCTTATTATCAAAAATTTGTCTACTATAAATTTCATCACTAAGAATAGTAACATGAGGGTATTTTTTTAATCCTTCAGCTAGTACATCTATGTCGGATTTTTCAACAAAACTTCCAGTTGGATTATTTGGATTAATTAAAATTAATAATCTGGTTTTATCTGTGATTAGAGATAAAATTTTTTCAGGATTAAATCTTAAATCTTTATCTTCTGTTAAATCATAAGGAACAGGTGTTGATCCTGTATAATTAATCATGGACTCATATATTGGAAAAGCAGGTGTTGGGTGAATAATTTCTGCACCAGGCTCACCAAAACATTGAATTGCGTAAGTCATTGTTGGTTTTCCACCCGGCATGATTAGAATTCTCTCAAAATCTACATCTGTGTTGTAACGTTTTTTAATCCATCTTGTTACAGCTTGTCTACATTCAGGAATACCATTTGACATTACATACCCATGATGACCATCATCTAAGGCTTTTTTTGCAGCATCAACAACATGTTTAGGTGTTTTGAAATCGGGCTGACCCAAGCCTAAATGTATCATTGGATTTCCTTTTGCTTCCAATGCTTTCGCTTCAGCCAATACACTAAATGCAGTTTCTGTTCCCAAGTTTTCTAAATTTTTTGCTAATTTCATTTTAATGTATCCCTTCTATTTTCTATAAATTAATTTTGAATTATCTAATTCTTTTAAATTTTTACAACCCATCAATACCATATTTCTACTAATTTCATCATGCATGTTTTTCAATAAATGTTCAACTCCTTGCTGTCCACCTGCGGCCAAAGAGAACAAAAACATTTTTCCAAAACTACATGCAGTGGCACCAGCTGCAATTGCTTTTAATACATGAGTACCTCTTCTTACGCCTCCATCTAATATTATCTCTAATTTATCTCCAACAGCATCGGAAATAGCTTTAATTTGGTCAAATGGTGCTCTAGAACCGTCTAGTTGTCTACCCCCATGATTTGAAATCATTATAGCAGTACATCCAATATCAATAGCTCTTTTTGCATCCTCTACTGACATCACACCTTTTAAAGCAAAAGGTCCATTCCATTTTTTTGCACAATATTCTGCATCTTTCCAACCCATTGCAGGATCATATTGCTCATTAATATATTCAATAACCGATTTAGAAATACTAGTTCCTTTGTCTGTTTTTTTTTTAACATTTGATAATTCAAATTTTTTACCTGTTAAATAGTTAAAAACCCATCTAGGACGCATTGCAAAACTCATTAAACTTCTAAGTGTAAGTTTTGGTGGGGTGGTAAATCCTGTTCTATGATCTTTTTCTCTATTACCAGCAACTAACGTATCTACTGTTAGACACATGGCATCAAAACCTGATCTTCTTGATCTATCTATTAAATCATCTGAAATCGATCTATCTTTATGAACATAAAGTTGGAATAACTTTGGTCCGCTGGATATATTAGATACCTCTTCAATAGTGTTATTCCCCATTGAAGACATACTATAAAAAGTATTGAATTTTTCAGCTGCTCTAGCTGAAGCTCTATCTCCATCTGGATGATAAAGTCTTTGCATAGCTGCTGGCGAAAGAAAAATAGGCATATCTATTTTACGTCCAAACAATGTAGTTGATAAATCAGGTTTACCTACGCTTGCCAGAATATTTGGAACTAAGTCACAATCTTCAAATGAATTAGTATTTCTTCTAAGAGTTGACTCATCATCAGCGCCTCCATCTATGTAATGAAAAATTGGTGCCGGTAGTTTTTTTTTTGCTATCCTTCTAAAGTCTTCAAAATTATAGCAATTTTTTAAACTCATTATTTTCTAAATCTCAAATTACCTCGATTTAGATCACTAATTTTTGTACAACCCATTAATTTCATATCTCTTACTAATTCTGCCTTATATTTTTCTATAGCTCTTTCAACACCGGCTTGACCTCCGGCTGCTAAAGCATAAAGATATAATCTTCCCCCTGAACAAGCTTTGGCACCTAATGATAAAGCTTTAAGCATATGTGTGCCTCTATGAATTCCACCTTCACATATCACGTCTAATTTATCACCAACTGCATCAACAATTTCTGCAAGTTGATCAAAAGGCGCTCTAGATCCATCTAACTGTCTTCCACCATGATTTGAAACCATTATGCCTGTGCATCCTATGTCTACAGCTCTTTTTGCATCTTCTACACTCATAATTCCTTTGAGTGCGAAATGACCTCCCCATTTAGAACAAAGATTTTCAGCGTCTTTCCAATTCATAGATTGATCCAACATAGTTGAAAAATAATTTCCGATTGATGAGTTAACATCGGTTCCTTCTTTCACAAAATCTTGTAAATGAGGTAATTCAAACTTACCTTTTGTTAAATAATTAATTCCCCACATCGGTTTAGTAGCAAAACTATATAAACTTGCTAAAGTTAACTTTGGTGGAGAAGTAAATCCTGTTCTTAAGTCTCTCTCTCTATTTCCTCCAGTAATAGTATCAACTGTTAAAGCCATCACATCAAAATTTGCAGCTTTTGCCCTCTCTAAACAAGAGTCGTTTAAACCTCTGTCTTTATGAAAATAAAACTGAAACATTTTTGGAGTATCAATCATTGATGATATCTCTTCTACGCTAACCGTTGCTAGCGCTGAAACACCAAACATAGTATTGAATTTTTTTGCTGCTTTACCAACTGCTCTCTCGCCATCATAATGAAAAAGCCTTTGAAGTGCTGTTGGAGAAAGGTAAAATGGTAAATCTAATTTTTTACCAAATATAGTTGTTGATAAATCTACATTCTCAACTCCTCTCAAAACATTAGGAACTAAATCAACATCATCAAAAGCACTTGTATTTCTAGCATAAGTGATTTCATCATCTGCTGCGCCATCAATATAATGGAAAATAGGTGATGGTAATTTTTTTTTTGCTAGCTTTCTAAAATCACTATAATTGTGACAATTGTTTAAATTCATCTTAGGATACTAAAATTTTTTGAGAAAATTAAACATATAACTATTTGCCCCAGGATTTTTACTTCCTAAGCTTGCATTAGACAAATGGTTGTATGAAAAACCAAGCTGGCTATCTTTAGGTAATTCTAATGATAATTGAACTTCACTCTTAAATTCCAAAGCATGTCCTAAGTCTTTACCATCACCTTGATTATAATAGCCAGGGGTAAAGCTAGGTGTAAAATTCATTGCTCCAAGTTTATAATTAGCTTGAATCCCTGTATAAAAATATGTTGCACTATCTGCTGTTATCATTGCACCTGTTATAGGTGATAAGTTTCCTAAAAATGTATCTTTGTTTAAATTTTCGTTTTGATGTTGTAAACCAATTAATGTTGACCTTTTTCCATCATCACTAAAATCAAACATACCAGTGAAAACATTGAATTCTGTATTATTCTCTAATTTCACTTCTTCAGCTGTTGCAGTGAAATTGAGTAAAAAAAGGATCAAAATTAAATTAAATTTTTTAAATCTCATGTGCGCAATATACTTAATTTTTTTTTATAATAAATAATTTAAATATTATTGCACCACCAAATATAAACATCAAGATAGGTAATAACCAAAGAAAATAGGTGTTTTTATTAAATTCTGGCTCATAAAGAATCCATTCACCATATTTTATTTTTACAAAACTATATATTTGTTCCTCGCTCATACCTTGTTGAATTTTATTCTTAATTACTAATTTTAGACTTATTGCAAATTCTGAATCTGAGTCATAGACAGATTGGCCCTGACAGATTAAACATCTCAAATTTTTTGCTATTTTATTTTCAGTTTTTACATCATCAGCTTTAAGGAAATTAGAACTTAAAAAAATACTTACAATTAAAAATATATGAACAAATTTCATTTAATTATTTTCTGAATTTCTAATAAATCGTCATTACTAATTGGTCCAATAAATGTTTTTATAATATTATTTTGATATATTAAAAAGCTTTCTGGCACACCATAAGCGCCCCAATCAATTGAAGATGTGCCATCCTTATCTAAAACAATTAAATCGTAGGGATTCCCTAAGTCTTTCAAAAAACTTGAAGCATTTTTAAAGTTATCTTTGTAATTAAATCCTATTAATTCTATTTTTTGATTTTTATTTAATTCCATTAAAAATTCATGTTCCTCTCTACAGGGGATACACCATGATGCCCAGATATTCATTAAATAATATTTATTGTTCTTAAAAATTTTTTCTGAAATAATATTATTATTCTCAAAAGATTTTAGCTCAAATGATGGAACTTTTTTTTCCAGATTAGTGTTCGGAGTATAAATATTTGAATTCTTTAAACCTTTAAAAAAGATCACAAAGATAAGAAAAAAAATTGAGATTAAAATTAGTGGAATGACTTTAAACTTCATATCTTTTTTTAAAAAAACTTAAAAAACCCCCAAAACTTATTAATATTACTGAAATCCATATCCAAATCATAAAAGGCTTAACTTGATATCTAACATTAAAGTATTCCTGGTTCTGAATATAATTCATTGTAATAAATTTATCTGTAAGTAAGTTAGTTTTAATGTCAGCTTCACTTGTGATTATATTTGGTTGATTGTATATTCTTAACTCAGGACTGAGGATATCTGATGAACCGTCCATATATTGTACATTAAATTTTCCTATAATTGCCTTGAAATTTTTTTTTTCTTCTTGCTCAATGTTTTCAAAATTTATTGTAAATTTTTCAGACTTAAATGTTTCACCAATTTTTAAATTGGTAATTACCTCATTAGAAAAAATATTATTCAATAAAATACTCAAAATTAATAAACTAAATCCAAAATGTGCAATGTTTTGTGATAAATTTTTAAATCTTTTAATAAAAAATTCTCTCAAAGTAGTAAAAAATAAAAAAAAAGCTGAAGTAACCAGAATTGTGTTAATCAAGAAACTTATATTAAATTCTTTAATAACTAATACTGATAATAAAAGTGATATTATTAGGAATATGACCATATAAAACTTATCTTTAAAATCTGATTTTACCCAATTTAATTGTGGTCCAATTGCCATAGCAAGTAAAAATGGAATTAAAAAAGGTATTATAAGTTTGTTATAAAAAGGTGGTCCAACAGATATCTTATTTGCAGTTATAACTTCCAAAAATATTGGATAAATTGTTCCTATTAAAACTACTGATAAGAAATACATCATAAACCAATTATTAACTAAAATAGATGTTTCTTTACTAAGCCAAAAAAAACTATTTTCTATTTTTTCTTTCTCCGAATAAAAAAAGATGAAAATAAAAATTGATAAAAAAATAAGTGTAAAAAGAAAAATTAAAATAAATAAACCTCTCTCTGGATCATTGGCAAATGTATGAACTGAATTCAAAATCCCAGACCTTACTAAAAAAGTACCACTCATGCTCAAAGCAAAAGTTGCAATTGAAAGTATCATGGCCCATGAGGTTAATATTTTCTTCTTCTCTAAAACTAATATACAGTGAAGCAGAGTCGTTAGTGCAAACCATGGCATTAAAGATACATTTTCAACAGGATCCCAAAACCAAAAACCACCCCAGCCTAATTCGTAGTATGCCCAAATTGATCCAAGCAAAATTCCTAATGTTAAAAAAACCCAAGATACTAAAACCCATTGTTTAATATGTTTTGCCCATTCTTTTGTCACATAAGATGTAACCATAGCAGCAAGAGCGGAAGAGAATATTATCGAAGAACCCACATAACCTAAATATAAAATAGGTGGATGTATTGCTAAAGCAGGGTCTTGTAAAATTGGATTCAAACCTAAACCCTCACTTGGTGTAGGAAAAATATAATTAAATGGACTGGAGCTTTTGATCAAAAAAATAAAGAAACCTATAATTATTATTTGTTGAAATAATAAAGTAAAAATTCTGTATTTTTTTGGCTGTTGATTAGATTTCAGCAAAAAAATTAGGATAAACAGAGTTAATACTAGCAACCATAATAATAAACTCCCCTCATGGTTACCCCAGGTTCCTGAAATTTTATAAAATAATGGTTTAGTTGTGTGAGAGTAATTAAAAACAGTTTCATTGCTAAAATCAGATTTAATGAAAGACGTAATTAATCCAAGAAAACTAATAACTACAAAAAAAAATTGAATGAATGTAAAAGATATTATTTTTTTATTTAAAATTTCAGAATTTTTTAAATTTCTAATTGAAAAAAAAATAATAAATACTGAAAAAAAAAGTCCAAAACCTAATGAATAAGAACCTATCAAACTTGGCAAATTTATTTCTCCTCTAATGCAGCCTTAACTTCTGGTGGCATATAATTTTCGTCATGTTTAGCTAAAATTTTTGTAGCCAAAAAAAAATTTTTATCTTTTAGATATCCCTCTGCAACAACTCCCTTTTCCTCAGCAAAAAGATTTGGCACAACCCCAGAATAAACAACGTTTATTTCATTTTTAAAATCTGTAACAATAAATTTTACCTCTTTTGAAATTGTTGATATAGAATCTTTTTTAACCATTCCACCTATCCTAATTTTTTTTTTTTCAATTACACTCAAAGTTTTAATCTCAGTTGGAGATTTAAAAAAGATAACGTTTTCTTCTAAAGACTTAACTAATAAAAAAACTGATAATGCTAAGGTTGATAGTATTAGTAATACAAAAAAAAATCTTAATTTAACTTTTCGCCCATACATTTTTCAAAAGTTAAATATTTGAAGTATTTAACAAAATTTCTTTATTAATACTTTGAGATTTTGCATAAGCTGCTCTCTCAGAATTTAATGATCCAAATTTTTCTAAAAATTTATTTTTTTCTTTGATGTATTGATTTTTGATAATTAAAAAAAGTGTCAAGAAACTTACCAAAGTAAATGAGAATGCTGACCAAACATATATTCCGTATCCATTCATAAAAAATAAATTTTCAATCATAATCTATCTAACCCTTTGTTTTTAATTTTTATCAGTTCTGTATTATATTTCATTAAAAAAATCAGTAGAGAAAATAGGGCAAATGCCGCAGTCATCGTCAATAAAGGGAAAAGCATTGATATGTGAATTGAAGACTTCGAGAGTATATTAATTGAAGCGGGTTGATGTAATGTATTCCACCAGTCTACAGAATATTTTATTATAGGAACATTAATGATTCCCAAAATTGTAATAATTGATGTGACCTTAAATACTTTGTCATTATCTTCAAAAATTCTCCATGCAACAAGATACATTAAGTAGAACAGTGCTAATATTAACATTGAGGTTATTCTTGCGTCCCAAGCCCACCATGTTCCCCAGGTAGGTTTCCCCCATATTGAGCCAGTTATAAGAGCTATTATATTGAATACTAATCCAGAGGGTGCCAAACTTTTTGCGATTAAAAAAAAATTTCTTAATTTAAAAATGTATCCAACAATAGATAAAAAAGTAATACCAGAAAAAATTCCAAGCGAGATCCAAGCTGCTGGCACATGAACATACATAATTCTTACAGAGTGACTTTGTTTATAATCTTCGGGCGACAAAATTAATGCTTCTGTTAATCCTATCGAAAGAATTGTAATAAATAAAAACAAAACATACTTGGGAGCTCTCGATGTTATTGAAAAAATTTTATTTGGTTCAAAATACTTAAACATATTTATTTTTATAATATTTTATTTTAAGATTTTTTATTATGAAATAATTATCTGATCAAGAATGTTGAGGGAGATAATAACGAAGGGTCAATAAGTAACACCCTTGATCAGAATTAATTTAGCTTAAGAAAATGCTGTGTCAAAGATTTGAGCTAAATGTGTTTAAAAAGTGATTTTTTTAATTTGAAAGCTTAAAATAGCTTGAACCCTTTTTTCCAGAGAAAATTTCCTCAATCAACGGGTGTTTTATTGGTTCGTCAGAGTCATCCATTAATAAATTTTGCTCTGAAACATATGCCTCATATGTAATTTCGTCATTTTCTGCCAATAAATGATAAAAAGGTTGATCTTTTCTAGGTCGGACATTTTTTGGAATAGATTGATACCATTCCTCAGAATTATTAAATTCAAAGTCAACATCGTAAATTACACCTCTAAATTCAAAGTGTTTATGTTTTACTATATCTCCAATTGAAAATTTTGCTTTTTGAATTGCCATTAGGTTTAGTATGGGTATTTAAAAATAAAAATCAATAAGAAAAATTTTAAATTTTTATAAAATTTAATTTATGTTAATATCTTTATAGTGAATAAATCTTTTTTGAAGTTTCTTACTGATTTTGGGCCCTTAGTAATTTTTTTTTACTACTACTACGATAGTGGAAAAGATTTGAAAATTGCAATTCCGCCATTTATTGTTGCGACAATCATAGCATTGGCTATAATGTGGTATTTAGAAAAAAAAATTCCAAAAGTTCCCTTGTTAAGTGGAATATTAATTACCTTTTTTGGAGGATTAACCATTTATTTTAATAATCCTGTTTTTATATATATAAAGCCTACTATAATAAATATATTATTTGGGCTTGCGTTGATATTTGGAAGATATTTCACAAACGAACCGGTGTTAAAAAAATTGATGGGAAAATCAGTTTCTCTAACTAATGAGGGCTGGGAAATATTAAATAAAAGATGGGTATATTTTTTCTTTGGACTAGCAATTTTAAATGAATTAGTTTGGAGAACTCAATCTGAAGAATTTTGGGTAAATTTTAAAGTTTGGGGTTTATTACCTATAACTTTCATTTTTACAGGATTCCAAATAGGATTAATAAACAAGTATAAAACAAATGAATAATAATTTACGATTAGTGGTAAACAATATTAATGACAAAAAATTAGAAGATAAGCATTTTTTTGAAAAAGATGAGTTAAAAATTATTTTAAATTTATATGCAAAAATGGTCTCCGAGGGTTCTTGGAAAGATTATGGGCTTAGCATATCAAGTAAACAGGTGGGTTTTAGTGTTTTTAAAAATGCAGCTGAAAATGCACTTTATAAAATATGCAAAAACTTTAAACCCAAAAATAAAAACCTTAAATATCTGATAACTGACACTAATGGCAAAATATTAAAAAATTCTTTTGATTTAAATATACTTTTAAAAAATACTAATTGGAAAAAACTCTAAAAGTAATTATCTTCTTTGACCGAAAAGTCTTAAAAGCATAATAAATAGGTTAATGAAATCTAGATAAAGAGTTAAAGCACCCATGACTGCTTTTTTACCAATTATTTCTCCTGAGTCTGAGGCTGTATACATATTCTTAATTTTTTGAGTATCATATGCAGTCAGACCAACGAATATCAAAACTCCTAAAATTGATATAACAAAGTACATCATTGATGATTTCATGAATATATTTACTATTGAAGCAATAATTATTCCTATTAAACCCATCATTAAAAAGGAGCCTAGTTTTGTAAGATCTCTTTTAGTCGTGTAACCATATATACTCATTGCACCAAATGTAGCTGAACAAATAAAGAAAACCCTAGTCACACTCATTCCTGTATAAATTAATAATATTGAGGATAAAGATAAACCCATTAATGCTGCAAAAACCCAAAAAGTTGTTTGAGCTTTTGATGCACTCATTTTGTTAATTCCGAAGCTCATATAAAAAACAATTCCTAAAGGTGCCAACATTACAAGCCACTTAAGTCCAGACATATATATTGCATTGCCTAATTGAGTTAAACCAACAATAGATCCAGCGTCATTTGTAACTACTGACATCTTAAAAGTTAAAAGAGCCACTATACCAGTTAACAATATTCCTGTTGCCATGTAGTTATAAACTTTAAGCATGTAGGCTCTTAAGCCTTCATCCATTGCTACTGTTGATTGTTGAGCTGCTTTAGCTCTTCCTAAAATACCTTTTTTATCAAATTCCATAGAGCCTATATATATGGTCTTTTATAATTATTCAAGATACCTTAAAAGACTAATAAAAAATTAACACTGTAAAACCTCAATGAATTACAAAAAATTAGGAAATACTAATCTTGACGTAAGTACAATTTGTCTCGGTACAATGACTTGGGGAGAGCAAAATACTCAAGACGAGGGTTTTGAGCAAATGGATTATGCAATAGACCAAGGAGTTAACTTTTGGGATACAGCTGAAATTTATTCTATCCCAATGAAAGAGGAAACTTATGGAGAAACTGAGAGAATCATCGGAAATTGGTTTGAGAGAACAAACAAAAGAGACAAAGTAGTATTGGCAACTAAAGTTTGTGGAAATACTTCTAACAAATATATCAGGGGTGGTGGATATAATTTTGGGAAGGAAAAAATTACTCAAGCCCTAGATGAAAGTCTTAAAAGATTAAAAACTGACTATATAGATTTATATCAACTACATTGGCCTGAAAGAAATACAAATTTTTTTGGAATGTATGGTTACGAGCATGATGAAAATGATAATGATTGGACCCCTTTTGAAGAAATCCTAGAAAGTCTTCAAAAATTTATTAAACAAGGAAAAATAAGACACATTGGTTTATCTAATGAAACTGCATGGGGTTTATCGAAGTTTCTTGAAATATCTAAAATAAAAAAACTTCCAAAAATGATGTCTGTTCAAAATCCATACAATTTACTCAACAGAACTTATGAGGTCGGATTAGCTGAAATATCAGTTAGAGAAAAAAGTGGATTATTGGCTTATTCACCATTAGCTTTTGGTTATCTGACAGGAAAATATAGAAATAACAATCTACCAGATAAATCAAGAATGAAATTGTTTAAAGATTTTACAAGATATAAAAACGATAACGGTCAAAAAGCTATTGAGGAATATTATAATCTATCAAAAAAATTCAATATAAGCTTTACACAAATGTCTTTAAAATTTTGTGAAATACAGCCATTTGTGACTAGTGTAATTATTGGTGCAACTACAATGGAACAGTTGAAAACAAATATAGAAAGTGTAAATGTAAGCTTATCAAATGAAATCATAAATGAAATTAATAATATTCAAAAAAAGTATCCAAACCCATGTCCTTAATTAAAAAAATTTTATTTTTATCTATTTTAATTTCAATTACTTCTGTTTCTAAAATTTATGCAGAAAATTTAAAAAAAGTCGGTAAATACAAGGATTGGGAAGTAATGGTTATGTCCGAGGCTTCAGGTAAAGTGTGTTTTGCACAATCAACCCCAGTCCTACAGGCACCTAAAAAAAATAAAAGAGATGCAAGATTATTCGTTACTTTTAGACCTGGTGAAAAAATTTCAAATGAAATTAGCACCACTGCAGGTTATGAATTTAATAAAAATAATTCTGTTTTAGCAACTTCTGGAAATAATAAATTTAAATTTGATATCAAACAGCAAGGTTTTGCTTGGATGACAAGCACTAAAAAAGAAAAAATAATGGTCAATGTTATGAAGAAAGGATCAAGAATAATGGTTGCAGGATATAATGAGAAAGGTTCTCAAACTATAGATCACTATTCGTTGTTAGGGTTTACGAAAGCTTACAATACTGCCAAAAAAGCTTGCAGTTAAGAAATGAAATCAAAAAAAAGAATTGTGTTAGCTTACTCTGGTGGCCTAGATACATCCATTATACTTAAATGGCTTCAAGAAAATTACAATGCGGAGGTAATTTGTTATACTGCAAATATTGGTCAAGAAATAGATAAAAAAAAAATTATTTCAAATGCTAAAAAATTTGGTGTTAAAAATATAATTATAAAGGATTTAAAAAATATATTTATAAAAGATTATATTTTTCCGATGTTGAGAGGTCATGCAGTATATGAGGGAGTTTACCTGTTGGGAACTTCAATAGCGAGACCCCTTATTGCAAAAGATCAAATAAAAGTTGCAAAAAAATACAAAGCATATGCTGTATCCCACGGATCAACTGGAAAAGGGAATGATCAAGTTAGATTTGAACTTGGCTATCATTACTTTGACCCAAAAATAAAAATAATTGCTCCATGGAGAATATGGAAATTAAAATCAAGAACAGACTTAATAAATTATGCAAAAAAAAATAAAATTTCTATTCCAAAAGATAAAAAAGGTGCTCCACCTTTTTCAGTTGATGATAATTTATTTCATACTTCAACTGAAGGTAAGGTTTTAGAAAACCCAAAAAACTCTGCACCAGAATTGATTTTTCAAAGAACTGTTTCACCAGAAAAAGCACCAAATAAGCCAACGTTTGTTTCAATTAATTTTAGAAATGGAGATCCAATAGGGGTTAATGGAAAAAAATTAACTCCAGCAAAGTTGCTTGAAAAACTTAATCAATTAGCTGGAAAAAATGGAGTGGGGAGAGTTGATCTTGTTGAAAATAGATTTTTAGGAATTAAGTCGAGAGGAGTTTATGAAACTCCTGGAGGAACTTTGTTAATTCATGCTCATAGAGCAATCGAGTCTGTTACTTTAGATAAAGAAACAATGCATAAAAAGGAAAATATAATGCCAAGATATGCTGAGCTTATCTATAATGGTTATTGGTATTCAAAAGAAAGATTTAAACTTCAGAAAATTGTCGATTTAAAAAAAAATAAAGTTAATGGAACTGTTAAACTTAAACTTTATAAAGGAAATATTACTATAATTTCTAGACAAACTAAAAGTTCTGCTTACTCATTAAAAAAAGTTTCTTTTGAAGAAAATAAAACATTCAATAAATTCAATGTTGAAAAATTTATTAATTTTCATAAGAAAAAACTACGTTCTTAATAAGGTTTAGGTCAATTTATCATTTGTTTAATTTGTTAGAAACTATATCTTGTAATCATGGAATCATTTAAAAATTGGATGAAAGAAGCAGCAAATATTTTATTTGATGATAGTAAAAATGATTTAAGAGCTCTTCCAAAGACTGTCAGATTGCAAATTCTGTTAGTCTTAAGTTTTATTTGGACTACTGTTTTTAGTTTATATGTATTTTCATACACCACTTTTGCATTTGGTTGGGCAGGACTTTTTGTGGCCCACGTTGGATTAATATTTGCAGTTTATATGACATTTAAACATTTTCATAGAGCTGAGGAAAGTTCTGCTAGTGTTTTCAAAACAAAAAATTTTGATCCATTTAAAATAATGGTTATTGTTTTTGTGGTTGTGTTTATCTTCGTTTTTTCAAAAGGGATTGAAGTATTAACAAGTCCTAACCCCTACTCTTATTCAATTCCTTACGATGGTTCTTCAAAATCAGTGTTTGAAAAATGGCTACCATTTAGTAAAGATAAGTAATGGAAAAAATTGCCAAAAATTTACAACTAGTTTTAATGGTAATCATTTTAATTAGCACTGTTATAGCTGTTGGAATTGAAATGAATAAAATGTTTCTTGCTAAGTCAGTAACTTTAGCTGATTTACTTTTAATGTTTCTTTACTTAGAAGTATTGGCAATGGTTAGAGTTTTTTGGGATCAACAATCGATTAGCATAACCCTGCCACTTTTAATAGCAATCACTGCACTTGCACGATTTATTATTCTTCAAGGAAAAGAAATGGATCCAACAGCATTAGTTTATGAGGCAGTAGCTATAGTTCTCATCGCTGGCGCGATTGTTATTTTAAGATTAAGACATAGTGATAAATTAGGTCTTAAAAGAAAAAAAAATAAATAATCTTAATGAATTTTGGGACGTCAAGAGCTTCGGCTATCGAAAATCTTAATAGATTTGTAGACCAAAATTTGTTTGAATATTCTAAGTTAAGAAATTTTGATTATGGTCCCGACAATAGATCAAATATTTCGTGCCTTTCACCTTATATTACTCATGGAGTTATATCGGAATTAGAAGTAATCAAGAAATCATTAAGCAAATTTTCATTCTCTAAAAATGAAAAATTTATTCAAGAAGTTTTATGGCGAACATATTGGAAGGGTTGGTTAGAATTAAGACCTAATGCTTGGACTGATTATTTAAATGAATTAAAAAAAATTCGTGAAGAATTTAAAAACAATCAAAACTATAGAAATGCTATTGAGGGTAACACAAACATCGAGTGTTTTAATGAATGGATAAAAGAATTAAAAGAAACTAATTATTTACACAATCACGCAAGGATGTGGTTTGCAAGTATCTGGATTTTTACTTTAGATTTGCCTTGGCAACTGGGTGCAGAGATTTTTATGAAACATCTTTATGATGGAGATGCCGCATCCAATACTTTAGGATGGAGATGGGTTGCCGGAATTCAAACACAAGGAAAAAATTATCTGGCTAGTGAATGGAACATTAAAAAATTTACCAACAACAGATTTAGTAATATCAAACTTAATGAAAATGCTCCTCCAAAAACAAGCGATAAGACTTATGCTGCATCAAAATTAGAGTTTAACAGTCCACAAAATCTTGAAGAAAAAAATCTTCTTATTTTTGAGAATAATCTGTCTTTTGAAATAAGTGATTTTAAAGATCAAAAATTTAAAAAGGTTTTTTTAATTTCCAATAAAAATGAAAACCGAACCATAGAGCTCAGTGAAAAAATTGGTAAAATTCAAGTCTCAATTAATTGAAGATCAAAAAAAGAGATTGGAAGAAAAATCAATCAATACTGAAATTATAGATTTAAGTGAGATACAGAATATTAATGAAACTTCTTATGGTTTATATCCTACAGTTGGTGAAAACCTAGATTTTATAAATACAAATAATTTAAAAATAGAATTTCTGTATAGAAAATTAGACCAATTTTCTTGGCAATATTGTAATAAAGGTTTTTTTAATTTTAAAAATTATATTCCAAAAATAATTACAACTTTTAATTAAAACCACCTAAACATTCCGATAATTCCAGCTGTCGCATAAAAGAATTGTAAAAAATAATATTCCTCTATGACCACCCCTATAAGCCCAAATTCCAATTAAGATTGCAGATATAAGTAATAAACAAAAACCAAAGAACTCTATACCAATATTCATAGCTACAAATAATGAGTATAATATTGCCGTAATAACCCCTGCCCACTCAAAAAATTTATTGTTCATATTATTTTTTTAAAATTTTCATAAAGAATCTTAGAATAATTATTCATATCAGTCATATTATCTTTAGCAGCACCATCAAATTTTTCTAATGCTCCATCTCCTAATTGATCTTCAAGAGCCTTTTTATACTCTGGCACACATCCCCATTCGTTGACTGTTGTGTCTCTAATTTCGATATGAAACTGAATACCATAAGCATGATTTTGATATTTAAAAATTTGATACTTAGTAACTGGTGATGAAGCTAATAAAGTTACATCTTTATTATTCTCAATGCCCTGCACTTCATAAGAATGCCATTGTAAACTTTTTATTTTATTTGGAAATTTAGAGAATAAATTATCATTATCTTTTTCTTTAGAAAAATTAATATCCATAATCCCTATTTCTGCTGGCTGAGATTTGACTACTTTACCGCCAACAACTTCACCTAACAACTGACACCCCAAACAAAAACCCAAATAAGGTTTTTTTAAATTAATAATAAATTCTTTGATTGCTTTTTTTTCCTCAATTAACCAAGGATAATCTTTTTCCATAAACGTATCCATTGGGCCACCCATACAAAACATCCCATCAAATTTACTAAGATCATTTGGAATTTTTTCACCTTCATCGAGTTCTATAGTGGTTAAATTTAATCCATCAGCCAACATTAAATCTTTAATGTAACCAGGGTCTTCAATTTTAATGTGTTGTAATACAATTATGTTCACTAAAATTAGCTTAGCTTAGAACACTTCTTAGAACAATATTTTACTCTATCCCAATTTAGTTTCCATTTCTTTCGCCAAACAAAAGGTCTTTTGCAAATTGGACAAGTTTTGGATGGTAAATTTTCTTTTCTCATCAAATTGTATTTTGTTTAATAAATTGATCAGCTTCCGATAAAATCAATTTTTTTCTATCCGTTTTCATTTTATCAAAAATTCTTACCATCATTGATAGTCTAGGATTGGTTAAAAAAAATTTTCTGTTTCGATCTATAAATCTCCAATAAAGACCATCCATTGTATTACACCACTCTCCTTTTTTAAAATCCATCATTTTCATAAAATAAGCAGATCCACAGATATAAGGCTTGGTTGCAAATATTCCACCATCACTGAATAATCCCATGCCATAAACATTTGGTACCATTACCCAGTCAGAAGAGTCTACAAACATTTCCATAAACCATTTGTAAACTATAATTGGTTTAATCTCACAAAGGTTCATGATGTTAGATAAAATCATTAGTCTTTCAATGTGATGAGACCAGCCGTGGTTTAATGCATTCTTGATTGCATAATCTAATGGCGGCAAACCTGTCGTTCCATCATACCAAGACTTTTTCATTTTTCTATTTTGTTTAAAAAAATTTTTTGTTTCCATTTGCTCTGAATAACTTTGATAAATACCTCGCATAAACTCTCTCCAACCAATTATCTGACGGATATAACCTTCCAAGGAGTTCATTCTTATTTTATTTTTTTTATGAAAATCTAAAACTTTTTGAATAATAAACTCAGGAGTTATTAAACCTAAATTGATATAAGGGCTTAAAGCACTATGAAATAAAATGTTGTCTTTTTGATTTACTGCGTCCTCATAATCACCAAACAAATTTGATTTTTCTTTTATAAAAAAATTTAGTAATTTAACCACGTCATCAAATTCTGTTGCCAACCAAAAATTATCTGTACTACCTGGATGATCTTTAAATAATTTTTCTACGATAGGCTTTAATTTTTTTGTATGATTAGTTTCATTAATTTTAGGAAATTTTGGTATTGAAATATTTTTTGGTAATTTATTTCTATTGTCCTCATCAAAGCTCCATTTTCCGCCGATTGGATTTCCATCAGCTCCCATCAATATTCCTGATTTTTTTCGAACCTCTTTGTAAAACGTTGCCATAAAGGGTTTTTTTGATTTTCCTAGATAATTTTTGAATTCACTTCTTGAATTTAAAAACATAGGAGTTTGAACAACATTCCAATTAATTTTTTCTTTTTTTAAGAATTGAGAAATTTTTTTTTCAAAAAACTTATCTTCAATTTCAAAACTAGAAATCTCTTTAATTTTTTTTGAATTAATAATCTTTTTTAATTTTTTAAGATAATCGTCCTTAAATTCTTTATCTTCAATTTTTGTATACTCTAATTTAAATTTATTCTTTTTGAGTTTGTCTGCATAAGATCGCATAGAAGACAAGAATAATAGTATTTTCTGTTTATGATGTTTTTCATAAGTACATAAACCATTGTCTTCTGCCATAAAGAATATATGGTCTTTTTTGAAGCGGTCGAGGTATTTTGATGGAAATAATTGATTACCAAGTATAAAAAATAACTTCATAATTAAATATAACTAATAAAATTTTTTATGTCAGAAAAATATATTGTTTTTGGTGCGACAGGTTCAATCGGATCAAGTTTAGCAGAACAGTTAGTAGGTTCGGAAAAAAGCGTTCATTTAGTTGCAAGAAATGAAGCTGAGCTTAAAAATATTTCTGACAAACTAGGATGTACATCTACTGTGGCAGATGTTTTAGAGGAAGGATTTATTGATAAAGTTAAAAATGATATCGAAGAAACCAAAGGTATTGCTTACTGCGTAGGTTCAATTGATTTAAAACCTTTAAGAATGGTTACAGAACAAGATTTTAACAAATGTATGAAACTAAATCTTTATTCTGCAGTTGAGGCTATAAAAGGATACCAAGAAAGTTTAAAAAAAAATAAAGGATCAGTAGTTTTATTTTCTACAGTCGCTGCTCAAAGAGGATTTACTAATCATGCTATAATCGCTTCTACAAAAGCTGCAGTTGAAGGGTTGACTGTTTCTTTAGCAGCTGAATTTGCACCAAACATCAGAGTCAACTGTATAGCTCCTAGTCTGACAAATTCTAAAATTGCTGAACCAATGTTAAAAAATAAAGCTCTAGCTGATGGAATAGCAAAAGCTCATCCACTTAAAAGATTGGGTGAGGGAAAAGATTCTGCTTCACTAGCAAAGTTTCTTATTACTGATGATAGTTCTTGGGTCACAGGACAAATAATTGCAGTAGATGGTGGAAGATCTAAACTTTCTTAAAGTGAAAAAAGTTTTATTTTTAACACTATTAATTTTTTTTTTTATCTCAAAATCTTTTTCTCAAAATTATAGTTTTCAAAAATTAACAAAACTTGATGGACCATGGGGCTCGTCATTTTTGAATGAAAATGAATTAATAATTACAGAGAAAAGTGGAAAAATAAAAATTGTAAATATCAAATCAAATAAAATTTCTGAAGTTGATCATAATTTAAATTTTTTAGATTATGGCCAAGGAGGATTATTAGATATTCTATTTAAAGATAATTTTGTTTATATTTCCTATTCTGAAAATAGAGGTAATTGGAAGTCAAGTACCTCAATTGCAAAAGCAAAATTTGATAAAATCAAACTAAACTTTGAAAACATTTTTCAAGCTGAACCCCCAATAGACTCGGGTTATCATTTTGGTTCAAGATTAGTAATTAAAGATAATTACCTTTTTGCATCAGCTGGAGAAAGAGGACAAGGTATGATTGCACAAGACCCTACAAATCACCCAGGGAGCATTATAAGAATTCATTTAGATGGAAGTATTCCTAATGACAATCCTAAGTTTAAAGGTAATCCGAACTGGCTTCCTGAAATTTATCAAATTGGAATTCGAAACCCTCAAGGCTTATCTTTATCACCTTTTGATGGAAAGATTTATATGAGCAACCATGGTGCAAAAGGAGGTGACTGGTTTGGAGAGGTAAAAAAAGGTGAAAACTATGGTTGGAAAATATTAGGCTGGGGAGGAAAAAATTATACTGGAACTAAAATTGGACCTAAATGGAAACCAGGCTTTACAAAAGCAATTCAATACTGGATACCTTCTATCGCTACTAGTGCAATTACTATTTATAAAGGTGATGAGTTTAAGGAATGGAACAGCCATGCTTTAATTACGTCTCTTAAGGATAAATCATTAAGAAAATTAATATTTGATGATAAATCAAATGTTAAGGAAGAGATAATTTTTAAAGACAAAATTGGAAGAATAAGAGATATACAAGTTCACCCAATGAATGGAAAAATTTATTTTTTAGCAGGAGATAATTTGTGGCTAATGGAAAAAAGTTAATAATAATTTTATGTCTTTTAATTGGGATAACTTCATATAATCATATTGGATTAACAATGGAAAAAAAACCTTATCATCACGTTTCGGATGGAACATTTAGAAATCCAGAGGGATCTCCTGAAAGAAATACAAACTTTAAATGGTCATATAAAGTTTTTAATAAAGAAAAAAAGAAACTTGATATGACAGTTCCAGAAGAGCATGTTGTTAAAAAAGAAAAAGTACTATCAGATTTATCAAAGTTGAAAAATGACGATTACATTGCTTGGATTGGTCATGCTACATTTATTATCAAACTAGGAAATACTACGATTATAACTGACCCTGTCTTTTCTAAAAATGCAGGACCGTTAATATTTGGTCCAAAGAGATTTACTGAACCAGCATTAAAATTAAATGAAATACCTAAAATTGATTTGTTTTTACTTACACACAATCATTATGACCATCAGGATATGATGACAATTCGTAGGTTTCCTTTTAAAAATGCTAAAGTGATGCTACCGCTTAAACTTGGAAAATATTTTACAAGGAATGGGTATAGAGATGTAAATGAAATGGATTGGTATGATGAAATAAAGATTAATGAAAAATTAAAAATTACCTTTCTTCCTGCAGTTCATTGGTCCAAAAGAAGTTTAACCGATACTAACAAAACTTTATGGGGTAACTTTTTAATTGAATACGATGGAAAAAAGATTTTATTTGCATGTGACACTGGCGTTGGAAATATTTATAAAGATTTAGGAAATAAATATGGCCCAATAGACATCTCTTTTATTAACATTGGTGCTTACAATTTTTATCCAATTTCACCTTATAAAGACAAATCTGCTTATCACACTAATCCTGAAGAAGCTTTAAGTATAGGCAGAGATTTGAAAAGTAAAAAAGTTGTTGGGACACACTGGGGTACGTTTGTTTTATCTTTGGAGCCAATAATGGAACCACCTGTACGGTTTAAAAAAAATGCTGAAAAATATGGATTTAAAAAAGAAGATGCTGTGATTTTTAAAATAGGTGAAATGACTACTCTTAAAGATTTAATAAATAAAGATTAATTATCTAAAATTTTCTTTTTAGCTTTTTCAAACTCTTCTTGGGTTAAAACACCACTTTTTAAAAGTTCATTTAATTTATTCAATTCTTCAGTTAAATTCTCAGAATTGTCTGCGTTATTATTTATTTCTATTTCTGAGTCAGATTTATTGGAGCTCTTGGCACTAAAACCTGTCTTTATAGCTCTACCACCCAAGTATAATACAAAAATTAATATAGGAATTATTAACCCAAAAAAAATTATTTTTTCCATTAATTAATCCTCATCATCTTCTCTCCACTTTTTTTCATACATTAACCACGCTGCATATATTACTGAAAATGTTCCAGCTATCATACCATAATCAAAACCTGTCTGCATATCATATAAATACCAACCAAGTTGAGTGGCACCTATCGGAGGCACGGTAAGTATTAGCATGAGGATTGCTATTCTATATGGATACTTAGGTTTTTTCATAAACAATCATATCAAATTAAACTTATTGGTATAATTGTTAAACTTGCGATCTTTTGAAACAGTCAATAGTATTTTTCAGTAAACATGCAATAGTCATGGGACCCACTCCACCGGGCACTGGTGTTAGTGCTTTTGCATTTTTTGAAACTTCTTCAAACGCTACATCGCCTACAATTCCTTTATCAGTTTTATTTATACCAACATCAATAACTATTGTATCTTTCTTAATCCAATCACCCTTAACAAGTTCTGGTATTCCAACCGCTGCAACAATAATATCTGCTTCTAAGCATTCTGCTTTTAAATCTTTTGTTTTTGAATGTGTAATAGTAACTGTACAGTTTTCTTTTAAAAGGAGTTGAGTCATTGGCTTTCCATTTAGGTTAGACCTTCCAATTATAACTGCTTTTTTTCCGTTCAAGTTCGGTTCAATTTTCTTTATCAATAAATAACATCCTAAAGGTGTACAAGGTATTGAGCTTTCATAGCCTGATGAAAGATTACCAACATTCATTGGATGAAAACCATCAACATCTTTAGAAGGATGAATAGCTTCAATAATTTTTTGCTTATCAATATGTTTTGGAAGTGGTAATTGAACTAAAATTCCAGAAACTGTTACGTCATTATTTAATTCTTCAATTTTGTCTAATATTTTTTTTTCTTCAACAGTGTCTGGGTATTTGATTACATCTGAATTCAATCCAACTTCATTAGCTGATTTTTCTTTATTTCGAACATAAATTTGACTTGGTGTTAAGTCACCAATTAAAATTACAGTCAAGCCTGGCACCTTGTTGTATTTAGCTTTTAGATCAGAAACTTCTTTTTTAAGTTCCCCTCTAAGTTCTGCAGCAGCTTTTTTTCCGTCAATTAAAATCATACAATTTAGAATATCTTTGGTGCAATGTAGAGCTTCATACACATTTCTATAAACCAAATCAATAGAAGTAAAATTATTGGTGAAATATCTAAAGAACCTAAATTGGGTAAAAAACGTCTGATTTTATTTAATATTGGATCAGTAAGACGATAGCTCAATTCTAAAACAGAATAAACAAACCTATTCTGGGTATTTAAAATGTTAAAAGCTATTAGCCAACTAACAATTACATTGGCAATGACGACGTAAGAATAGAGTTTAAGTATTTGTAAAGCTAAATAAAAAATAGCTATCATTTTTTTTCAATATAAATTGAAGAGCTTGGAAATGCGAATGAAGCTTTATTATTTTCTACTATTTGTTTTATTGCTATTGCTAATTTTTCTTTTACTGAAAGCCAATCATTCCAACTATTTGAATTAGTAAAACAACGAACATACATATCAATTGAACTATCAGAAAATTTATCCACTCTCACAGCAATTCCTATACTTGTGTTAAAATCTTCACTTTTTTTAATATGTTCTTCAATTTGATTTCGAATAGTTTTTAATTGATCTACTGTCGTGTCATATTGAAGAGTTATAATCCAACTTATTAACCAATTTGAAGTTTCACTAACGTTTACAACTGCATTTTCCGCGAATTGAAAATTAGGAATTATTGCTAAGGATTTATCAAATTTCCTTATTGTTGTTGATCGAAAGCCAATTTTTTCAACTATACCTTCAATAATTCCATCAACAGATATCCAGTCACCAATTTTAAATCTTTTTTCAACAAGAACTAAGATCCCTGAAATTAAATTTTTAAATAAATCTTGAGCTCCTAATGCAACAGCCACACCAAATAAACCTAATCCAGCTATAATCGGTCCAATTTTTATTCCCCACAATTCAAGAACTGCTGCAAGACCAA
>CACJOY010000008.1 GCA_902595125.1 uncultured Pelagibacteraceae bacterium
TTATTAATTATTTTTTATTATTTTTTTTAATTTATATAATTAGTGGATACTTACTATTAAGAGGTATTACTCCAGATTTAAAGCTTATTAACACTTATCAAGTGAATTTTTATCTTGAGGCAGTTCGGAACATTTGGCAAAATAACTCCGAGTGTGTTGAATTCGACAAAGACCTAATTTATGTACCAAAATTTAAGAATTGTAGTTTTAAAAATATTGAATTTGATACAAATATTTCATTTGATAGATTAGGAAGAATCTCAAATCATCCAAATGAAGAAAAAAATAAAAAAAAATCAATAGCAGTTATAGGTGATTCTTTTGCTATGGGGTGGGGAGTGAATGATAATGAGACATTTGCGTCCATATTAGAAAATAAGATTAATAAAAATGTCTACAATTTAGCAGTATCTAGTTATGGAACAAGGAGAGAATTAATAAGGCTTCAAAAAAGTGGTTTATTAGATCAAATAGACACAGTTATAATTCAATATTGTTATAATGACTTCGGAGAAAATAATAGTTTTGTGATTAATTCTGAGATTAATTCAAAAGAAAAATTTCAGAAAGTGACATCTTCTCAACCAAATTCTAATTGGAGGAAGTTAAGGAGAACATTTAGATATTCAGTTCAAATTCCTATTGATTTGGTTAAAAAAAAACCTAATTCATTAGATTTTTTACCTCATCAAAATTTATTATTAAGTTTATTAAATGAATATCCATTAATTATGAGTAAAAAAATTTATATTTTTTATACTAATGGGCCAAATTTAAATTTTTCAAATTTTCCAAACGGAAAACTTTTAGATAATGATAATATTTATTTTTTAGATATTAAATTAAAAAATGATCACTATTTTAAAATAGATGGTCATCTAAATAAAACTGGACATAAATTTATTGCAAAAGAATTATCAAAAGTAATTAAATAATTTTTTATTAAATATCGTGGCGGAGAGGACAAGATTCGAACTTGCGATACCAAAGGTATGCCAACTTTCCAAGTTGGTGGATTAAACCAGACTCTCCCACCTCTCCTAATTAATCAAAAATTTTTTGAGCGAATTTAGTATTTTATTAAATTCTTTATCAGTGATGTCTGAAAATAAAGGTAGACGTACAACTCGATTGTAAATTCTTTCAGTGACAGGTAGCTTATAATTACAAAATCTTTTTCCCATTTTTGACTTATGAAGAGGAACATAATGAAAAGTAGCTGCTATACCATTCTTTTGCATTACTTTTTTAAATTCGTTAGATTTTTTTAAACTTTTAAAAACTAATACAAAAAGGTGATATGCGCTTATACAATTTTTAATTGGTTTAATTAAATAAAACATATCATTTTTAAATTTATTTATATAATCTTTATATTTATTCCAAAATTTCTCTCTTTTTTTTTGAATTTTTTTAACTTTTTTAACTTGAGAATAAAGTAAAGCACTAGTCAATTCTGATGCTCTATATTCAGAACCAATATCCACCCAACTATAAAAACCTTTTTTTTGAGAGGAGATTATTTTTTTTTTAAAATTATTTAGAAATTTTTTTCTATCTGTCCCTTTATCAAGAATCGTATTTGTTCTTTCAATCAAAGATACGTTATTAATTGATATACATCCTGCTTGTCCCCCAACTAAATTTTTTGTCTCATGAAAGCTAAAAACTCCAATATCTCCTATAGTTCCAAGAAATTTATTTTTGTATTTAGCTAAAAATGAATGAGCAGCATCTTCGATTAAATATATTCTTTTTTTTTTAGCTAAATTTGCGATTTTTTCAATTTCACATGAGTGACCCGCATAGTGAATTACGTAAATAGCTTTGGTTTTTTTTGTAATTTTTCTTTTAATATCATCGTATGAAATATTTAGAGTTTTAGGATCGATCTCAGCAAATACAGGTTTAGCATTTCTTAAAACTACTGAATTAGCAACAGATACGAATCCATATGAAGGCATTATGACTTCATCACCTTTTTTTAAGTTTATTAAAATTGAGGAAATTTCTAGAGCTGCCGTGCAACTTTGAGTTAGGCTCACGAATTTTGATTTAATAAGTTTTTTGATAAGCGCCTCAGTTTTTTTTTGATAATAACCATCGGTTAATATTTTAGACTTAATGACATTTTTAATGTATCTAAGGTCGCTTATATCTAAGGATGGCTTTGTAATAGGTATCATTTTAAAATAATTATTTTATACGATAAATTTAACTAGTTACCAGGTATTTATTTGCACATGTAAGATTTTAATTAAAAAGTAAAAGGGATGCATTTTTTATATGTTTTTTTTAGGTGAAATAAATTATTAAAATAGTTAATTCTAAGTAAAAATGTTATAATTATCTTTTCAATTAAAAAAAAATGACGAATAAAAATACATATCAAGCTGACTCAATTAAAGTTCTAAAAGGCCTTGAAGCAGTCAGAAAAAGACCTGGAATGTATATCGGTGACACGGATGATGGTACTGGTTTACATCACATGGTATATGAGGTAGTAGATAATTCTATTGATGAGGCTCTGGCAGGTCATTGTAAAAATATTCAAGTAAAAATTAATTCAGACGGAACTGTAACAGTAAATGATGATGGAAGAGGTATTCCCGTAGATATTCATAAAGGAGAAAAAAAATCTGCCGCTGAAGTAATAATGACACAGCTACATGCAGGTGGAAAATTTGATCATGACTCTTATAAAGTATCAGGAGGTCTTCATGGAGTAGGAGTTTCTGTTGTAAATGCATTATCAGAAAAATTAAAATTAGAAATAAATAGAGATGGAAAAAAATATTTTATAGAGTTCAAAAATGGAGAAGCCAAAGCCCCTCTTAAACTAGTTGGAAAATCTAAAAGTTCAGGTACACAAATAACATTTTTACCATCAAAAAACATATTTTCTTCAATAAAATTTAGTGGCAGTATTCTCATTAAAAGAATGCGGGAGCTAGCTTTTCTTAACAAGGGAATTAAAATTATATTTATTGATGGTAACGAAAAAAAGGAAAAGATTAATGAATTTAAATTTGATGGGGGTGTTTTACAATTTGTTGAATATTTGGATCAGAAAAGAGAAAAACTAAATAATAAAAATGGAAATGATCTTTTTAAAAGACCAATTTATATAGAGGGAAAAAAAGAAAATATTGAAATTGAATGTGCTTTAAAATGGAACGGAAGCTATTCAGAGGATGTATATCCTTATACAAACAACATTTTTCAAAAGGATGGTGGTACGCATTTACTGGGCTTTCGAAGCGCTTTGACAAGAGTAATAAATAAATATGCAAATGAACACAATCTATTAAAAAAAAATAGATTAACAATATCAGGTGACGATATAAAAGAAGGTTTAACCTGCGTCCTTTCAACAAAAATACCAGATCCTAAATTTTCATCTCAAACAAAAGATAAACTTGTTTCTTCAGAGGTAAGGATGATTGTTGAAACAATCTTAAATGAAAAATTATCAATTTGGTTTGATCAGAACCCTTCAATTGCAAAAGTAATATTGGCAAAAATTATTCAGGCTGCTTTAGCAAGAGATGTTGCTAGAAAAGCAAGGGAAAGCGTCAGAAGAAAAGGTGCGCTTGAACTAAGTGGACTACCTGGAAAATTAGCAGATTGTCAAATAGGAAAACAAGAGGGGACAGAGCTTTTTATTGTAGAGGGAGACTCAGCTGGAGGCTCAGCTAAACAAGGGAGGAATAGATCAAATCAAGCCGTATTACCTTTGAGGGGGAAAATTTTAAATACTTACGTTGAAGAATTAAGTTTTAAAAAAAATGGCAATGGAACAAAAAATGGTTCTGATCAAAGAACTAAAGCATTAGCAAAAATGATATCTTCTAACGAAATTCTTACTTTAATCAATGCACTTGGATTAGATCCAAAAGCACATGAGATAGATCTTAAGGATTTGAGGTACGGAAAAATAATAATAATGACAGATGCTGATGTGGACGGCTCACACATTAGGGCTTTACTTTTAACTTTTTTTAATAATAAACCATTTAACAAATTAATTGAAAATGGTCATGTGTATTTAGCTCAACCACCATTATTCAAAATCAATAAGGGTTCAAAAGGAATATACATTAAAGATGAAAAGGAACTAGAGGAATACATTCTTAATAATAATAAAGATCTCAAAAAACTTAAAAAAGGTTCAAAAGAATTTATGAAAGATTTAGATTTAGAAAAAAATAAAATGAATATACAAAGATTTAAAGGATTAGGCGAGATGAATCCCGATGAACTTTGGAGTACAACACTTGATCCTCAAACGAGAAATTTATTACAAGTAAAATATTCGAAAGACTCTAAAAAAGATCAAAGTCTTATTCATACATTAATGGGAAATGACGTTGCTCTTAGAAAAGATTTTATAATTTCCAATGCAATTAATGTACAAAATCTAGATATTTAAAAAATGAAGTTTTTTGAAACTTCAAAATATTATACATTAAAAAAATCTACATATATTTCACTTAGATGGATCGGAATTATTGGTCAATTAATTTCAATTAATTTAGTTTATTTTTATTTTGGTTTTGATTTTGACTTTTTTCTCTCAAATTTGATTATTTTTTTTGGTATTATTAGCAATCTGTATTTGATTTTAATTTACAATAAAACCCAACTTTCTGATAGATCTGCTCTAATTTTTCTAATAATTGATATATTCCAATTAGGTGCATTAATTTATCTTACAGGAGGTATTGTTAATCCTTTTGTAATTTTTCTAATAATTCCGAGTGTTTTTGCATCTACTAACTTAGGTCTAAGAACAAATATTTTTTTAGTTATCATTACATTATTGAGTATAACTTTTTTGACTTTTTATTCTAAAGATTTACCAGCACCTTTGAACAATCATTTTCATGTTGATCCATATTATTATTATTCAATTCCTATAGCATTAATAATAGCTTTAATATTTCTAAATTATTTTGCTATTATTTTTGGATCTGAGTCTAGATTAAGAAAAGAAGCTTTAAATAAAATGGAGGAAGTAATGGCTAAAGAACATGAAATGTTATCATTAGGTGGTCAGGCCGCTGCCGCTGCACATTCACTCGGAACACCATTGTCAACAATTAAGATCATTACTCAAGAATTAAAAAAACAATTGAAAAATCAAAAAGACGTCATTCAAGATGTTGAGTTATTATCTAGTCAAGTTGAAAGGTGTAATGAAATTTTAAAAAAATTAACATTAAATCCGATTGAGGAAGACGAATTTATTGACGAGGACTCGAGTATCAAAGATTATATAAAGGAAATAATACTATCTTTTAAGGAAACAAGCGATAAAGAATTTGTATTTAACTTTGATCAAGATTCTAATTCAAAAAAAATTACAAAATCTATTGAAATTATTTATGGTTTAAGAAATTTTATTGGTAATGCAAATAAATATAGTTCAAATAAAATTTTTATTACTCTTAAAAGTGACAATGAATTTACAGAAGTTATAATTGAAGACGATGGGAGAGGATATCCTAACGATATAATTTCAAAAATTGGAGAGCCTTATTTAAGATCTGATAATCAAATTTATAAAAATAAATCAGGCTTAGGATTAGGTATATTTATAGGAAAAACTCTACTTGAAAAAAATTTTGCAATAATAAATTGTAAAAACTCACAAACAAGAAGTGGTGCAGAAGTTGCTATAAAATGGAAAAATAGTGATTTATTAAAAATCTAATGAAGTTTATTCTTTTTATCAAACAAAGAACTTAATTGAGATATCATTACATCACCTAGCTCATTAACATCAGTAATCTTAATTGCTCGATTATAATACCTAGAAACATCGTGACCAATACCAATTGCTAAAATCTCTATATCTGTTTTATCCTCAATAAATTTAACCATTTTTTTTAAGTGTTTTTCAAGAAAATCGCCAGAATTTACAGATAATGTTGAGTCATCAACAGGTGCTCCATCTGAAATTACCATAAGTATCTTTCTTTCTTCTTTCCTTTTTTTGAGACGATTAAAAGCCCATGATATAGCTTCTCCATCAATGTTCTCTTTTAACAATCCCTCCTTTAACATTAAACCAAGATTTATTTTTGATTGTCTCCAATGAGTATCTGCACTTTTGTAAATTATATGTCTTAAATCATTTAATCTCCCAGGAGTTTTTGGTTTACCTTTTTTATTCCAAATCTCTCTACTCTGACCACCTTTCCAGTTTTTTGTAGTAAATCCCAATATTTCTACTTTGACAGAACATCTTTCTAGTGTTCTTGAGAGAATATCTGCGCAGATAGCTGCAATCGTAATTGGTCTTCCTCTCATTGACCCAGAATTATCTATCAATAAGGTAACCACTGTGTCTTTAAAATCTAAATCTTTTTCTTTTTTAAATGACAAAGAATTATAGGGATCCATAATTATCCTTGGTAATTTAGAGCTATCTAATAGTCCTTCTTCCAAATCAAATTCCCACGCACGATTTTGTTTAGCTAGTAGTTGTCTTTGAAGTTTATTAGCAAGTTTTGTAATAATATCCTGAAAACCAATTAGTTGCTGATCTAAAGTTTTTCTTAATTTATTTGTTTCATCAGCATTCTCAAGATTTTCTGCTTTAGTGATCTCATCAAATTGACTTGTAAAAATTTTATATTCTATGTCAATAGTATTCAATTCTTTATTCTGGATTACTTGTTCATTATTTTGTGCATCTGAGTCTGTATCAATTAATTGCTCATCTAGTTTATACTCATTAATATCATACTCTGAGTCTAAACTAGCTTCTCTTTCCTGGTCTTTATTTTCATCTTTTTTATCATCATTATTTGAGTCTTGATCATCATTTGCCCGATTTTCTTGACCATCATCTTTATTTTCTTCTTTTATGTCTTCTGTATCTTCAGTTTGAAATATATCCATTTCTTGAAGTATTTTTGAAAATTTTGATGAATATTCATCTTGATTTTCTAAATTTTCTTTAAGAAAATTAATATGTTTATTTATAGATTGTTCAAAATCGTGTTCCCAAAAACTTAACATTTTATTTGTTAATGAGTTTAATTTTATATTGTGAAATTTTTTAAGCATATATAATTCAAAAGCTTCATTTACGCTAACATCTTCTTTTGTTTTAAGTTGATCTTTTTTTTTTAAACTTATAATTTGATTATAATTTTCTGTAAAATTTTTTTGTATTCCTTTGAGCATTTTACCTCCTAAAGACTCACATCTTATTTTTTCCGCGATTAAGTATAATGATTTACAGGATGAATTGATTGGTAAATTTTTTTTATATATTTCTTTATCGGAAAACTTTTTTTTTAACGCAGATGAGTCAGATTCTGCTCTTGCTTTTATAAAATCAGCTTTTGTATTAAGATTATCTAAATCTAAAAAATCATATTTATGTAAATTTTTATTTTTATCAAATTTATCTTTGATCTTAAAGTCATCTGCGATGACTTTAAATGTTGAAGAAAGAGCTTGTTTTAATTTTTCTTTTAAATTTACTAGTTTATTGGTATCACTCATTTACAGTTGAGTATGCGCAAGTGACTCAGGTAGTTCGTCCCCAAAACATCTTTGATAATATTCTGCAATTATATTTTTCTCAATTTCATCACATTTGTTTAAAAACGTAACCCTAAAAGCATAACCTGTGTCTTTGAATATTTCTGTATTTTCAGCCCAATGCATAACTGTTCTTGGGCTCATTAAGGTGGATATATCTCCAGCTATAAATCCTTTTCTTGTGAGTGAAGCAACTTTAATCATATTGGCAATAGTTTCTTTACCCTTCTGATTATTAAAATTTTTATTTTTAGCTAGTATTATTTCCATTTCTTTATCAAGAGATAAATAGTTTAAGCTTGTTACTATATTCCATCTATCCATTTGTCCTTGATTTATTTGTTGAGTACCATGATAAAGTCCTGTGGTATCACCTAGTCCAACAGTATTAGAAGTGGCAAATAATCGAAAAAATTTATTTTGTTTTATTACTTTATTTTTATCTAGAAGTGTAAAATTTCCTTCAGCTTCTAAAACTCTTTGAATTACAAACATAACATCTGGTCTACCAGCATCGTATTCATCAAAAACTAAAGCGACAGGATTTTGAATTGACCAAGGAAGAATACCCTCGTTAAATTGAGTGATTTGTTTACCTTCTTTTAAAACGATTGCATCTTTTCCAATAAGATCAATTCTACTAATGTGGCTATCGAGATTCACCCTTATGCATGGCCAGTTTAACCTAGCGGCAACTTGTTCTATATGAGTGGATTTACCTGTTCCGTGATAGCCTTGAATTAATACTCGTTTATTGAATGAAAAACCTGAGATTATTGCAAGAGTTGTATCTCTATCGAACTTATAATTTTTATCGATATCAGGAACATACTCACTTTTTTTTGAGAAAGCATCAACTTCTAATTTTGTATCAATGCCAAAAGTTTGTTTCACAGAAACTTTAATATCAGGTTGTATATTTAAATCAGGTGTCAATTTTTTCCTTATATGTTTTTTTTAATTGGGTATAAGCCAAAGTAATTAATTTAAGTTTTTCTTCGAATTTTTTATTCCCAGAATTCATATCAGGGTGAAATTTTTTGACAAGTGTTTTGAATTTTTCCTGAATTTTCCTCCATTTTAAACCTACTGAAAGGCCAAGAATACTAAAAGCTTTTATATCCTTGTGGTCAAATTTAAATTGACGCATGCTATTTAAATCACTTTTAAATTTATTTGTATCCAATTCGTCTCTAAGAGTATTATTCCATAGTACTTTGAAAAAATTATCAGAAGAGCTGAAACTTTGAGTGGGTTTATGCCAAACCATATCAGATCTTAAAAAATTCATTATCTGATTGTCATCCATTCCAGAAAAATAGTTCCAATTTTTGTTAAATTCCTTAACATGTTCAAGGCAAAGTAATCTAAATTTTTTACTATTATCTTTTTCTACTGGAGCTTTATACTCACCTAATTCCTTACAATTATTCCAGTCACAAATATTTTTCATGGTATATAATAAAGTTATTTATGGATATAAATGAACTAATTACAATTATTAAAAAAAAACTTCAAAGTCAAATTAATATTGAAAATATTACAATTGAAGACAAATCATTTCTTCATAAGAACCACAAAGGGAATCAAAAAGGAAAATTTCATTTGAAAATAAATATTAAATCTGAAGAATTAAAAGAAATGGGTAAAATTGAAAATAATAAAAAGGTCTTTAAAATTCTTGAGGAAGAATTAAAAAATAATATACATTCAATACAAATTTTAATTAATTAATTCTTTTTTAAGAAATAATTTAATACGCTTTTTATTATACTGACCATCAATTTTTGGAAAACCAATTTTTTTTAATAATATTAAATTTATCATATTTGATTTATTTTTTTTGTCTTTTGTCATAAATGATACTATTTTATTGATGTCTCTCGAGGAAAAAAATTCTTTTAAATTATTAGGTAATTTTGATTTTTCGAAGTGATTGATAATTGAACCATGTTCTTTTTTCTTTAAAATTTTATTTTCTAAACTAAATTTAAGTGCAGAATGAATACCTAGTAATACAGCCTCTCCATGATTTAATTTCCTAGAATAACCCAAAGTCGCTTCATAAGCATGAGCAAATGTGTGTCCGAAATTTAAAACTTTCCTTAAATTTTTTTCTTTTTCATCTTTTTCAACAACATTTTTTTTTATTTTACAACTTTCATAAATAGCTTTTTCAATGAAGGGGGACTTTAAATTTATAATATTTTCAAAATTTTTATTTAGAAATTTATAAAAATTTTTATTAGAAATTAATGAATGTTTTAATATTTCACCATAACCGCAAATTACCTCTCTTTTAGGAAGTGTTTTTAAAAAATTACAATCACTAATAACAAGTTTTGGTTGATAAAAACTTCCTATGAGGTTTTTTCCATGACTTGTATTAATACCTGTTTTTCCCCCTATAGAAGAGTCAACTTGGGATAAAAGAGTTGTTGGAATGTTAATAAATGTAATTCCTCTTTTAAATAAGCTTGCCGCGAATCCACTTATATCACCAACAATACCCCCTCCAATAGAAATCAAACAATCATCTCTAGAAAAATTTTTATCAAGTAAAGTTTTAATAATATTATTTGTATTTTTTTGATTTTTATTTACTTCGTTTGCTTTTATATAGTGAATAAAAATTTTTTTATTTTTCAAATTTTTTTTAATCAATAATGTCATTTTTTTTGGAACATTCTTGTCAACAACCAATAGACAATTATTAAATTTAATAGAATTTTTTTTTATTATTGAAGAAAGTTTAGAAATTATATTTTGTCCAATAAATATGGGATATTTTTGACTTTGCGAATTGACTATTATTTTTCTTAAATTCATAAATTTTTCATAACTTTTTCAACTATTTCAAATTTCGTAAGATTGTCACAATTTATCTTATAACGTGCTTTTGAATAGATACTAGATCGTTTCTTGATTAAATCTAATAATTCATCCTTAGAGGATTGAATAGCAATTGGTCTTTTTTTGCTATTTTTTATTCTTTTAACAAGAGTTTCATCATCCCATTGTAACCAAAAAGACAAATGATTATTTAAAATTTCCTTTCTTACCTTTTTACTCATAAAGGTTCCTCCACCTAGAGAGATTACAATTTTACTCCTTCTCAGTATTTTGAGAGCCATTATTTCCTCGAATTCACGAAAAAATTTTTCACCCTTAGTCTCAAAAATTTTTGAAATTTTCATGCCTAGTTCATTCTCAATTTGTCTATCTATATCAAAAAAATTTAATTTAAGCTTTTTAGAAACTAAAGATCCTATAGAGGTCTTTCCAGACCCCATCATTCCTAAAAATACAATGTTTTCTTTTGATTTCATAAGTTTCTTTATTGAAAAAACACAAATATGTCTTAATTTGAAATTATCTAAATTTATATGCAATTTATTAAAAAAACAAGTTTGAGAACAAGTATTATTGGTTTAACAATAAAATTTGCTTTAGTTTTAGTTATAATTCTTGGAGTTATTTTTTTGTTAAATAAGATAGATTTTCCCGCACCAAAAGAAGAGATAGAAAAAATTATCCCTAATGAAAATTTCAAAATCATTAAATAAAATAAGTTTAGTAGGTATTTCTTTAATATTGCTTTCTTCAACATTTTCATACTCAGAAGAACAACCAGTTGATATTTGGAACATTGAAAAAAAGGAAATTGAAAAGAAAATTCTGAACGATGATACGAACATTTCTTCAACTAATAATGAGAATAAAACATCCACAGAATTAAGTATTTTTTCTATGCAATCACCAAATGATAATGATTTAATTTTACAAGATAAGAAAATAGAGTCCAAAGATGTAAAAATTATTGGCCTCTATGATCCTGAAGACTATGGATTAAATATAGATATGTGGTTAAATTCTAATGGTGACCAACTGAGAAATATTTTTTCAAATTTATCTAAAATAGATTTTTCTGATGATGCAGTTGAAATAATGAATATTTCGATGCTTACAAATGCACACATTCCCCAAAGAAATATTTCAGAAAAAGAATTCTTGAAGTTCAAATCTGACTGGCTTATTAAAAACAACAACCTTGAACTAATTGAAGAATATTTAATAA
Source organism: uncultured Pelagibacteraceae bacterium (assembly GCA_902595125.1). Taxonomy (GTDB): domain Bacteria; phylum Pseudomonadota; class Alphaproteobacteria; order Pelagibacterales; family Pelagibacteraceae; genus Pelagibacter. The sequence goes on from CACJOY010000008.1 coordinate 11,639, forward strand.
AAAATCAAATTATTAATCTTCATCCTGAACTAACAAAATATTTAGTAAATCAATATTTGTCCCAAGCTAACATTAAAAAATCTTGTGAGCTTTTTTCGAAAAATATAGAACCAATAAAAGATGAGTATTTGTCAAAATTTAGTATTTATTGCTCAATTGTTTTAGGAAAAAAAGATGTAGCTCAACTTAATTTAGACTTAAAAAAAGAATTAGGATTTAAAGATGATTATTTTGAAAATAAAATAAACTTTCTTCTCGGTTATATCGATAAGGTAGATAAAAAAATATCCGAAAAAACAATACTTGATTTTCATTTAGCACATATAACAAATACAGAATTTTTTTTTGAACCCAAAGACTCAACAGATAAAATTATTTGGAAATACCTTTCTTCATCAAATTTGTTGTATAATATAGAAGAAATTGAAATTACAGAATTAGATAGAATCTCAACAATTGAAAAGGCTGTGCATAATGAAAATTATCCAGAAAAAGATTTATTTGAATTATATAAAAGGTTTCAATTTAATATTAATCAGCTGTTGAATGCTGAAACATCTTATAAAGCGCTGTCAAACATCGAAGCAAGAGCTTTAATTTATCAAAAAATTTTACTCGAGTCTGAAATAGTTGAAAAATTAAAATTATTAAAAATATTAAAAAATCTTTTTAAAAAAGATGATATTAATCAAGCTTTTAACCTTGAGCTTAAAAAGTTTTTAAAAACAATAGACCCTTTAGATGTACCAGATAATTTAACCAGTTTTTATTATACAAATGTTAAAATTGAAAAAAATCTAGAGAGGAACATAAAATTTAATAATGATATTATTCATCAATCAAAATTAATCAACTATTTTAATGGAGATTATGCAAAATCAAAAATTGAAAAAGATATTAATAATTTTTTAAAAAAGATTAAAAAAAATAAAAAGTATTTTCTTTCAAAAAAGGACATTATTTTTTTAGAATCTTTAAAATCGGACGGTATAGAAATTTCAAAAAAATTTGATGATCTTTATGAAATTAATGAGTCAGAAATACCAACAGATATTCAAGTTATGATTAATAATAATGAGGCTGGCACTGCATTATTACGAATAGTAGAAGTTATAGGTCAAGATGATTTAGAGAAAATTGATGAAGATACGATTTATTTTATTATAAGTACTTTGAATCAACTAGATATTGATTTTATAAGAAATAAAATTTTACTTAAAGTTCTTCCTTTAAAAGTCTAAAAATTAGTTTATTTATTTAGTTCATGAGTATTAAAGATATAATCACAGTTCCTGACGAAATGCTTAAAAAAATTTCAGAACCAATTGAAAAAATTGGGACTAATGAAAAAAAACTCATTAAAGATCTATTTGATACGATGTATGCTTCAAACGGAATTGGATTAGCAGCAGTTCAAATTGGTGTTCTTAAAAGAATTCTTGTTATAGATGTGTCAGCAAAAGATGAGTCAAAAAAACCGTTAAGTCTTATCAACCCTATAATAAAAAAACTTAGTGATGACACATCTGTTTATGAAGAGGGATGTTTATCAATTCCCGAAACATTCATTGAAATTGAAAGACCGAAAATTTGCGAAATTGAATATATTGACTCAAATGGTTTTAAAAAAGAGTTAAAATGTGATGGTTTAATGTCTACTTGTGTTCAGCACGAAATTAATCATTTAGATGGAAAATTAATTATTGATCATTTATCAAAATTAAAAAAAGATTTTATTATTAAGAAAATTTCCAAAATACAAAAAAGCCCAGATAGAGTAATAGTTTAAAAATGGCAAAAAAAATTATTTTTATGGGTACCCCTTTATTTGCAGTACCAATATTAAAATCATTGTATCAAAATGGGTTTCCTATAAGTGTAGTATATACTCAGCCTCCACAAAAATCTCACAGAGGTCAGAAAATTAATAAATCACCTATTCAGGGAATATCAGAAACTCTAAATATAGATTTTAGATCTCCACAAAGTTTAAAAAATAATAATGAAGAATATGAGTTTCTAAAAAATTTAAATGCTGATTTAGCTATAGTTGTTGCATATGGTCAGATAATTCCAAAAAACTTTTTAAGTTTGACTAAAAAAGGCTTTATAAACATCCACGCTTCAATTCTACCCAAATGGAGAGGTGCAGCGCCTATACAAAGATCAATAATGAATTTAGATACTGAAACAGGAATAAGTATTATGAAAATAAATGAGAAATTAGACAGTGGACCCATAAGCAACATATATAAAATTAAACTGGATCAAGATAAAAATGCAAAAGAAGTTTCAGAAAAACTTTCACTCTTAGCAGCAGACAAAATCCTGGATAATGTGGATGACATTCTTGAAGGAAATTTAAATTTTGTGGATCAAGATCATTCAAAAGCAACTTATGCTAAAAAAATTTTTAAAAGTGAGGGTCAAATTAACTGGAATGATGATGTTTCCAAGATTATTGGAAAAATTAACGGTTTATACCCCTCTCCTGGTGCTTTTTTTAATTTTAATGGTGAGAGATATAAAATTTTAAAAGCAGAAATTGGAAATGGCATAGGAAAGATTGGTGAAGTTGTATCAAGTAACCTCGAAATAGCTTGTAATAATAATAAATCCATTAAAATTCTAGAAATTCAAAGAGAAGGAAAAAAAGTTCAAAAAATTGGAGAGTTCATGCTTGGTTCTCATATTAGAAAAGGTTCTGAAATATCTAATGTTTAGGTATCAGATTTTAATTGAATATGTTGGAACTAATTTTAGGGGTTGGCAGGTTCAAAAAAAAGGAAAAACAATCCAGGGTCTCATCCAACAAAAAATTTCTAAAATACTAAAAGAAAAAATTATTTTGATAGGCTCAGGAAGAACTGATACAGGAGTTCATGCCATTGAACAATCTGCACACTTTGAGTGTAAAACAAAAATCAAAAATTTTGATAAATTTTTAAAATCTACAAATCATTTTTTGAATAGAGAATTAGTAACAATTTTAAAAATAAAAAAAAAAAGTAAGAATTTTCATTCTAGATTTTCAGCAAAAATGAGAGTCTACAAGTACATAATTATTAACAGAGTAGGAGGACCAGTTCTAGATCAAGAAAGAGGCTGGCATATCATGAATAATCTTAATTTGTTAATGATGAAAAATGCTGCAAAAAAATTGGTTGGCACAAAAGATTTTTCCACTTTTAGAGCATCAAGTTGCAGAGCAAAAAGCCCAATTAAAACTATGAAATCTGTAAGAATAAAATCTAGAAATAATAAAATAGAAATAGAATTCAAATCTCAATCTTTTTTGCAAAAACAAGTTAGGTCTATGGTTGGGTGTTTAAAGTATGTTGGTGAAAAAAAATGGAGCTTAAGAAAGTTTGTTGATGTAATGAATAAGAAAAAAAGAATTTTATGTGCACCACCAGCTCCCCCAGAAGGACTATATTTAGCGAGAGTTATTTACTAATTTTTTTTTATTACTCATGGAAAATTTTTTATTTATTCGCCATCTTGACTCTTCGCGCACTATATATCCACAGCAGTTTTTTGCCCCACATTTGCAAGGAAATTGTTTATAATCTTCATCAAAACCAAATCCATAATCACAAGTAAATTCTTCACCTTTTTTAATATCTTTAATTGCTGTAATCCATATTTTTAGACCTTTACCATCGTATTGAGAGTTCGGATTACAACTATGATTTATTAAGCCAGCTACGTTAAACGGGTAGTCCCCATCTAGAGTATATCTTTTGTTTAAAGTAAATAAATATATTGGTTTACCATTGTCATATTTATCAGACTCGTCGACTTGTTTATTAGTTATTATTTTACCTTTGTAATTAATAATTTTTGTTCCTTCTTTAATATCTTTGGTAGCGTATAGGCCACGACCTTTGTTATCAATTTTAGATTTTTTAATTTTGTATAATCTCATTAGGTTGATTTATAGTTTACTAAAATATTATCAATTGAATTCTAATAGTGCGTTAACATGTTCATTTGAACTATCAGCTAAAGCGGCTAAATCATACCCACCCTCTAAAATAGATATAACTCTTCCTTTAGTAAATTCCTTAGTTGCCATAATAGCTCTTTTAGTAATTTCATAAAAATCTTTTGGTATTAATTTAAAAGATGCAAGAGGATCTCGCTCCTCAGCATCAAAACCAATACTCATAAGCAAAAATTCTGGCTGAAATTTAATCAATTTATCCAAAACTCTATCAAAGGCGTTAAAATATTCTCGAGAGCCAGTTCCAGCAGGCAAAGGTACATTAAAAATATTGTCATGATTGCCTTTTTCTTTTTCACTACCAGTTCCAGGATAAAATGGATATTGATGAGTTGATAAACATAAAACTTTTGCATTATCGTAAAAAATATCACTGGTGCCGTTGAAGTGATGCACATCTGGATCAAGTATAGCTATTCTTTTGTATTTATATTTATCAATGAGATAGTGTGCACCAACAGCTACATTGTTGTATATGCAAAAACCCATAGCTTTATCTTTTTCTGCGTGATGTCCAAAATAAGACCAGTGCCCTCTAGTTAAAGAGGGCACTAGCCCCCAGGCGGTCTTACGACGCAAAAAGCGTTTTTATATTTTTTTTGTTCTACAGAGTCTATTGCCTTTAAAATTGAACCTACAGCATCCCTTGTTGCTTTTTCACTTCCTGGTGAAATTATAGTATCTCCATCTAAAAATTTTAATCCTTCTTTTGGAAAGCTTTTTTGAACCATATTAATATATTTTTCGTCATGCGCTTTCTTTAAAATATCTAAATCAAATTTTTTAGGTTTATCCCAAATTAAATCATTCCTTTTTTTTAATTTTTCAGTAATTGCAATAACTCTCTCAGGTCTTTCTGGATGACCATCACCTGTTAAATGGTTTATTGATGTATCTGAAGTTATAATTGCAGTACTCAATTAAAATAATTTTGTAAAATTTGATTATATATTCTTGTTAACTTTTTTAAATCTGACACAGAAGTCTTTTCATCAATTTGATGTATAGTATTATTTCTCAAGCCTAATTCTAATCTAGGTATTTTGCCAAGAAAACGGCTGTCACTCGTGCCTCCTCTACAATTTAATTTTGGTGAATTGCCAGTTATTTTTTTGACAATTTTTTTAACCATTAAGATATTTTTATTAGGCTGAGTATAAAAAGCCTCTCCACTAACTCTGTATTCTATTTTTACTCGACATTTCTCTTTTTTAGCAGTTGAAATGATTATTTGATTTAATTTTTTTTTCAAAGAAGATGATTTATATTTAGTATTAAATCTAACGTTAAATTTTGCATTAACTGACTGTGGCACAACATTTTCAGACAAATTATCAACATTCATTTTAGTAAACTCTAGATTAGAAGGTGGCATAAATTTTGTGCCGTTATCTAAAGAGGAACTTTTTAATTTTGATATTATTTTTGCCAATGCAGTACATGGATTAATAAAATTTTTAAAAGCAGCATGACCACTTCTGCCATAGACTATAATTACGCCATTCATTGATCCACGCCTTCCAATTCTAATCTCATCACCAATTGATTTATTTGATGTTGGCTCTCCAACAATAGAAAAATCAATTTTTTCATTTTTTTTTCTCAAATACCTCATAACAGCAGGAGTTCCTAATCCAGTTGTCTCTTCATCTGCAGCAATAATTATTGATATAGATCCTTTTAGTTTTTTATTTTTAGTAAAATTACTTACTGCACTTATCCAACAGGCTATACTTCCTTTCATATCCGCAATACCTCGTGAAATAATTTGACCATTTTTAATTGTACCTTTGAATGGTGGTACGCTCCAATTATCAAGATTAGCAACAACATCGGTATGTCCTAAGAAATTTATATGAGGTTTTGATTTGCCAAATCTAGCATATAAATTTAGGGCTGGTTTTGGTCCAGTTCCTTTTGATTTAATAATTGTACATTTAAAGCCAATAGCGGTGAGTTTTCTTGATAAGAATTTCATAATACCCTTATCTTCAGTTTTAATTGTTGGAAATCTTATTAGCTCTTGAGCTAATTTTAATTCATTGAGAGTTTTCATTATTAGTCTCTTAGAAGGTCATTTATTGATGTCTTTGACCTAGTTTTTTCGTCTACTTGTTTGACGATAACTGCACAATATAGACTAGGGCCACCTGGTTTTTTAGATGGAAGAGACCCTGGAACTACAACACTACCCTCAGGAACTTCACCAGTCATTATCTCATTTGTCTCACGGTTTATTATACGAGTTGAAGCGGTTAGATACACACCAGTTGCTAAGACACTATTTTTTCTAACTATAACACCTTCGGCCACCTCAGCGCGTGCACCAATAAAGCAATTATCTTCTATAATAGTTGGTGATGCTTGAAGGGGTTCTAAAACGCCACCAATTCCAACTCCACCAGATAAATGTACATTTTTTCCAATTTGTGCACCTGACCCCACAGTACTCCATGTATCGACCATCGTACCGCTGTCAACAAATCCTCCAATATTTATAAAACAGGGCATCAAAACGACACCAGGAGCAATATAGCAACCCTTCCTGGTCATACCGTTAGGTACGTAGCGAAATCCAGCTTTTTTGTGATCTGCTTCAGTCCATCCAGCTGTTTTAAATCCAACCTTATCCCACCATACAGAATATGGACCCGCTGTGGTGGTCATTTTACTTGTTCTGAATGATAAAAGTATTGCTTTTTTGGCTACTTGATTAGTTTCCCATTTTCCATCAGGTTGTCGATTTGCTACTCGAACTTTTCCTTGATCCAATAATTCTATTGTTTCATTTATAGCGTCTATAATACTTTTGTCAGAGTCAGGGGATATATCTTTTCTATTCTCCCAAGCATCATTTATAATTTTTTCTAAAGACATAATTTACTGACTTTTTAATAACCTTATTTCTTTAAGAAATAAAGATAGATTTTCAATTTTGTGTGAAATAAAATCTTTATCAGCATCCATCTTTCCAAAATGCTCGTCATTAATTAACCAAACAGTTGTGCAGCCCCGTTCATGCCCAATACTTAGATTTTTAGCTATATCCTCTATATAGATAGTTTCTTTTGGATTAATACCAAATTTTTTAAGCATTAGGTCAAAAGTCTCTGCTTCAGGTTTAGGTACATATCCAGCATCTTTAATGTCAAAAACTTTATCTCTCCCAAATAAATCATACACTCCTAGATGTGTTAAAATATTTGCAGCATGTTCTGCAGAACCATTTGTGAAGATAAACTTTTCCATATCTAATTTTTCAAGCTCATTTCTCATAATTTTATCTGCTTTCATAAATGATAAGTCTATTTCGTGAACGAAGGACAAGAATTCATCTGGTGATATTCCATTATGAACCATTAATCCTCTTAATGATGTATTGTATTTATAAAAGTAATTTGTTTGTAATTCTTTAGCTTTATCTTTATCAATTTTAAGTTTTTCAGATATAAATTGTGTCATTCTCTTTGAAACTTGGCCAAATACTCGTTCTAAAGAATAATTATTATGTTTTCCATAACAAACACCATCCAAATCCAGCAGTAAATATTTTTTTTCTTTTAAATTCATTATCTTCTTATAAGTGTTCCTGATCCCTTATCACTAAACAGTTCAAAGAGTATCGAGTGTTTTGGTCTTGCATCAATTATTCCTACAGCAGTAACCCCATTATTAATAGATTCTAGCCCCATATTTATCTTAGGGATCATGCCTCCTGTGATAGTTTCGTCTTTAACCATTTCCAAAATTTCAGAGGAAGATATTTCCTCAATTAATTTTTTATTTTCATCTAAGACACCTTCAACATTAGTCATCAAAAGCAATCTTCTGCATTTAAGTGATTGTGCTATTTTACCAGCTGCCACATCTCCATTTATATTAAAAGTTTGATTTTTTTGAAGACCTAAGGGAGATATAATAGGGATTTTACCATCTTTGATAATATTAAGTAAAATTTCATTATTAATTTTATTTGGTGTTCCAACAAAACCTAGTTCAGGTGCATCTCGCAAAACTTCAATGACATTATTTTTTTTGGTATGGATACCAATAGCTTTTGAGCCAACTTTTTCTAACGAATTTACTATATCGTCATTAAAATCAATAAGAACATTCTCAACAATATCTATTATTTTTTCATCAGTAACTCTCAGTCCTCTTATAAATTTAGATTTTATATTAGATTTTTCTAACTCTTTTTGAATTCTTGGGCCCCCACCATGGACAACTATAATTGAAAGACCTAATTTATTTAGAATACTGAGGTCTTCAATAAAATTTTTAAAAATTTCAGGATTAAGGAAAATATTTCCCCCGTACTTTAGGCAAATTAAATCATTTTTATATTTTTTGATGTATTTAGAAACTTCATTTATAGGAGGACCATTTTTAGGAATAATTTTTTCTAATTCCTCTTTTGTTAAGTTCATTGACTACTTAACTTTGATCGTTTTATTTAAGTACCACTGTTGTAGTATTGTGAGTAGGTTCGTGCATGTCCAATAGAGAACCAAGCCGCTAGCAAAACCGGCTAATATTACCGTAAGTATTAATGGAAAAAATTTAAACATTTTTTGCTGCATTTGTGCCATTTGATCATTACCAGTTGCTTGAGGCGATAGACGCATCTGTAACCACATTGAACCGCCCATCATGACGGGTAGAAGTCCAATTTCAAGAAAGCTAGGAACTGAGTAAGGGAGTAATCCAAATAAGTTAAATAATGATAAGGGATCCTTGGCGGCTAGATCTTCCCAAATCCAAACCCAGGGAGCATGACGCATGGATAGATCAAGTAGCAGCAGCTTATATAAACTAAAAAAAATCGGAATCTGAATCAAAATAGGGAGACACGAGGCGGCCGGATTTACCTTATTTACCTTATACAACTTCATGATTTCTTTTTGTTGTTGTTGTTTGTCTGACTTATATTTGTCTTTAATAAGATTCATTTGTGGTGTTAATGCCTTGATGGCCGCCATAGATCTCATTGAAAATTGGTTAAGTGGAAAGAAAACTAATCTGATTAAGATTGTTAAAATTATAATTGAATAACCATAATTACTAGTAAATTTAAATAAATAATCTAAAACTACCCAGAGTGGGCGCACAACCCAATACATTACACCGTAGTTTACAATTAAATCTAAGTTTTCTACTTGGAGTTCTTCAGCATATTGATCAATTAATGATATTTCTTTTGCACCTAATAAAGATTTAATATTGTGTTGAATTGTAGAGTTAGGACCAACCTCATAACCAGTCATGTCGATATATGAAGATCTATATTTATTATTATAATCTAAATCGAGTCTAAATTTTCTACCTTGGGGAGGTATTATGCTAGTCATCCAATATTTGTCACCGATTAAAAGAAAGCCAGAACTTGATTCTTTTGAATATTTTTTTTCTTTAACATCATTATAATCGACTTCTTCAATGTTCCCGTCTCCTAAAAGCAAAGTATAGCCTTCGTGTAAAATATAAAAGTCAGTTAAATCATCTGGCAAATTATTTCTGTGAATTAAACCATAAGGGTAAAATTTAAAAGATTTGTTTGAATTATTTATTATCTTTTGATCGATATTAAATAAATAATTATTATCAATACTTATAGTTCTTTCAAAAGTAATACCCCCGTTATTTTTAAAGTAAATTTTAATTGGATTGTTAGGAGTAAGTTTTGTTTTGGTTTCTGTTTTCCATACTGTTTTTGATGTTGGAACTTCTACGTCGTTATTAGTAGTCCAACCAGTATTTAAAAAATACCCATTTTTAACATTAGCAGGACTTAATAAGACAATTTTTTCTTCTCCATTTAATTTTTGATTATATTTTTTAAATTTTAAGTCATCTATTGCACCGCCATTAGTAAGAGAAATTGAACCTACAACATTTTGATTTTCAAAAATAATTCTCTCAGAGGATTTAATTGAGTCTTCTCTAGAAATCTTTTTAATTATTTCAGTTTTTTCTATTTTTGGTGTTTCAGCACTTTGTTCTATCTTTTTTTTTTCAGTTAAGTTTTGTTTTGTTGTTGATTGATCTGGCATAAAAAACAAAGAGTACAATACTATTACCGCTGTGGATAAGCTGATAGCAGCTAAAATATTTTTACTCTCCATTATATTATGTCCTTTCTTTCAACAGGATCATGTCCACCGTGACCAAACCACGGATTACATCTTAAAATTCTATATATTGATTTAAAGATTGCTTTTACAAAATTGTATTTTTCAAAACATTCTAAACAGTAGCTGCTACAAGATGGTTCAAATTTGCATGAATTATAAAAGAATGGACTTAAAAAAAATTTATAAATTCTGATAGGAATGATAAAAATTTGATTGATTATTTTCATTATTTAATATTCTCGAATTCCTGAAATAAAGTTTCTTTTATATTTTTAAATTCACTATTTATAATATTTTGTTTTGGAATCACAAGATATGAATAATCCATTTTTATAGATATTTTCTTAACAGCATCATTCACAATTGACCGCAATCTTCTTTTAATTTTGTTGCGACAGACGGCATTTCCAATTTTTTTTTTGATAGAAAAAGAAACATTCAATCTTTTTTTATTTTTATTTTCTAATCTACCAAAAAAAATTGTCACATATTTGTTTGTCACTTTTTTCATTTTAAGAAGTTTTTTGAATTCTTCGTTTTTAGAAAGAGCAAGTATTTTGCTTTTCATTTATTTTGACTATCTTTTTTTTCTGCTTGGTTTTGGAACGAGAGATTTTCTACCACGTTTTCTTCTCCTAGACAGTAGAGCCCTACCACCTTTAGTAGACATTTTTTTTCGGAATCCTGTTTTACGCGCTCTTTTGATCCGAGAGGGAGAATAGGTTCTTTTCATATTTTTACTTTATTAAATTATTAGTTAAAATTTGGCTCTTTATAGTAATTAAATATATAAATAGCAAATGGAAGATTTATAAATAATATATTCATTCATGGAAAAACCAAAAAAAATTAAATTATATGTTGGTTTATTTTATTTTATATTTATCAGCATTTTTTTATACTATTTTTTTTCAAAATTTAGTCTCAATGAGATTAAAAGCTTCACTAGTTATGATTTTATAAAAGATAACAGAGATTATTTTTTTAATTTAAAAAATTCAAATCTCTTTATATTATTAATCTTTTTTTTGGTATTTACTATACTTTGGGTATTTCCATTTTTAGGATTTGGTAGCCCGATTGCTCTTATAGGTGGTTTTATCTTTGGAAAATGGATAGGAACTATAGTTGTTGTTTTAGGATTAAGCATTGGAGCAACCTTTTTATATTTATTTGGAAATTATTTTTTAAAAGACTTAATAAGAGAAAAATTTTTAAATAAATATAAAAATCTAGAAATAAAATTTAAAAAATCGGAGTTTATTTACTTATTAGTGTATAGATTTTGTGGTGGCATACCCTGGCAATTGAGCTGTCTATTACCAACTATTTTTAATGTAAGAATAATCAATTTTTTCTTTGCAACACTAATTGGTATCATTCCACAAATCTTTTTGACTGTTTCTATTGGTAATGGATTAGAAAAAATTATTGAGCAAAATTTAGAAGCACCTAAAATACTTGATTTGTTGTCTTCTTCTGAAATTTATATTCCATTAATTATTTTTGGTTGTTTAATTATTATCTCAATATTTTTAAGAAGATTATTTTATAAAAAATAGTGGTGCTTCGAGCCCGTACTGACCGGGCAAAAATGACTTACCATGTCATTATGATACCATTTCATCATCGAAGCAATTCAACTATTAAGCTAAATACGCTTATTATTGCCATATTATTCTATTAGTTTATAAATAATTTGCAAAATTAAAATCATGAAAATTTATAAAAAAATAATTCTGGATAAAAATAATAAACTAATCAAAGAAGATTTTTTCGAATATAGTGGTAAAATTGCAAGCGTCATGGGTATCCATTATGATTTTAAGAGCACTCGTTCAGCAAAATTAATGGAGAAACAAGCAAAAAGAGAAAAAAAACTAGCTGAAAGAAAAGCGAAAAGATTAGCAAAAGAAGGACCTAAGAAAGATGTAAATAAAAAAGATACCTTAGACCCTAATCAACCTCTTGATTTAAATTTTATAACAAATCCAAATAAAGAATGAACACAGAAGATAAAAATAAGCGTTTAAGTTTTGCGCTTAGAAAGAATCTTAAGAAAAGAAAAATTTTTCAAAAAAAAAATAAAAAAAAAAATGATACTAAATGATAAACAAATAAAAAAATTAGCAGTAGATGAGGACATGATTAGACCATTTGTTGGTGAGAGCATATCTCAAGGCATTAGTCATGGACTTAATTCATTTGGATATGACTTAAGATGTGGATCAGAATTTAAAATATTTACAAATATTAAAGGAGCAACTGCTGACCCAAAAAATTTTAGTGAAGATAATTTTATTACGGTAAAAAATGAAGAATCAATTTTGATTCCACCAAATTCTTTTGCACTCGCTTCGAGTCTCGAATATTTTAAAATGCCAAGAAATGTTACAGGACTTGTAACAGCAAAATCAACTTATGCCAGATGTGGCCTAGGTGTTCCACCAACAGTGCTTGAGGCTGGATGGAATGGAGTGCTAGTCCTTGAATTTTCAAATCATACAAGTAATTCAATAAGGTTGTATGCTAATAGTGGAGCAGCACAAATTCTCTTTTTTCATGGAGATCAGCCTGAAGTTTCTTATGCTGACAGAAAAGGAAAGTATCAAAATCAGTTAGGTATAACTTTAGCAAAATCAAAATAATTTATGGATAAATTTGTCGTAAAGGGCCCAAGTAAAATTAAGGGTATAGTCTCCTGTTCAGGATCTAAGAACCTAGCACTCCCACTACTCTCAGCAACACTCTTATTTGATAAACCAGTAGTATTAAAAAATTTACCAAATGTAAGAGATGTTCAAACTATGTTAAGTTTGCTAAAAATATTAGGATCAAAAATTGAATTAAGTAAAAATAAAAAGATTGTTAAAATATCCAAAGGTAGGAAAACTAAACTACTAGCACCACATTCACTAATTTCTACTATGAGAGCAGGCATTCTTGTACTAGGACCATTAGTTGCAAAATATGGTTCAGCTGTAACAGCATTTCCTGGTGGTTGTGTTTTAAATGGAAAATCGGGAAGACCAATAAATTTTCATTTAGATGCCCTTAAAACCCTGGGGATGAAGTTCGAGTTAAAAGGAGGTTACATACACGCCTGGTCTAATGGTAAATTAAATGGGTCAATAATTCGATTTAAAAATATTAGTGTTGGAGCGAGCCAGCAAACTATTTTATCGGCAGTAATTGCCAAAAATAAAACTTTTGTTCACAACATAGCATTAGAGCCTGAAGTTCTCGAGTTGATAAAATTTTTAAATTTGGCTGGAGCAAATATAAAATTTATAGGAAAACGATCTTTAATGATCAAGGGTGTAACTTCATTAAATTCAATCAACTTTAATATAATGGGCGATAGAATTGAAGCCGGAACATTTGCAGTTTTGGCTTGTTTAAACCAAGGGAAGCTCGAAATTAAAAATTTTAATCCTAAGTATATCAAGAAAGAAATTGAGTGCCTAAAAAAAATAGGTGCAAAAATAAAAGTATTTAAAAATAAAATTTTTATCAAGGGACCAAAAAATATCAAAAATATCAAAAAGATTAATACTCAAGAAGCTCCAGGGTTTCCAACAGATATTGCTCCAATCTTTACAGTTTTATTATGTCATGCTAAGGGCAGAAGTGTAATTACAGAAAATATTTTTCATTCAAGAACTATGCATATTTTTGAACTTAGAAGATTAGGCGCAAAAATCGATATTGAGGGCAATAAAATTATTATTAATGGAAATTCAAAATTTTTAGGAGCTGAGCTAACATCTAGTGATTTGAGAGGCTCTGCCGCATTAGTTTTAGCGGCAACAATATCTAACGGCGTCTCTAAAGTTTTGAGAGTATATCAATTGGATCGAGGTTATGAAAAATTTGAAAATAAATTAAAAAAAATAGGTGTTAAAATTAAAAGAAAAAAATGATCGAAAAAAAGTATCAAACCAAAATTATTGTAAATGATCAAGAGGGACTCGGTTTGATCTCAGCTTGTATGTCAGGTGGTAGAGTAAAAGTATCTGATATTAAATATCTTCCATCAAATAGAATATTTTTATTGTCGGTCGAAAGGTCGAGAATAGAAGAAGAAAAAGATAAAAGAAAAATTAATTCTATTCTTAAGGTTGATTTTTGTTCAAAAGTTAAGTCTAAAAATATTGATCAAAAAAAAAAAGATTTAATTTTAGAACTAATTGCAATTGATTATTTAAAAAATAAAGAAGATTTTGAAATAAATTTGATTTTTAATAATAATGCGCATATAGCTTTAACCACAGAAGTAATAGATGTTACACTTGAGGATCAAAATGAAATTGGGAAACAATGAAGATATTAGATAGTAATAAAAAATCTTTTTATAATGACCTTGATAAAATTATTAATCAAAGAAAAGTAATTGATAAATCTACATTTAAAAATGTAGAAAAAATTATTAATAATGTTAGAAAAAATAAAGATAAAGCCTTAATACGATACGAAAAACTTTTTAATTCTAATTCTAAAATTATTCCAAGTAGAAAAGATATATCAAAGGCTATAAAATTACTTGACCCAAAAATTAAAAAAGCAATTAATGAAACTTGTAAACGAGTTAACGCCTGGCACTTAAAGCAAAAACCAAAAAATATTTTTTATAAAGATAATTTAAACAATAAATTTTATTATAAGAATAAAGCTATAGACAGCACAGCTTGCTACGTCCCTGGAAATTTACCAAGTACTTTAATTATGTGTGCGATACCTGCTATCATCGCAGGAGTAAAAAGAATTGTTTTGTGTACACCAAGTTTAAATGGAAAGCTAAATAGTGGGGTATATTATGCAGCCAAAAAACTTGGAATTAAAGAATATTATAGTTTAGGAGGAGCATCAGCGGTCATGGCACTAGCCATGGGGACCAAAAAAGTTAAACCTGTGAATAAAATTGTAGGTCCCGGTTCGAAGTGGGTTGCCTTGAGTAAAAAATTTGTATTTCTTGAGGGTTTGTGTGGCATAGAGTCTGCCAATTTAGGACCTAGTGAAATTTTATGTATAGCAGATTCTTCAACTTCTCCAGATATTGTTGCTTCGAGTTTGATTGCGCAAAGTGAGCACAGTGATGATGTTATGGCAATACTTTTAAGTAAAAATAAAAAGCTAATTAAAAAGATTCAATTATCGATAAAAAAACAATTAAAGGATTTACCTAGAAAAAAAATAGTTAATAAAAGTTTAAAAAAATATGGTATCTTTATTTATGTATCAAGTAATAAGAAGATTGTTGAGATATCAAATCGTATTGCGCCCGAACATATTGAAGTTCTGACTAAAGATTACAAAAAATATTTAAATAATAAGATTATTGCTGGTAGTGTTTGTATTGGACCCTATAGCAGTATGAGTCTGAGTGATTATGGTCCGATGCAGCACAGCCTTCCGACTCAATCAAGTTCTAAATTTTCATCTGGATTGAGTGTAAAAGATTTTCTTATTCAAACGAGTTATAATGAACTTAGTAAAAAAGGTGTTGCAAAGCTTGGAGAGAGTGGGTACTTAATGTCTAATTTTGAAAATTTAATAGGTCATAGCAGATCTATTAAAAAAAGAATGGAGAAAAAATAAATTGGCAAAAGAAGAAAATATTCTAGAATTTAAGGGAAAAGTTTCGGAATTACTTCCCAACGCCATGTTTCGCGTTCTTTTAGAGAACGGACATACGGTTACATGTGTGGCCGCCGGAAAGCTCAGAAAAAATAGAATTCGTGTACTTCAAGGAGATTCTGTGACCGTCGAGGTCTCCGGTTATGATTTACAAAGAGGAAGGATTACATTTCGTGGTTAAGAATTGTTTATTTAAGAATAAAAATGACCACCAAGACGATGGCCTTGTAGCTCAGTAGTAGAGCAGTACCCTGAAAAGGTATGTGTCGTTTGTGCGATTCAAACCAAGGCCACCACACCATTACAATCTTTAAAATATACAATTCATGCATGTATTTTTGTTATTGAAAATATTAATTAAATAAAATATCTTTTTAGAATAAACAACTTAAGGTGAGTAAAATGAGTCTACAAGGTAAAGTAAAATGGTTCAATCCAACCAAAGGTTTTGGTTTTATTGAAAGAGAAGATAAAGAAAAAGATGTGTTTGTACACATTTCTGCAGTAAAAGAGGCTGGTATCCAAAAACTTTTTGAAAATGACAAAGTTGAATTTGAGCTTTCTGAAGATGCAAAAGGCAAAGGACCATCAGCAACTAATCTTAAAAAAATAGATTAATTATTTAAATATTTTAAGGGCGATGTATCTATTAATTAGATAATCGTCCTTTTTAAATTTAAGGGTTGATTAATTATAATTTTAGCCTATTACAACTCACATGTTAGAAAAAATGATTAAAAATAACGCTCTTAAAAGTACTTTAAGAAAAGCTCTTAAAGGAACTAATAGAGGTGTATATAATCATCATTTCCATGCTGGCATAGCTAGCAAATAATCATACATAATATAATTTTAATTCCACATAAAAATAATATAAAAATAGTTAGGGAATGTGGTTAAGAATATTTCCCAACGACATAATGCGCGGTAGTAGCTTAGCTGGTTAAAGCGCCTGGTTGTGGTCCAGGAGATCGGTGATTCGAGTTCACCCTACCGTACCACAAGGCGTTCGCAAGAATGTTTAAATAAAATGAATATGGAAAAACAAATAAAAGCAACTCTACCAAGTGGTTTTAAAGATAGATCAGGAGATGAGTTAGCATTAAAAAAGAAATTATTAGATATAATTGAAAAGAATTTTATCAGATTTGGATTTAGTCCATTAGAAACTAGTCCAATGGAATTAAGTTCTGTAATTGGCAATTCATTAGCAGAAGATGATGAAAATCCTATGGCAGACATTTTTACATTTAACGATTCTGGAATTGATATATCTCTAAGATACGATTTGTCTCAAGGATGTATTCGTTATTATAGTCAAAATTATTTAGAATTACCTAATCCTTATAAACGTTATCAGGTTGGAGAAACTGTCTATAGACGAGAAAAACCGGGAAATGGCAGATTTAAATCATTCGGCCAGTGTGACGTTGACATTATTGGTAAATTTGATGTTAAACAAGCGAATGCTGAACTTTGTAATATTATAGCAAGTACTTTTATAGAATGTGGACTTAAAAAATCTGAATTTGTTATAAATATTAGTAATAGAAAAGTAGTACAAGGCTTGATGGATGAACTTAAAATTGTAGATGAAAAACAAAAGCAAAAAGTTTTACGTGCTATAGATAAACTTGATAAAGAAGGATTTGGCATTAAAGGTGTAAAAGAATTATTAAAAACTGAGAGAAAAGATAGTAGCGGAGCTATTACAAAAGGAGCAAATTTATCAGACGATCAAGCATCTCAGATTATAGATTTTTTAAAAGTTAAAGATTTGAAAGAGCTTAAAAAGAATATGAAGAATCCTCTTTCTCAAGAAGGAATTAAAGAACTTGAGGAGTTATTTAAAGTTTTAAAGTGTGGAAAATATGCAGATCAAGTAAAATTCAACAGCGCCAAAATACGAGGTTTGGATATTTATACGGGTTTTATAGTTGAAACTAATCTAAAATTTGAAGTTAAAAACCCTAAAGGGAAAGTTATAGATCCCGGATCATGCTGTAGTGGTGGTGAATATCTTGTGACAAAGTTTAAAGGTGATCCTTTTCTTGGAAGCGGTATTTCAATAGGACTTGATCGTTTGGTATTTTGCTTAATGCAAAAAGAGGGTATTAAAGCTAAAGAACAAAAACCAGCACTGGTTTGTGTAATGGATTCTCAATATTTAAATAAGTATTATGAAATATTAGACACTTTAAGAGATAATAATATTAATTCAGAAATATTTTTAGAAAGTAACAAAAAACTCTCAAAACAATTAGATTATGCGAGTCGCAGAGGATTGTCAGTTGCTATCATTTGTGGTGAAAATGAATTTAAGAATAATACAATTACTCTTAAAAATCTCCAAGGCACTAAAGGAGAAAATCAAATTACAATCCCAAAAGACAATTTAATAAATGAAGTTAAAAAATATATCTAATATTCTTAAATCAAGTGGATTTAAGAATATTGAGCTTGATAGTATCATTGAATCTAATCAAGTTTTAAAAAGATCTGGTGGAAATTTTAGACAGTATTTATTCTCTTTTTATGATCAAAATTATAAAGAATGGACCTTAATTCCAGATCTTTCATTAGCTAGCGTAAAAAAATACATTGAAAGCAAGACTAATTATAAAACGAAATGGTCATACAGTGGTGAGGCATACCGTAAACAAGATAAAAGCAATAAATCTCCAATTGTAAAGCAAACTGGATTTGAAATTTTTGGTTCCTACAATAAAGCAAAAGACGATAATGAAATAATACAAACGTCTTTGAAAATATTTAAAAACTCAAATTTTAAAAAGTGTGAGTTAAATTTAAGTAATATGGAGATATTCCGTGTTCTTGTAGATAAGCTTTCATTGCCACTTAGATGGAGGGAAAAAATTAAAAGACACTTTTCTAGGAAAGAATATTTTGAAGAATTATTAAAGAAATTATCAGATGATAAAGATATAAATCCAAAAATTGTTGAGGCTGATAAGAGATTGGCTGAAAGATTAAGGAAAAGCAATTTAGAAAAAATTTATTCAGGACGAAGTTTGAAAGATATTTTAGATAGATTTGATCTTAAAAATTATAAAGATGTGCGTGATCAATCCAATAAAAGAGATATAAAAATCATAAGAGAGTACTTAAAAATTTCATGTCCTATAGAGAAAGCACCAGAGGTTTTAACTAAGTTTTTTTACAAATATAATATGAATATTTTTATAAGCCCTGATTATTTCCCAATTAAAAAAAATAATATTAAAAATGTTAAAGTTCTATTCACATCTAATATTAATAGAACTGTAGAATATTACACAGGTATGAACTTTAACTTAATGGTAGATATTAAGAAAAAAAAGAACACTCTTTTGAGTGGGGGGAGATTTGATAAATTAATTGGAAACTTAGCTTCTAAGAATATTCCAGCGGTAGGAGCGGCATTAAACTCCGATATTTTATGATAAAAGAAACAATTAATATTTTGATACAATCTAAAGGAAGAATGGCATCTGATGTAGAAAAAGTATTTAAAAAAAATAAACTTAAAATTGTAAAACAAAATGACAGATCTTTAGTTGGATCTGTTAGAGGTCACTCAAACGTTAAGATATTATTTATGAATACATCTGAGATATGTGAAGCTTTGGCTAAGAATGTTGGTGATATTGGCATAAGTGGAAAAGATTTATGGAAGGAAAGTGAACCAAGTATTCAATCAAAAATTTCTCTTGCCAAAGAATATAGTTTTGGCAAAAGTTCGTTAATTGTTGCTGTTGATAAATTTTGGTTAGATTGTGTTAACTCTGGAGATCTTGAAGATATTTCAGACGAATTTTATCAAAAGAAAAAAAGATTAATGAGGGTAGCAACTAAATTTAAAAATTTAACACGTGAATGGTTTGCTTCAAAAGGGATTACTCAATACGAGATTATTTCATCTAAAGGTGCAACTGAAGGCACAATTGCCGCTGGAATTTCTGACATGTGCACAGATCTCACATCGTCTGGTGAAACTCTTAAACAAAACAATTTGAAAATTATTGATACAATTCTGAAATCATCCGCTTGTCTGTTCTATTCGAAGAAATCTTTGAAAAAAAAGGGTGTAAAAAGATTTATTAAATTACTTTCGTCTAAAGATTGAATCTTTCCAATAAATTAAGATTATTTTGATAATATCTAAATTTCTAAATATTGCATAAGAACCAATAATTAATCCTATAATAAGTAGGATTTTAAATATTAATAATAGTTCCATAAATAAATTGACGTACTTAACTTAATTATCAATAATATATTTAAATTGTAAAGATTATTAAAAATGAAAAAAAAAGGTAAAGAGATCAGTTCGAAGAAAGATAATACTATTGATACTAGCCCAGTTAAGACAGACGTATATAAATATCCAAGAGGAAATAGATATAATATTGTATATGCTAAAACACCAAATAATAATCAGCATGTCAGAAGGTCAGATGAGGAACTTCAAAAAATAATTGATAGTAAGCCAAAAAATTGGACTAAGAAGGATTTTTTAGGAGAGGGTAAACTTAACAATCAAAAACTCTTAACTAGGAAAGAGACAGATAGAAAAACACTTAAATTCTATCAAACTGGAAAAAGAGTAAATATGAAAAATATTTTTGATAATTCCACTGAAGAAAGCATTAGTGAGTTTAAAAGAGGTGAAATAGATTTTGAGACACTTAAAAATAGATCTTCTACGATCAAATGGCGAAATAATATGTCTAAACAAGAACGTAAATTATATGATAAGGAAATTTATAAAGAGATAAAATCAGATCCTGAAAAGCTAGAGGCCAAAAGAGAAAGACAAAGAAATCATTATGAAAAATACTTTAAAAATTGAGTAAGATGAAAAATAAATTAATTAAATCTAAATCAAGAGTTCAAAATTTAGGAGAAGTTTTTACCTCTGCAAAAGAAGTAAATTCAATAACAGATTTAATAAAGGATTTATCTGAAAAAATAGACTCAAAATTCTTGGAACCAGCTTGTGGAAACGGTAATTTTTTATGTGAAATATTAAATAGAAGATTACTACGTTTGAAAGAGACTTATAAAAAAAAGATGGATTTTGAATTTTTTTTAATTAAAGCAACAGCAAGTTTATATGGAATCGACATTGATAAAGATAATATAGTTGAGACAAAAAATAGAATGTTTAAATCAATTGCCAGCTATAAAAATAATGTAAATAATGAAAAAATATTAAAAATTCTCAAAAAAATTTTAGATACAAATATTCTCACTGGTGACACTTTAAAAGAAAATGAGGATTTATTTAGTCCAGGTAATGACTTAGTCTTTATCAATTATACTAGCCCAAAAATGTTTTACTTTAAAAAGA
>CACJOY010000009.1 GCA_902595125.1 uncultured Pelagibacteraceae bacterium
TTCAAAATGTTGTCTTTTTAGATAAGCGAATTTTAAATTTAGATACTCCACCTGAGGAGGTAATTGCCTCAGACCAAAAAAGATTGATTGTAGATGCTTTCGCAAGATTTCAAATAGTAGATCCTTTGAAATTTTACATATCTGTTGGAAATGAAAGAGTTGCGAGATCTAGATTAGCAACAATTATAAATTCAAGAATAAGAAATGTTTTAGGTCAACAAGAGTTACAAACACTTTTATCTGAAGATAGAACTAAACAGATGGCTTTAATTCAAGAAGGTGTAAATAATGAAGCAGAGAATTTTGGAATTAAAATTAATGATGTTAGAATTAAAAGAGCAGATCTTCCTCAAGCAAATAGTGACGCAATTTTTAGAAGGATGCAAACTGAAAGGGAAAGAGAAGCAAAAGAATTTAGAGCAAGAGGCGCAGAGATGGCGGTTACAATAACTTCTACAGCCGATAAAGAGGTAACAGTTATTTTAGCAGATGCACAAAAAAAATCTGAAATCATGAAGGGTGAGGGTGATGGTAAGAGAAACAATATTTTTGCTGGGGCTTTCGGACAAGATCCAGAGTTTTTTGCATTTTATAGAGCTATGCAAGCTTATGAAAAAGCTTTAATTGGAGGTGAGACATCACTTATTTTATCTCCTGATAGTGAATTTTTTAAATTCTTTGGGAATATAAAACCTAAATCAGAATAAACTAATATGAAAGAATTGATCATAGCTTTTGGTCTGTTCTTGTTTATTGAGGGAATTATATATGCCATATTTCCATCAAGAATGAAGAATATGTTAAAAAAACTTGAGTTTGTTAAAGATAGTCAACTTAGAACGGGTGGATTAATTTTTGCAATAATAGGATTTATAATTATTTACTATAAGATGAACTAAAATGAGAAAATTTAGAACATTTATTATAACATTTATTTTTTTTATAAATTTACAAGTTCATTCCTTTTCTCAAAATATACCGGTATCATTTGCTGATTTAGCTGAAAAGTTGATGCCATCAGTAGTAAACATTTCAACTACAACGACAATTACAACCCAATCAAACCCATTTCCATTTCAATTTCCACCAGGTTCACCTTTTGAGGATATGTTTAAAGAATTTGGTGCACCACAAGAGAGAAAATCATCAGCTCTAGGTTCAGGATTTATAATCGATGAAAAAGGAATTGTTGTAACTAATAACCATGTAATTCAAGATGCAGAAGATATTATTATAAGAGTAAACGGGGATAAGGAGTTTAAGGCTAATGTGATTGGTGCAGATCCACTTTCAGACATTGCTGTATTACAGCTTGATACAAAAGAAAAATTTATTCCAGTAAAATTTGGAGATTCTGATAAAGCAAGAATAGGAGATTGGGTAATAGCAATTGGTAACCCCTTTGGTTTAGGGGGAACTGTAACTTCCGGTATAATCTCTGCTAGAAATAGATCTATTGGTTTATCAAGATATGAAGATTATATTCAAACTGATGCTTCTATAAATTCTGGAAATTCAGGTGGACCTTTATTTGATATGAAAGGTGATGTTATTGGTATTAATACAGCTATTCTTGGGAGAAATGGATCAATAGGAATTGGTTTTTCAATACCTTCAAATAGCGCAAAAATTGTTATAGATCAATTAATTGAGTTTGGTGAGACTAAAAGAGGATGGCTTGGTGTAAGAATACAGGATGTTACAAAAGAAATAGCTGATGTTGAAAAGTTGAATAAACCGCGTGGTGCACTTGTTGCAAGCGTTGCACAAAACAGTCCTTCAGATAAGGCAGGCGTAAAAGCGGGAGATATAATTTTAGAATTTAATGGAGAAAAGATACAAGAGATGAAACAACTTCCAATCATAGTTGCAAGAACTGAAGTTGGAAAAAAAGTAAAAGTTAAAATATGGAGAAATAAAAAAGAGATTATTAAGACTATTACACTTGGAAGATTAGAAACATCAGAAGATTTTAAAGTCGCAGAAAAAAAAGAGCCACCACAAGAATTAGTAATTGAAAATTTAAAAATTTCTGTAAGAGATGTAACTAGTGAGGATATTAAAATTAGAAATTTACCTAATCAGACTTCAGGATTAGTTGTAACTAAAATTGATAAAGATAGCCCATTACTAAATTCTATAGAGGAAAATAGTATAATTTTAGAAGCTCAAAAGAAAAAAATTAGATCTGTTATTGACCTAGAACAAGTAGTTAAACAAGTTTTAAAATCAAATCAAAAGACTATATTGTTAGTAATTTATAATAGTCAAAATCAAAGACGATATATTGGTATTAAATTAGATTAATGTATTATGGATTTGAAATCCAAAATTATTTTAATTTACGGACCAACAGCCTCAGGGAAATCTAAATTTGCTGTCCAACTTGCTAAAAAAATAAATGGTGAAGTAATTAATGCCGATAGCATGCAAGTTTATAAAGAACTTAAAATTTTATCAGCTAGACCTTTTCGAATAGATTATCAAAATATTAAACATCATTTATATGGTTTCCAGAGTGTTAAAAAGGATTTTTCAACAGGTGAATGGCTTAGACTAACAAACAAGAAAATTTTAGATTTAAAAAAAAGAGGGAAAGTAGCTATTTTAGTTGGAGGTACTGGTCTTTATTTTAAAGCTTTAACAAATGGATTAGTAAACATTCCAAATATTCCAATAAAACTCAGAAATAAAATAAGATCTTTACATAAAAAAATTGGATCAAAAAACTTTTTTTTAGAATTAAAAAATCTTGATCCTTTGGTAATAAATCAAATCAAATCATCAGACACTCAAAGATGTATAAGGGCTTATGAAGTCAAACTATTTACTAAAAAATCAATTTATGATTGGTTTAAAAACACTCAATCAGCTTATGAACAAAAAGATTTTTATAAAATCTATTTGGATTTTCCTCGAAATGATTTGTTGGATAGAATTAATCTTAGAGCACAAGAAATGATTAAAAATGGAGCAGTTTTAGAGGTAAAAAAATTTGTTCAACTCAAAGTTCAAAAGGATAAAACTGCAAATAAAGCTATAGGAGTCAATGAAGTAAGAGAATATCTTAGTAAAAAAATTGATATTAATGAAGTTATTGAAAAAATATCAATAAAGACGAGACAATATGCAAAAAGACAAAGTACTTGGGCAAGAGGAAACATGAATAATTGGATCAAAATGAATCCTATTCAGCTTAAAAACTTTTTAAAAAAATTTTAGATATCTCTCACTTAGCCTTGACCAATTAGCACAACTTAGACTAGATTAGACAAATGACTAAATTATATTCAGGCGCTGAAATAGTGTTTAAATGTCTAGAAGATCAAGATGTTAAATTTATTTTTGGATATCCAGGAGGCGCAGTATTACCAATCTATGATGAATTAAAGAATCATTCTTCAATTAAACATATTTTAGTAAGACACGAGCAAGGGGCGGGCCATGCAGCTGAAGGTTATGCGAGATCATCTGGAAAACCTGGAGTAGTTTTGGTTACATCTGGCCCTGGTGCAACAAATGTTGTGACAGCCTTAACAGATGCTTATATGGACTCAGTGCCTTTAGTATGTATTTCAGGACAAGTACCAACACATTTAATTGGAACAGATGCTTTTCAAGAGTGTGATACTACAGGAATAACTAGACCGTGCACTAAACATAACTGGTTAGTTAAAGACATTAAAGATTTACCAAATATTTTACATGATGCCTTTCAGGTTGCTACAACAGGAAGACCAGGCCCTGTATTAGTTGATATTCCTAAAGATATTCAATTTGCTAAAGCAAAATATTCTAAACCAAAAAAAATAAAAAAAACTAATGGCAAGTCTAATAATAGATTTTCTCAAAATGATATTGATGAATTAATTGATTTAATTTCTAAGGCAAAAAAACCTGTAGTTTATTCAGGTGGAGGAGTTATTAACTCAGGACCAAAAGCAAGTGAGTCATTAAAAGAATTTGTTAGACTAATTGGTTTCCCAATTACATCCACTTTGCAAGGTCTTGGTGCTTTCCCTGGTGATGATAATCAATTTATAGGCATGTTAGGTATGCATGGAACTTACGAAGCAAACAATGCAATGCATGACTGTGATTTATTAATTAATATTGGCGCAAGATTTGATGATAGGATAACAGGAAAGATAGATGAGTTTTCCCCTAAATCAAAAAAAGTTCATATTGATATTGATCCATCTTCAATTAATAAAATTATAAAAGTTGACTTAGCTATAGTAGGCGATGTCAACGAAGTTCTTAAAAGCACTGTTAAAAAGATAAATAAAAAACAAAATGGTTTTAAAACTTCTAATAAACAAAATATATCAAAATGGTGGGAACAAATACAAAAATGGAGAACAAAAGACTCTTTAGGTTTTATCAATAGTGAAAAAACTATAAAACCTCAACATGCTGTTCAAAGATTGTATGAATTAACAAAAAATCAAGATACTTTTATTACAACAGAAGTTGGTCAACATCAGATGTGGGCAGCACAACATTATAAATTTAATAAGCCTAATAGATGGATGACATCGGGTGGATTAGGAACAATGGGCTATGGTCTTCCTGCTGCAGTTGGAGTACAAATTGCACATCCAGATAAACTTGTTGTTGACATTGCTGGTGAAGCTTCAGTTCTGATGACAATGCAAGAGATGTCTACTGCGGTTCAATACAATTTACCTATTAAAATTTTTGTTTTAAATAATCAATACATGGGAATGGTTAGACAATGGCAAGAGCTTCTTCATGAAAAAAATTATTCAGAAAGTTATTCAGAAGCATTACCTGATTTTGTCAAATTAGCTGAAGCATACGGATGCAAGGGTGTCAAAGCTGATAATCCGGATGAATTAGACAATAAAATACAAGAAATGATTGATCATAAAGGCCCAGTTATATTTGATTGCCAGGTTGATCCAAATGAAAATTGTTTTCCAATGATACCCTCGGGAAAGCCTCATAATCAAATGATTCTGGGTCCTAATGATAAAGAGGAAAACAAGATTACTGGAAAAGGTAAAGCTTTAGTTTAATGGCAAATCCAAAATCAGCCTATAGTATTCCAACTAAGAAAGGGAAGTTAGATACTCATATTTTAGTAGTCTGGGTAGATAATGAATCTGGAGTTTTAGCAAGGGTGGTTGGGTTATTCTCAGGCAGAGGTTATAATATTGAGTCTCTGGCTGTTGCAGAAGTAGATGCAAGTAAAAATATTTCTAGAATAACTATTGTCACTACGGGGACTCCTCAAGTAATAGACCAAATTAAATTACAATTAAAAAAATTGGTTCCAGTTCATAAAGTAGCTGATTTTAAGAGAGAAGACAAAAAGGTAATATTTAAAGAAATGGCCTTACTTAAAGTTGTAGGGAATAAAAAAAAGATAGAAAAAACTCTTAAAGTTTGTAAAAGTTTTAGTCCAGTAATTTTGGATAAAACAAAACAGTCTGTTGTTATTCAAATAACTGCTTTGAGAAGAGAAATCGATAAAGTGAGTAAAAAATTAAAATCTCTTGGTTTAACTAGTACTTCAAGGACAGGTGCTATAGCAATGACAAGAGGTGCTGAAGTTTTTAAATAAATTAAATTAAGGAGAAATTAAATGAAAATGTTTTATGAAAAAGATACAGATGTAAATCTAATAAAAGATAAAAAAATTGCAATTTTTGGCTACGGTAGTCAAGGACATGCTCATGCTTTAAATTTGAAAGATAGTGGTGTTAAAGAAGTTGTTGTAGCATTGAGAGACGGTTCATCAAGTACTGCAAAAGCAAAGTCTAAAGGTTTAAAAGTAATGAATTTATCTGATGCGGCTGCTTGGGCAGATGTTGTAATGATATTAACTCCTGATGAATTACAGGCTCAAATTTATAAAAACCATATAGAGCAAAGAGCTAAAGAAGGAACAAGTATAGCTTTTGCTCACGGTTTAAATGTTCATTATGATTTAATTAAAGCAAGAAAAGACTTAGATGTATTTATGGTTGCACCAAAAGGTCCTGGACATTTAGTTAGAAGTGAATTTGAGAAAGGTGGTGGAGTTCCATGTTTATTTGCAGTTCATCAAAATGGTTCAGGAAAAGCAAGAGATTTAGCAATGTCTTATGCATCAGCAATTGGTGGAGGAAGATCAGGTATTATTGAAACTACATTTAAAGATGAAGTGGAAACAGATTTATTTGGGGAACAAACTGTTTTATGTGGTGGTTTAGTCGAGCTAATGAAAAATGGATATGAAACACTAGTTGAAGCAGGATATGAACCAGAGATGGCATACTTTGAAACTGTTCATGAAGTGAAATTAATTGTAGATCTTATATATGAAGGTGGAATAGCAAATATGAATTATTCTATCTCAAACACTGCAGAATACGGCGAGTACCAATCTGGTCCAAGAATTATTAATAAAGAAGAAACTAAAAAAAGAATGAAAGAAGTTCTATCTGAGATACAATCAGGTAAGTTTACCAAAGAGTGGATGGATGAATGTAAAAATGGTCAAAAAAACTTTTTAGCAACTAGAGCAAAATTAGCGGAACATCCTGTTGAAAAAGTCGGAGCTGAACTTAGAGCTATGATGCCTTGGATTGGAAAGAAAAAACTGGTTGATAGTGATAAAAGCTAATTTAGATTAGACCCAAATAGATCAACTAAATAAACTTAAATTTGACATTTATTTTGCAATATCACTTATAGATTGTATTATATATTTTCATAAAATTTAGATATGAGTGATAAAGATAAAGTTTACATTTTTGATACTACAATGAGAGATGGTGAGCAGTCACCAGGTGCCTCTATGAGTGTGGAAGAGAAAATTCAAATTTCAAGAGTCTTTGACGAAATGGGAATTGATATTATAGAGGCAGGTTTTCCAATTTCTTCTCCAGGAGATTTTGAGGCAGTAAGTGCTATTAGCAAAAGTGTCAAAAATTCTATTCCTTGTGGCTTAGCTAGAGCTACAAAAAAAGACATTGATGCTTGTAATGAGTCATTAAAATTTGCAAAAAGATTTAGAATTCACACTTTTATTTCAACAAGCCCTGTTCATATGAAACATAAACTTAATATGACTGATGAACAAGTATTAGGGGCAATTAAAGAAAGTGTTACTTACGCAAGAAATTTTACAGATGATGTAGAATGGTCTTGTGAGGATGGTACAAGAACAGATTTAGAGTTTATGTATAAAACTATTGAGCTTGCAATTAAATGTGGTGCAAAAACAATAAATATTCCAGATACTGTCGGTTATTCTATTCCAGAAGAGTTTGCCAGAACAATTACTTCAATTAAAAATAATGTACCAAATATTGATAAAGCAATTATTTCAGCTCATTGTCATAACGATTTAGGATTAGCAGTTGCTAATGCATTGTCAGGTTTATCTGCTGGAATAAGACAAATAGAATGTACTATTAATGGAATAGGTGAGCGAGCAGGTAATGCTGCCCTAGAGGAAATTGTAATGGCAATAAAAACTAGAGATGACTTATTACCTTATGAAACAGGTATTAAGACAGAATTAATCAGCAAAGCATCAAAAATTGTTTCTAATGCAACAGGATTTCCAGTGCAATTCAATAAAGCAATTGTTGGAAAGAATGCTTTTGCTCATGAGTCTGGTATTCATCAAGACGGAATGTTAAAGAATAGAGAGACCTATGAGATAATGACACCAGAAAGTGTTGGTGTGAAAAAAACATCTTTAGTAATGGGTAAACATTCAGGTAGACATGCATTTAAAGATAAATTAAGCGATTTGGGATATACCGATGTAACAGATGATGTAGTACAAGCTGCTTTTGGTAAATTTAAAGTTTTAGCTGATAAGAAAAAGCATATTTATGATGAGGATATTGTTGCCTTAGTAGACGATAGTTTGATAATTGATAATAAGATTAATGCAATAAATTTGAAATCTTTAAAAGTCTTTGCTGGAACTGGTGAGCCACAAAGAGCAGATATGACTTTAGATGTTTTTGGAGATATTAAAAAAACAAGTCAAACAGGTGACGGACCAGTTGATGCAATTTTTAAATGTATAAAAGATTTATATCCACATGATGTAAAATTATCTCTTTATCAAGTTCATGCTGTCACAGAAGGAACTGATGCTCAAGCTACAGTAAGTGTTAAAATTGAGGAAAATGACAGAACGACAGTTGGACAATCTGCTGATACCGATACTTTAGTAGCATCAGCTAATGCTTACCTTAATGCTTTAAATAAAATGCTTATAAAGCGAGAGAAAAAATCTTTATATAAAAATATAGAACATCAAAAAGTCAAAGGAGGAGTTTAATGGGTTTATTTGAAAAAATTAGAAAGGTTTGGAGTCAAGATATGGCTATTGATCTAGGAACTGCGAATACTCTGGTGGTTGTAAAAGGTCAGGGAGTAGTTCTGAATGAACCATCAGTTGTTGCAATTGTTGACCAAGGTGGAAAAAAACAAGTATTAGCTGTCGGAGATGAGGCAAAAACTATGTTAGGTAGGACACCTGGAAACATTCAAGCCATAAGACCGTTAAGAGATGGTGTTATAGCTGATTTTATCGTTACAGAGGAAATGATAAAGCATTTCATTAAAAAGGTTCATAAAGGAAGTTCTTTTGCTAACCCAAGAATTTTAATTTGCGTTCCAACTGGTTCCACCCCTGTTGAAAGAAAAGCTATTCAAGATAGTGCTTTAGCAGCAGGAGCTAGAAGAGTTCAATTAATTGAGGAACCAATAGCGGCTGCGATCGGAGCAAATCTTCCAATTTCAGAAGCAACAGGATCAATGGTAGTAGATATTGGTGGCGGTACAAGTGAAATTGCTGTCATGTCTTTAGGAGGCCTAGTTTACTCTAAGTCTTTAAGAGTCGCTGGAGATGCAATGGATGCAGCGATGGTTAATTACATGAGAAAAGAATATAATTTAATGATTGGTGATAGCACAGCTGAAAAAATTAAGAAAGAGATAGGGACAGCTATTCCAAGTAACAATAATACTTATGCGGTTAAAGGAAGAGATCTTAGATCGGGAACTCCAAAAGAAGTAAATATAACAGAAGAGGATACTGCGGAAGCTTTAAATGATATTTTAAAAGAAATGGTTAACGGAATAAAAGATGCATTAGAAAGTACTCCACCTGAATTATCTGCAGACTTGGTAGATATGGGTTTAACTTTAACTGGTGGCGGAGCTTTATTAAAAAATATAGATAAAAGATTTTCTAAAGAAACAGGATTACCAGTACACATAGCAGACGACCCTCTGTCTTGTGTTGCAGTTGGAACGGGTAAGGCTTTAGAACAAGAGCAAACCTTCTCTACTATGATGACCGAATATTAAAACAATGGCCTCAAGTAGAGATGATTTTATTATTGCAATTCGCTCTGCTTTTTTAAAAAAGAGTACTCAACAAAAATTTTCACTCTTATCATTAATTCTAACTTCAGCATTTATAATTTTATTATCAAGCTTTGAATTTAAAGTTATAAGATATTTGAAAATTGGTATTAATGAAATTGTTTATAGATCTTCTTTTGTAGTTTCAATTCCTGAAAATTTTATTAAAAATACTTTTTTTGAGGTCAGTGAATATACAACTTTTTTTAACAATTATAAAAAAGACAAAAAAGAGTTAAATCAATTAAAATCAAACTATGTTTCTAGTCAGATTATTCAATCTGAAAATAGGGAATTAAAAGAATTAATTAATGATTATGTTTCTAGCTCAGATAAAATATTAGCAAAGATTATTGTTGATCATGAGAGTCCATTTTTAAAAAGTATTATCATTAACAAAGGAAGCAAAGATAATATTAAGATTGGTACAAATATATATGATCAATCCTACTTAGTCGGTAGGGTAACAGAAGTTAATTATAAAACAGCAAGAGTATTATTACTATCTGATTTGAATTCAAACGTACCGGTAACAATTGCTCCACAAAATATTCAAGCAATAATTACTGGTGATGGTGATAATCAAGGACAAATAAAATATATCAAAGATGGTTTTTCAGATGAAATTACTCAAGAAAGTATAATTTATACTTCTGGTACTGGAGCAATATTTAAAAGTGGCATACCTATTGGTAGATTATCAATTTTACAAGATAATTTGACATCAAAATTCAATGTGGAATTTTATAGTGATTTCACTCAATTAAAATATGTATTTGCTGATGTAATTACAAAAACTGAAATACAGAATTTTGATAATAATGACTCTGAATTAAATGATTTAGATAATACTCCGATGAATGCAAAATTAAAAATTCTCGAGGATGAATTGAAGATTATCGAGGATACAAACCTTAAATTTAAAGAAGAAAATGAAATTCTGAAATCTGAAATTAATAACCTTGAAAGTGAAATCATCGATTTTAAAAACAAAATATTTTTACAAAAAGAAAAAATAAATCAATTCGATATTGATGAAAAAGAATTAAATTTTTTAAGATTAAATTTAGAATATGGTCATAAGTGTAGAAAATCTTTTTTTAATAATAAAGGATTTGTAGTTGGTACTTCAGAATATAAACAATGTGTTTTAAATAAAGGAAGAATTAATAATGGTTAATCTAAAAACGAAAAGTTCATTTCTAAGATTATACTCATGGTTACCAATTATTATTTTATTTATATCTGTTTTGAATGAATTTGATTTTAACTATTTAAATTTAGAATACTTTTCATTCAATTTTCCTTATATTTTAATTTTTTACTTTACACTCAAAGATTTTAAGCATTTTGATTATTTCTTAGTTTTTATTGCTGGACTTGTGAATGACACTGTTGTTGGATTACCTTTGGGATTAAGTAGCTTTTTGTACATATTAATTTGTATCGCAACTTCTTATTTACGAAATATTACTATTAGACCTCATCCAATAAAAGATTGGTTTTATTTCTTATTTATTATTAGTTTAATTAACTCAATTAGTTACTCAGTTCTAACGTTGTTTTTCTCGTACAATATAATTTTAATAGATTATTTGATAAACAATTTTTTTACTTTTTTATTTTATTTAGTTTTTGTTTATTTATTTAAGCAATATTTACGAGGTCTTAATGATTAATTCACCAACTGATAGCGTAAAAAAACTAAATTTAATTAACAGAAGAATGTTTATTACTGGCTCATTTAAATTTTTTATAATGATTGGTTTAGTTAGTAGACTGTTCTTTTTGCAAGTTAAAGAAAATAAAAAATATCTTACACTCTCAGATAAAAACAGGATTAGAGAGTGGAAACTAGCTCCTGTTAGAGGTGAAATTACTGATTATTTTGGGAATGTAATTGCTGGAAATTTTGAAGCTTATCAACTTCATATTATTCCAGAACAAGTTGAGGATTTTAGGTATGTAATATACAGAGTCAAAGACTTATTAGAAATGACTGATAAAGAATTTAGCAAAGTATTAAAAAAAAAGAATGAGATAAAACCATGGGAGACGCTAATAGTATCAGATAACCTTAGTTGGAAAAAATTTTCAAAAATTAATAATCATTTATATGATTTGAATGGGGTCAAACCAGTAATTTCTATTTCAAGAAATTATCCATTTAAAGAAAACTTTACTCATGTCGTAGGTTATGTCAGTCAGGCAAATGAAAATGACATAGAAAACTCCGAGATTATTAAGAAAAATTTTGTACCAGGACTTAAAGTTGGTAAAGTAGGCTTAGAAAAGTCTTTTGAAGATAAACTTATAGGAACAAATGATATAGAAAGATATGAAGTTAATGCTTATGGAAGAAGAATTAATCAGTTAGAATTTCAAAAAGGAAAACAAGGAAAAAATCTTAAACTTACAATTGATACCGAAGTTCAAAAATTAACAAGTGAATTATTAAAAGAAAAAGCTGGCTCGATATGTGTAATGGATATTTACACAGGATCTATTATTGCAATGCATTCATCGCCATCCTTTGATCCTAATTTATTTGTTTTTGGAATTAGTCAAGATGATTGGCAATTAATCCGAAATAATCCAATGAAACCGCTTGTGAATAAGACTTTACAAGGTACTTATTCTCCAGGATCGACTATAAAACCCATTGTTGCCTTATCTGCATTAGAGAATGGAATTATAAACACTAATTTTACAGTAAATTGTAGAGGTCATAAGCATCCGTTAGAATTATATGGCCAGACTTATCATTGTTGGAAAAAAGAGGGACATGGATTTATGAATTTAAGAAATGCCATGAAACAATCCTGTGATACATATTTTTATGAGGTAGCTCGTAAACTGGGAGTGGATAAACTAAGTGAGACTGCTAAAAAATTTGGATTAGGAAAAGAAGTTTTTGGTGATTTATTTAATATAGAAAAAAAAGGTTTAATTCCTAATACGCTTTGGAAAAAAAATGCTTTAGGACAAAGCTGGTTATTGGGAGAAACTGTAATTACTGGAATTGGCCAAGGTTATATTCAAACAACTCCAATTCAATTATGTTTAATGACTGCCCAAATTGGTAATGGAGGTTATAAGATTTACCCAAAAATAGTTGCTAATGATGATAATAGTGTGTCTCAGGTTGATAAATTTACTCCATTATATAAAGACTCAAATAATATTAAGATCATTCAAGATGCTATGTATGCTTCAACTAATGAAGTCAGAGGAACCTCCTATCGATCTAGAATTGATGATCTAAAATATCAATTTGCTGGAAAAACTGGAACAGCTCAAGTTAAAAAAATTACAAAAGAAGATAGAGAGCTTGACCTAAAAACTTTTGAGATTCCTTATGAAGAGAGAGATCACGCTCTTTATGTAGCATATGGTCCATATAAAAACCCTCGTTATGCGTTAAGTATATTAGTAGAACACGGAGGAAATGGAAGTACTACAGCTGCACCGATGGCAAAAAAATTATTTAAAAAGATCATTGATAGAGACTTGCTAAGAAAATCAATAAGTGAAAAAAAATATTTGGAGATTTAAATGTATCATCATACAAAATTATCAAATAACTCATTCGGTATTTTTCAAAAATTAAGAAATTTTGATTATGTTTTGTTAGCTTGTATTTTATTGTTAGGTTTTATTAGTCTAACAACGATGTATTCAACTGATGGAGGTAATATTTTATTTCATACTAAAAGTCATTTTGTAAAATTAGTAATATTTACAATTATGATGCTTATTTTTTCATTCATTAATATCAAATTTTGGTTCTCAATAGGATATTTATCTTATTTAATAGTTATTGCATTGTTGATTTGGACTTATTTTTTTGGAATAAAATCATCAGGATCTCAAAGATGGATGGATTTATATTTTATTAACCTTCAACCATCAGAATTAATGAAGATTTGTATAATTTTATGTCTTGCGAAATATTTTCATAGAATGAAATTAGAAAATGTTAACTCAATTTATACAATTTTAACTTCTCTAATCATAATTATATTGCCAATGGGACTGGTAATTGTTCAGCCAGATCTTGGAACATCCCTTTTAATAGCCATAAGCGGTATAGCAGTTATATGGTTCGCTGGAATAAATCATAAGTATTTTATATATACAATGTTGGGTTTTTTAATTTCACTTCCCTTTATAATCTCATTTTTAAAGCCTTATCAAAAATTAAGAGTTTTAACTTTTTTAAATCCTGACAGAGACCCTCTAGGTGCAGGTTATCAAATTATACAATCTAAAATTGCTGTTGGTTCAGGTGGAATTTTTGGAAAGGGTTTTTTGAAAGGAACCCAGAGTTATTTAGAGTTTTTACCTGAAAAACATACAGATTTTATTTTTACACTTTTCTCAGAAGAATTTGGTTTTATTGGATCAGCTATTCTTCTTATAATATATGCAATAATTATTTATAGAATTGTTGCAATTGGGATTTTATCAAGAAGTTATTTTGCAAAAATATTTTGTTATAGTTTTGGGGCAGCTATATTTGTTTACATTACAATAAATATGAGCATGGTTCTCGGTTTACTTCCAATTGTAGGTTCCCCACTTCCTATAATGTCATATGGTGGTTCATCAATGTTGGCTACAATGATTGGTTTTGGAGTTGTAATGAGTGCAAAAGTACACAGTCAACAAGCCATTGCATAAGTATAATTTGTCGCTTAAATAACTTTGAAAATTAATTGTATATAACAGTATGTCTAATAAATTAAAAATAGGAATAATTGGAGCTGGAATACAGGGAATTTCAAATGCTTTATTTCTACAAAAAAAGGGTTATGAGGTAACAATCTTTGACAGAGATGAACCTGGAAGTCCAGCGGCTTCATATGGAAATGCTGGTCACTTTTCTCCATATGCATCACTTTCATTAAATAGAACTGATGTACTAGCTGATGTTCCGGCAATGCTATTAAGTTCAACAGGACCTTTAGCGCTTAAATGGAATTATGTTCCTAAGATGATCCCTTGGTTTTTTAAATTTATTTTAAATACTAGTAAAAAAAAAATGATGCATACTGCAAAAAATATGCATCAAATTTTAGATTTAGCTCTGCCGGCATATGATGAGTTATTTGATGAGGTCGATAGTAGTGGCTTAGTTGAAAATAGAGGAATTCTTTATATATGGAATGAAAAGGATTTAAAAAGTCGTGAATTAGAAATTAAAGTTAGAGATGAATTAGGAGTCAAACAACAAATTGTTAATAAAAGTGAAATTCATGATTTAGAGCCAAATATTAAACCATTCTATCACGGAGGTGTTTATTATCCATACGCTAGACATGCTAGAAATCCTAAAAAAATCTTACTTAAATTTTTTGAACTTTTTTTGAAAAAAGGTGGAAGATTTAATAAAACAAATATTTGGGATATTCAATTCGATGATGAGAGACCCGTTTTGAAAGACGATACCCAAAAATTTACTTTTGATAAAGTAGTAATTGCATGTGGGGCTTTCTCTAAAAAATTAACAGACAAACTAGATGAAAAAATTCCTTTAGATACTGAGAGAGGATATCACATTCACTTTAAAGATTGTGATCATCTCCTGTCAAGACCAGTAATCTTTTCTAACAGAGGCTTTGGTATCACACCAATGGAACAAGGATTGAGGGTAGTTGGCACAGTAGAATTTGGTGGCTTAAAAAATCCATTATCAAAATCGAGAATTAAAAATTTAATAAATAATGCGAAATATATGCTAGGTGACTTACCAGAGCATGAAGATGAATGGTTAGGTTTTCGACCAACTTTACCAGATTTTCTACCAGTGATGGGACCATCAAAAAATTATAAAAATATTTTTTATTGCTTTGGACATCATCATTTAGGATGGACATTAGGTCCAATATCTGGAAAGATTGTCTCTGGAATGATAGCTAAAGAAAATACTAATTTAAACCTAGAACCTTATAGCTCTATTAGATTTAGCTAGTTTTATGCAAAGCACAAAAGCATACATTATGTTAATTTGTGCAACATTATTTTGGGCTGGAAATTTTATTATAGGAAAGTACGCTTTTTTGATAGAGATTCCTCCTTTATCCCTAGTATTTTATCGATGGTTACTTGTTTGGATTATATTATTACCTTTTACCTATAAAGAAATAATTAAATACAAAAATACGATTTTAAATAATTTACCCTTATTATTTTTCTTAGGATTAACAAGTGTTGGTTTATTTAATTCGTTTACCTACTTATCATTAATTTATACTCAAGTAATTAATTCATCTCTTTTTAATACAGCTATCCCAGCGATAATAATTTTACTTTGTTTTTTATTTAAAATTGAAAAGACTAATAAATTTCAAATTTCAGGTCTTATTATTTCAGCGTGTGGAATTCTAGCAATTATCACCAGACTAAAACTAGATATTTTGCTCTCATTAAATTTTAACAAGGGAGATTTAATAATGATAGGAGCTGTTGTTACTTGGGGGGTTTACTCAACTCTTCTTAAGAAAAAGAAATTTACCCTACCATTACTAACATTAGTGCATGTTATTTGTACATTTGGGTTAATATGTGTTTTTCCACAATTTTTATATGAGCTTTCTAATGGACATGTAATTAATTTTGATATTAATTTAGTTTATGCTCTTATATTTTTAGCTATTTTTCCAAGTATAGGTTCTTACTATTGTTGGGCTGGAGCAGTATCTATCATAGGAGCTAACAGAGCAGGTATATTTTTGTCATTAATTCCTTTATTCAGCACAATCATGGCAATAGCTTTTTTTAATGAAAAATTTCAATTTTTTCATTTGATTGGAGCAATCTTAATTATTATAGGTCTATACTTATCTAACAGAGAAAATAAAAATGCTTAAAGTTGCAATCTTAGATGATTATCAAAATGTTTCACAGCAATTTATAGATTTAAAAAAATTATCTGGAAGATATGAATTTAAAATTTTTAACGAGGCATTTGCTGATGAAGATGAAGCTATAGAAAAGTTAAAAGATATTCAGGTGTTACTAATAATGAGAGAAAGGACTCCAATTACAAAAAATTTAATTAATAATTTGTTAAATCTTAAATTTATTATTACGAGTGGTTCTAAAAATAAATTGATAGATTTAGATGCTACAAAAAAAAGAAAAATAATAGTTAGTGGAACAGATAGCAACACTAACCCAACACCTGAATTAACTTGGGCTCTAATACTTGGATTAGCAAGACATTTTAAAGAAGAAATAGACAATATGTACCAAGGTTATTGGCAAACAACTATCGGAGTAGAATTGAAAGGCAAAGTACTAGGAGTTGTTGGTCTTGGTAAAGTGGGCTCCCAAGTAGCTAAAATTGGTAAAGCCTTTGGTATGCAAGTAATGGCTTGGAGTGAAAATTTGAATTTAGATACTTGTAAAAAATTAGATGTTCTACCTTGCAGCAAAGAAGATTTGATACAAAATTCAGATTTTTTATCTATTCATGTTCAAGGTGGTGAAAGATATAAAAATTGTATTACATTAAAGGAAATGGATAAGATGAAAAAAACTGCATATTTAATTAATACTTCAAGAGGATCTATAATAAATGAAGACGATTTAATTATTGCATTATCAACAAATGTAATTGCTGGAGCTGGCTTAGATGTATACGAGAAAGAGCCTTTATCAGAAAATAATAAATTAAGGTTTTTGCCCAATGCTTTACTTACACCTCATATAGGATATGTAACTACTGAAAATTATCACATTTATTATAGTCAAATGATTGAATGCTTAGAGGCATGTGTAAACGGTAAACCAATAAGAATAATCGAATAATTATGGAATTATCTGTTGTAAATCATGAAGATTATTTTGCAAAAATTGGAGATGATCATAAATTTCCAATTAATAAATTTAGTGAACTTGCTAATTACTTGATTAAAAAAAGGATAGTTAGAAAATTTCATAAACCTTACCCGTGCTCTGACAAGACTCTTAAGAAAGCACATTCTGAAAAATATATTAATGATATTAAAAATAAAACTTTAGATGATTTAGCTGTTAAAAAGATTGGCTTTCCTTTAGTTGATAGCGTTGTTCAGAGATCCTTAGTTGCAACAGGAGGAACAGTACTAGCCTCTAAGCTTGCGATTAATAATGGAATAGCTTGTAATACTGCTGGAGGCAGTCATCATGCAAGTTATGATAGTGGGGCAGGATATTGTGTTTTTAATGATGTAGCTGTTGCTGCTAATTATTTAATTGAAAGAGGATTAGCTGGAAGAATTTTAATTGTTGATTTAGATGTGCATCAAGGAAATGGTAATTCTGATATTTTTAGAGATAACAAAAATGTATTTACTTTTAGTATGCATTCAAAATCAAATTATCCAGTAAAAAAATCAATAAGTGATCTCGATGTTGAGCTAAGTGATAATATGGAGGATAAAGAATATATTAAAATACTGAAGTTTTATCTAAACCAATTAAATCAAGAGAATTTTGATTTTGTTTTTTATATAGCTGGCGTTGATATTCATTTTAATGACCGCTTAGGTAAATTAAAAATTTCAGACGAAGGAATAAAAGAAAGAGATGGGCTGGTTACTGATAATTTTTTTTCTAAGGGTGTACCACTTTGTGGTGTTCTAGGTGGGGGATATAACAAAGATTTTAAAAAGCTTGT
This sequence comes from uncultured Pelagibacteraceae bacterium, assembly GCA_902595125.1. Lineage (GTDB taxonomy): Bacteria > Pseudomonadota > Alphaproteobacteria > Pelagibacterales > Pelagibacteraceae > Pelagibacter. The sequence continues at coordinate 18,071 of CACJOY010000009.1, forward strand.
TGAATTACATTCTTATTTACATCAATCTTGTGCTAAATTGATTTAGAAATATGAATAAAAAAAATCAAAATCTTACAGCAGAACAAAGATTAGTTATGTTTGAAGATGGGACAGAACCACCTGGTTCGAGTGATTTAAATGATGAAAAAAGAAAAGGAAGTTTCCACTGTGCAAATTGTGGAGTAAAATTATTTGACTCTAAAACAAAATATGAAAGTGGGTCTGGTTGGCCTTCATTTTTTCAATCATTACCAGATGTTTTTGAAACAAAAACTGATTATTTGACAGGTTATGCTCGTACGGAATATCATTGTAAAAATTGTAATGCGCATCATGGTCATATTTTTGACGATGGACCAGAGCCTACAGGTAAGAGATATTGTAATAATGGTATTTGTTTAGTTTTTAAAGAAGAAAATTAAGAAAATAGTTATCTTAATTTTTCTTTTAATTTATTTTCTTTTTCTAAAGCTCTAACTTCATCGTAACCACCTATATGTAGATCATTAAAAAATATTTGTGGTATAGTTCTTTTTCCATTTGCTTTTTTAATCATCTCATCCATTGCACCATCAACTTGTGCAATATTAATTTCTTCATAAGGAGCATTATTTCTTGTTAATAATCTTTTGGCTGCATCACAGTAGTTACAATGTGGTCCAGTATAGATGGTAATTTTTTTCATCAATTATAAATAGTCAACTTTCCGGATTTTACTAGCGATTTGTTTTCTAGAATATTCAAATTTTTTTCTATGTTTTATGCTTTTTTGATTAACCCTTTTTCTCCATAATCTGAAAGAGGTGGGTTTTAAAGATCTTCTCATAATTTTAATTACATCAGATTCTCGATAACCAGTTGTTTTTTCAATTTCTTCAAAAGTGATCCGATCAGCCCATGCAGCCCAAATGACCCAATTTGGATCTTCTTTATGTGGCTCTGGATTTTTGACCTTGGTAACAGGTCTAAGGTCCTTTTTTTTCATAATTCTCTTATATTAGAAAAAAAATATAATGCATTTTTTTTTGGATCTGTTATAAGTTCTTAGATAGTCCTTCTTAGCCATCTTTAGCTCCCGGTTTTGAGGACTATCTTCCATCAATAAGAATTTCACTCTATAAGCAATAAAATAAAAATATAAATTGTGATAAATATACAACAAAATAACCTTAATTTTCCTTTTCTTTTTACTACAACTCAAACATGCACATTCATTTACTGTACTTAATCGATTAAAATGTTAAGAATCCCTTTAATTTATAAATTATTTATTAACGTTAATAACGAAAGATAACTATGAAAAAAATATTACTAGGTCTTGCTTGTGTATTAATTTACATAATGCCAGCTAATGCTGCGACCAAGTCAATAGGTATTACTGGGATTGCTGCAACGATCGATTCTACAGTTACTGATGATATTGACTCTAACGGAACAATAAACACAACAAAAGACATCACAAATGATATTGGATATGGTTCGATATTCTTCGAAGTTACTAATGAAGCAGGTTCTGGACCAGGATCATTAACATTTGGAATAGATGTTGTGCCTGGATCTGCAGAGCTTGATGCTAGATCGACAACTCAGCAATCTTGTAAAGCGAAAGCTGCAGGTGCTTGTCCTCAAACATCAGGTACTAACAAAGGTACAGTTGATTTAGATAGACATATAACAGTATATATCCAACCAGGTGTTACTATGGATAATGGTGTAACACTTTTCGGTACTCTTGGATATGTTAACGCAGATGTTGAAGCTGGTGTAACATCAATATCTTCAACTAATAAAACTGAGGATTTATCTCTTAACGGATTTAAACTTGGTGCTGGAGTTAAAAAAGTTTTTGGAAACAGTTTGTTTGTAAAAGCTGAGTATGCTGTGACAGATTATGACGATATATCTGTAACTACATCTAATAATACTAAAGTTACTGCTGATATAGATAATACTGCTTTTGCATTATCTATTGGTAAGCAATTCTAAATATATTATTTAAAAAATTTAAAAAACCCTCCTTTTCAGGAGGGTTTTTTTTTATCAATTTTTTCTATCCTTCTACTTACTTATAAAATAAAATTAAACTATGAAATTAGGCTTTATAGGTACAGGTAAAATAGCTTCATCAGTAATTATTGGAATTACTAAATCTTCAATAAAATATGAAAAGATATATATTTCTAAAAGAAACACAAACATATCAAAAAATTTAAAAAAAAAGTTTAAAAGAATAGTAATAGAAAAAAACAATCAAGAAATTATAGATAAAAGTAATTGGGTTTTTTTGTCAGTTACGCCATCTGTAGGTAAAAAGATAATTAAAAATTTAAAATTTAGAAATAACCAAACAATTATTAGTTTTATTTCTACTATTACATTAAAAGATCTAAAAAAGATGATTAAGATTAAAGCTAATATAGTAAAAGCAATACCTTTGCCTCCAATATCATTAAAAAAAGGACCTATCCCAATTTGTCCACCAAATAAAAAAGTAAAAAATTTTTTTAATAAAATTGGATCAACTATAGAAATCAAGAATGAAAACTTATCAATTAATTTTTGGTCAACTTCAGGAATGATGGCTTCCTATTATGAAATATTAAAAGTAATGAGTGAATGGCTGGTCAAAAAAGGTGTAAAAAAATTAGATGCTCAAAAATATATTACCACATTATTTCTAGCTTTATCCCAAGATGCAGTGGCTCAGTCAAAAAAAGAATTAAAATTTTTAGTAAAAGAATCTCAAACTCCTAAAGGATTAAATGAGCAAGGTTTAAAAGAAATGAATAAAAAAGGGGTTTATAAATCAGTAATTAATACTTTGAATCTTATCCACAAAAGATTAAACAAGTAATCGATGTCCGAAAACATTTTAGAAATTAGCAATTTATCAAAATATTTTGGAGGTCTAGCGGCAGTTTCTAACTGTTCTATAAAGGTAAAGAAAGGAACTATCACAGGAATCATTGGACCTAACGGATCTGGCAAAACAACTTTATTCAACTTAATAGCTGGTAATTTAAAATCATCAGCTGGAAATGTTATGTTTAATAATGAAAATATAACCGATATACCTTCCTATGAACTATTTTCAAAAGGATTACTTAGAACTTTTCAAATAGCACATGAGTTTACAAATTTGTCAGTTTTAGAAAATTTAATGATGGTACCAGGTAATCAATCTGGAGAAAAAATAATGAACGCATTATTGAAGCCATCATTAGTAGCAAAAGAAGAGAGTCAAATAAAAGAAAAAGCTATAGAGGTAGTAGATTTTCTTAATTTAAGTCATTTAAAAAACGAATTAGCTGGAAATTTGTCAGGGGGTCAAAAAAAATTACTAGAACTTGGTCGAACAATGATGGTTGATGCTAAATTAGTATTATTAGATGAAGTAGGAGCAGGTGTTAATAGAACTTTACTTAAAGATCTTGGAACTGCTATAGAAAAATTGAATAAAGATAAAGGTTATACTTTTTGTATGATTGAGCACGATATGGATTTCATTGGAAGATTATGTGATCCAGTTATTGTTATGGCGGAAGGATCAGTTCTATTTGAAGGCTCTGTTGAAGACGCAAAAAAAGATGAAAAGGTTATTGAAAGTTATCTTGGACGAGGTTCAAAACTAGAGGCAAATTAATTATGGCATTTTTTGAAGGTAACAAAATGACTGGTGGATATGGAAGTGGCCCAGATATAATTAATTCATGTTCTGTTAATGTCGAAAGAGGAGAAATAGTCTCTATTCTTGGACCTAATGGAGCTGGAAAATCAACTGCAATGAAAGCAATGTTAGGTTTATTAAATCTAAAATCTGGATCTGTAGTTATAGATGGAAAAGATATTTCAAATTTATCACCTCAAGATAGAGTGAAAGAGGGCATTTCATTTGTACCACAGACTAAGAATGTATTTTCAGGTATGACTGTAGAGGAAAATCTAGAGATGGGAGCTTTCTTGATTGATAGTGATTTTAGATCAGTTATTGACGAAATTTACGATTTATTTCCAATACTTAAAGAAAAAAAAAGCCAATTGGTTGGAGAATTATCTGGAGGACAAAGGCAACAGGTAGCACTTGGTAGAGCTTTGATGATAAAACCCTCAGTTTTAATGCTAGATGAGCCAACAGCTGGTGTTTCGCCAATAGTTATGGATGAATTATTTGATCATATAATAAAAGTTAAGAGAACAAATGTTGCAATTTTGATGGTAGAACAAAATGCAAAACAAGCCTTAAATATTTCTGACAGAGGCTATGTATTAGTAACAGGTGAAAATCGTTATTCTGGAACCGGAAAAGAATTATTAGATGACAAAAGAGTTAGAAGCTCTTTTTTAGGTGGTTAGTATGGACTTTTTAAATGCAATTATTCTTTTGTTGAATTATATTTTCGTTCCAGCTCTTGCATATGGATCTCAATTAGCATTAGGAGCAATTTTTGTAACTTTGATCTACGGAATTTTAAGATTTGCTAACTTTGCGACAGGAGACATGATGTCTTTTGGTACAATGTTTACAATTCTATTCACTTGGTATTTTCAATCTTTAGGTATTAGTTTAGGTGTTTTACCAACAGCACTTTTAGCTATTCCTTTTGCTATAATATTTATGATTAGTTACATGCTTCTAGTGGACAAATTTGTTTTTAAATACTACAGAACAAATAAAAGCCCACCGGTTCAATTAGCAATGGTTAGTATTGGTGTAATGTTTGTAACCCAAGCAGTTGTAAGAATTATAATTGGTCCTTCAGATAGAAGATTTTTTGATGGAGAAAAATTTATAATAAAAGCTGGAGAATTCAAAGAAATAACAGGTCTAAATGAAGGCCTTGCAATTAAATCAACTCAAGTTATCACGGTAATTGTAACAATGGTTTTGGTTTCAACTCTTTTCTGGTTTTTAAATAAAACAAAAACTGGAAAAAGTATGAGAGCATATTCAGATAATGAGGACTTAGCATTACTCTCAGGAATAGATCCAAAAAAGATAGTTATGATAACTTGGATTATAGCGGGTATCTTAGCTACAATTGGTGGAGCTTTATATGGTCTCGATAAAAGTTTTAAACCATTTACTTACTTCAATAATATGCTTCCAATATTTGCTGCAGCAATTGTTGGAGGTATTGGAAATCCATTTGGCGCATTTTTAGGAGGCTATGTAATTGCATTTTCAGAAATTCTTTTGACTTATGCCTATAGAAAATTTTTTATGTATGTTCTACCTGAAAGTATGGAACCAGATAGTTTGGTTCAGTTACTATCAACTGATTATAAATTTGCAGTCTCATTTTCAATACTTGTGATTGTCTTATTGTATCGACCATCAGGAATCTTTAAAGGAAAAGTTCTATGAGAAAAAATCTAAATGTAATAGCTGCTTATAGTATTATGATGGGTTTAATTATCTTAGTAGGTATTTTTCAATCATGGAATATAGCTCTATCAATATTTAACCTTTGTTTAATATCAGCAGTGATGACTTTGGGAGCAAATATCCAATGGGGTTATGCAGGTTTAATCAATTTTGGGATAATGGGTTATACCGCCTTGGGAGGTTTAGCTGCTGTTTTAATTTCAGTAGACCCTGTTCAGGACGCTTGGAGAGCAGGAGGTTTTGATATTTTAACATCTTTATTAATTATTATCGTGATGATTATGACTATTAAATTTGTCTTAAAGAGATATGAGAAGTCTAAGATTAGAACTTATTCTATAGCAGCAATTATTGTAGCTGGAATTGTTATTATCAGAATTACTGCTGAACCAGGTATTGAGGCTATTGAAGCAATTGATCCAGCCAAAACAGGTTTTTTAGGAGGATTGGGATTACCAATAGTTTTTTCTTGGATAGTTGGAGCTTTATTTGCTGGAGGCTTAGCATTCGTGGTTGGAAAAGTTGCGTTGGGGCTCAGAGCTGATTATTTAGCAATAGCAACTTTGCTTATATCTGAAATTGTAATTGCTATCATAAAACATGAAGATTGGCTTACTAGAGGAGTTAAAAATGTAATTGGTTTAAAAAGACCAGCACCTTATGAAGTAGACCTTCAAACAACAGATTGGTTCATTAATTTAGTTGAAAAATTTAATTCAGGTAAACTAGCTTTAATATCTGATTTGGCTGATAGACAAGCTACTTTAAATCAATTGGTAATCGAAGGATCATCAATATTTGTTAAACTATGTTATTCAGGATTATTTTTAGTAGTTGTAATTATACTTTTGATTTTAACTCAAAAAGCACTTTATTCACCGTGGGGAAGAATGATGAGAGCAATTAGAGATAATGAAGAAGCCGCTAATGCTATGGGTAAAAATGTTGTTAAGCAACATTTGTTAATTTTTGTTTTAGGATCAGCAATTGTAGGAATTGCTGGAGCTATGCTTGTAACACAGGATGGATTGTTTACACCAGGAAGCTATAGACCAATGAGATATACTTTTTTAATTTGGGTAATGGTAATTGTTGGCGGAAGTGGAAATAATTTCGGTGCAATTTTAGGAGGTTTTGCGGTTTGGTTTTTATGGATTGAAGCAGCACCAATTGCATTATTCTTAATTAATTTAACTACTTCAGGATTAGCCGATACTCATTTTTTAAAAATTCATCTAGTTGAAAGTGTACCATATTTTAGGTTTTTGATGATGGGAATAGGCTTATTATTGATTATGAGATATAGACCAAAAGGTATACTTCCTGAAAAAATAGAAATAAAATAACTTTATCATGAAATATATTATTTTAGGTGCAGCATTAGCTTGGGCCATGTATATGGCTGACAAGTATATGTTTTGATGAATAAAAATCTTTTAATTCTTACATTAAGTCAAATTTTTAGTTTTACTGCAGCTCCAGTAACTGTATTTTTAAGCGGAATTATTGGTTCTCAAATTAGTCCTTTAATATCTCTTTCTACCTTGCCAATGTCGATATCAGTAGTTGGCATAGCAATAGGTGCAATCTTTGCAACAAAAGTGATGAGTTTAATAGGAAGAAAAGCTGGATTTATTTTAGCATCAATTGGAAATTTTTTAGTTTGTATTTTAGGAGCTTATTCAATAATGGATCAGAATTTTATATTATTTTGTTTTGCAAATTTTTTCATTGGTGTTGGTATGGCTTTTACACATCAATATCGTTTTGCCGCAGCTGAAAGTGTTGAAAAAAGTAAAGTGCCTAGGGCAATTTCAATAATTTTATTAGGTGGAATTGTTTCAGCATTATTAGGGCCAAGTATGGCAAATTATGGAAAAGACATTATTACCGATCAATTGTATGTTGGATCTTATTTATCACTTGCTATTCTAACTATTATACCTGCGATTTTATTTTTATTTTATGAAAATACATCAAAGTTAGAGTCTACTATAAAAAGTTCTGGAAGAAGTATTGTAGAATTAATTTCGCAACCTAGATTTTTACAGGCGCTTGTAGCCTCAGCATTTGGATATGCAATAATGACATTTTTAATGACTGCAACCCCATTGAGTATGCATGTAATGGAAAAAATCAGCCTTAGTAAAACTGGTCTGGTTATACAGTTTCATGTTGTAGCAATGTTTTTACCTTCTCTAGTTACAGGTCATTTAATTAAAAAATTTGGTCATAGCAACATAATGTATGCAGGAGTGTTTCTCTATAGCATAACTATAATAGCAAGTTTCTTTGATCAAACTTATTATAATTATATGTTTGCATTAATTTTTTTAGGTTTAGGTTGGAATTTTTTATTTATATCTGGTACAAGTTTACTAGTCTTAACTTATAAAGAAGAAGAAAAATATAGAGCGCAAGGTATAAATGATTTTATAGTTTATTCTGTTCATGCAATTGGTAGCTTGTCAGCTGGGGTTTTGATAGCACTTACCAACTGGAAAATGATGAATATTATATGCATACCTCTTATGATTTTAATTATTTTGACTACTTTAAGGGCTGAAATTTTAACTAAAAAATAAAAAAACCCCGGCAAATTTAATTGCCGGAGTTTTAAATTAGATATTAATTATCTTTGCTTTTTAGTTTTAAATTTTCCGCCTTTGATTTCTTGTTCTAAGAAAGAACCTTCAGCTTCCCCGACGCTAGTAAAAGTAACTCCAGTTGCACCTTCGTAGTCAACTTTTTTACCTTTTGCTAGTAAATCTAAACCTTTTTTTAGTTCACCTGGATAAATCTTTGTTCCAGGACCATTAGCAACATCCATTACATTTTTTGCAATTGATGCTCTGTCAGCTGAGTTACCTGCTTGCATAGCTAAAATTATTAAAGCAGCAGCATCGTAAGACTCACTTGTATAAGGTCCAGAACTATCTATGCCTGCAGCACTTGCTACTTTGGCAAATACTCCAGCTCCTTTACCAGTTGAACCTGGCATTGAACCAAAAGATTTTTTCAAGTCTTTTCCAAATGTATCTACCAAAGATTGACCGATCATACCATCAGATAAAATAAATTTATCAAATGCTCCAGAGTCTAGTGAGGCCTGAATAATTCCTTTTCCTCCTTGATCAAGATAACCAATTACTGCAACAGCATCTCCACCTGCTGAAGCTAAAGTTGCAACTTCAGATGAATAATCTGCTTTACCGTCTTCATGAGCAGTAACAGTAGTTACCTTAATACCATGAGCTTTAACAGCTGCTTCATAAACATCAGCTAAACCTTTTCCGTAATCATTATTTGTATAGGTTATTGCAACACTTTTTACTCTTCTATCTTTTGTTATATCAGCTAATATTTGACCACCTCTTGCATCTGAAGGAGCTGTTCTAAAAAAATATCCTTTGTCATCAAGAGTTGTTAATCCTGGTGATGTAGCTGATGGTGAAATCATTACTACACCATTTGGTACAGCAACATTTGAAGCAATTGCTCCAGTTACACCTGAACAGTCAGCACCCATAATAGCTGCCACACCTTGTGAAATAACACCTTCAGCTGCTGCTGTAGCTGCTGCTGAGTCTACACATGTTGAGTCTGCTCTCACGACTGTGATTGTTTCTCCACCTAATAATGAGCCTGAGTCCGAAGCTTCTTTAAAAGCTAGCTCAGCTGAGGCTGCCATAGCTGGTGTTAGAGATTCAATAGGACCAGTAAATCCTAAGATAATCCCCATTTTAATTTCTGCAAAAACATTTGTTGTAAAAGTAGAAACAAAAATAAATGCAGCGATAAATAGTTTTTTCATTATTTTCCTCTATATTTGTTAACAATTTATAAAAGACAAATTAAATCTTATTTATTGAAACTTTCAACAAGGAATTTACCATATTTAATTAGCTATTTATGGCTTATTAAAAGTATTTTCTAAACTCTTCATTAATTGATAGTATATCTAAGTCAGCCAATCCTCCAATCACAAGTTGAATTGCAACTATAAGAATAAAACCAAGTCCAATATAGGCAATCCACAAATGTTTCTGGATATAATTAGCAAGATATGTTGCCATAGCTCCAGTTAAAATTACAGATAGGACTAATCCAAAAATCATAAAACTGAAATTTCCTTTAGCCGCTCCTACCACTCCAATCACATTATCAAAACTAATTGTAATATCTGCAAATAAAACTTTATAAACACTCTGAATATATGATGGCTCTTTAGATTTTTTTGTTGGAGATTTTATTTTTTTTATTTCAAAAAGATCTTTTCTTAAATCGTTTACAATCCAAATTAAAAGCAGACCCCCTAAAATTTTGATAAAATAAAATTCAAATAAGTATGTAGCGAATAAAGCAAATATAATTTTAAATATTAAAGCACCAGCAACACCCCATA
>CACJOY010000010.1 GCA_902595125.1 uncultured Pelagibacteraceae bacterium
CTTTATTATTTCATTTATTAATGAGTTTTTGGCTATTTCAATTTTTTTGGAGTCATTTAAGTTTTTTAAATCATTATTTAATATTTGTAGATATCTAATTTCTTTTTGAATGTCGTAATTTGTGATTATTTCGTTCTCGACTGAAGCCTCAATAAATATTTTTGTTTGTGAAAATGATGATGTCGAAAAAAGCAGAATTATAATATAAGAAAAAATAATTTTTTTTAGCATTAATTTTTTAAATTTGGACTACTTGTTTCTCCAAAAGGAATAATCGTCAATTTGAAGAAAATACTTTCTTCTGGTTTAATATCCCTGTCGTCATAGTAATCTTTGTTATATTCAATTGATGCCGCTAAACAATCATTTTTGTATTGATAAATAAAATTATAATACTCTGTTAAATCGGTTGTTTTATTTTTTCTAGTTGAAAACATAATACTATTACTATCATCAAATGAATATCCCGTTTTATTTACTAAGTATGAATTTTTTGACTTGCTGTTATTCTCATTCAAATAATCAAAAGTTGTGACAAAATTATTTAAACTTATTTGAGTTGAAAAGTTTTCATAACTAATGTCACTTAAATTATTTTTTACTGACGCATTATATTTTGTTGTGAATATTTGATTAGGACTGTAAGAGATTTCTCCAAAAAAATCAGATGTTTTTTGACCAATTTGATTATTTACTGGAAAGTCTTTATTTTCTTCAAATCTTAAATTGTTAGCTATTTTAAAGTTAAAAGTTTCTCGGGATTTTTTTTTATCAAAAAAAGTGAAATCGCTACCGTAAGTAATTGAGGCACCTCCCTCTGTTGTATTTTCTGAAGACAATCTGTCTAGATTAAAAATGTTATTTACATCCATTCTAACGTATTTTTTTCTTATATCTTTAGTGCTATTTGGACTCATTCTCAGTGAGATTTTTGGTTTGATAATTTTTCTAGAAGCATCATTTTCTTTTAATAGTGGAAGTGAAGAATTATATTGGAGTAAACCAGAAAAATAATAATTGTCATTTTCCTTATATGATGATGAATTTTGAGTGTCAGAATTTATATTTTTAATTTTTAAATCATAATTATTAATAAAACCATTATTAGTAATCATAGGGTTTGAATTAAATATAAATTCATTAATATTTGTCTTTTCAAAAATATTTGTATCATAATTCCTGATTAAATTATTAGAATTAAATAGAAAACTTCCATCTAGTTTGGTTTTATTTTTAATCTTTTTTGTAATATCTATACGTGGAAGAATAAATTCAAATCTGTCGCTATGATTTATATTTAAATCTTCATAAACAGTTAATTCAGACCTAAATGAAAAATCTTCGGAGTATAAATCAAGATTTATCGAAGATTCTAAAAATTCTTTGTTGTCAATAATCGGTGATTTTAATTTATTAACTCTTAAATAAGTATCATTTGAAGTTTTTTGAATTTTCAAATCAATATCACCATCTTCAAAATTTAAATAATCAATTTTTTTATTAAGTTTATAAAAAAAATGATTTTTGGAATCTTCCCCATCCTCCTTGAAAAAACTAAAGTCACTTATATGAAAACTTTTTGAGTTTGCTTGTCTATACTCTGTTTGAAGTAAAATTTTATCATCTTGATAAAGTCTTGGTGAAAAAGTAAGATCTTTATTGTCATCTAATACCTTAAAATAGGGTATATTTAAAAAACTATTTGTATTAGAACTTTGAATAGAAGGAATTAGAAAACCAGATCTCCTTTTCACAGTTGGGTCGGGATGGAAAAATTTAGGAAAGTATACGACTGGAATATCATATAAATTCAACCATGCATTTTTATATTCAATTACTTGTTTTTGTTTATTATGAGTAATTTTTTCTGCAGATAATTGCCATGGTGGACATTTTCCATTTTTTTTACAAGTTGTAAAAACTCCTTTATTTACCTCTGTAATTTTATCACTATATTCAACACTCTTTCCTTTAAGCCTTGGTTCATTACCTGCGTTAAAAGATTTATTATTTAAATTAATTAATACATCTTTTCCTACAAGTCTATTTATCTTTGTATCTATAAAAGCTAAATCAAAATTAAAATTATTACCTTGAATATCTTTTAACTCGGCACTCTCTAGTTTTAAGAGATTTTTAGGAATATCGTAAATGAATTTTTCAGCTATAAATTCATTTTGAAGTTGATCTTTAAAAAATGACTTTGTTTGTGATTGAATTGTCCCAATTTTACGATCATAAGTTATTGTATCTGTCTCTATAATAATTTCTTTATTGTTATCATAAATTTTAACTTTATTTTTTGCAGTGATGATTAAATTTATTTGATCAAGTTCAATTTGCTCAAATTCTATTTTTATATTATCAGATTTTATTAAAGCGATTCCTTCTGAAGCTTTTAATTTTTGAAATTCTTTTGAATATTCAAAATTATTTGCTTCTATTATTAGATTCTTATCAGCAGATATTGCTTTGCCATTAGTGGCATAAATGTATTTTCCACCTTCTGTAACATCAATTTTTGAGGTTTCAAAAAAAAATTGATCTGCAAAAGCATTTTTCAGTAAAGACAAAAATATAAAAAAAAATATTAAAAATTTATTTTTCATTAACTCTAATTAAACCAATGGTTGCAATTAATGAAATAAATAATAAAGGTGCAAAGATCGAGTATATTATTGGTATTTTTCCAGCATTTCCAAGTGAGGTGAACATAAAATTTATATAGTAAATTATAACAGACATGAAAATCCCTATTATTACGTGAAAAACAATCGATTTTTCCCTTTTGAAGCTGAACATTATAATTGAGGATAAAACGGTTAAAATTCCATAAAGAAGTGGGGTAGAAAAAAGTTTTAATAAATGAATCATAATTTCGTCTGAAGAATATCCAAGTTTTTCATAGTCTTTTTTTAGATCAAATAGCTCCAAAAGATTCAATGTTGATATATTTGAAAATAAACTATTAATCTTTTCTTGATCAAAATTAGTTTTGAGTATGATATTTTCACTTTTTTGTTGTGTGATATTATTTTTTGTAATCATCGCACTTTTGATCACCCAATCTTTTTTAATTATATCTATTTGATTAGCTTGCACTGTATCGATTAAATTAAAATTACTATCAAACTTATTAATAATAACATCTATCAAAAAATTATCTTTGATATAATTAGCTTTTACAATTAGTGTATTATCATTAATCTCATCTTTAAGCCACAAACCACTATCTGTAACAACAGCAAGATATTTATTATCATTTGAAAAATTATTTTTTATATCTGTATAATAAAATTTTAATTTAGAAGCTAAAGAATAATATAAAGAAACAGTCAAAATACCCATTAACATTGATGAAATAAATAATATCTTTATAATTTTTAAATTACTTAATCCATTGCTTTTTAAAAGATTAAGCTCATCTTTTTTAAAAATATCATAAAATAAAAATTGGGTTGACAAAAGAAATATAAACGGAAATATTTCAAATAATGTAATGGGAGCACCTAGTAAAGTCAAAAAATAAGGGAAAAGGAAACTAGTGTCTAAATCTTTAAAAAATGAAATTTCCTCTAAAACACTTAAGATAGTTATCAAACTTAAAAAAATTAAACTTATTAAAAAAAATTTTCCTAAAAAATTTTTAATCAGATATTTTTCATAAATTTTAAACATTCTTAGACCTTCTATTAAAAAAGAAATAAACTAAACTAAAGCTAACCCATGGTATAATAAAATAAATATATGTTGAGGTTTTAGAAATTGATGAATACCTTAAAGAGGCTTCAGAAAAAATTATAATAAAGAAAGTAAGTAAAAAAATTATTTTTTTATTTTTGGAATATTTAAAATTATTTTTAGGAACTAATACTAAAAAACAACATAGTAAAGCAATTAATGGAATATAGAGAGGCTTATAAAATCTTTTGAATAATTCTTGATTTATTTCTTTTGATAATGATTTATCACACTGTGGATTAATTTTAATTTCTGAAATTTTTTTTTGAAAAATTAATAAACAAGTTAAAAGATCTTTAGATGATCTTTCTTGAATTTTTGGAACAAGTATAGAATTAGATGAATAATCAGCTAAATTAAAATCAATTTGTTCAAAACCAAAAACGTTAATCTTTTTTTTTTCGTTATTAATTACTTTTCCATTGAATAATTGAAATGATTTTCTTTGATTACTATCTACGATAATTCCATCTTTTGCATAAATCATTTTAGAATTGTTTTTAGTTGAGTCATCTATAAAAATATTTGAAAAAGTTTGATCTTCATTTTTTTCTTTAATAAAAATTGTTAACCCTTCTACGGCATTAATAAATTTCCCCTCTTTAATTAAAGAGGTAAAAAAATCAACGTTAGAATTTTTTAGGGACTCTCTAGCTTTAAACTGAGAATAAGGAGAAAATATGCTTCCCAAGAATATTTGAAAAACAGTCAATATAATTGATAAAAAAATAATCTTATTAGTAAAGTCGATTTTGCTTACTCCATTTATCCAAAAAATCGAAAGTTCATTTTTTTGTTCATAGTTAGTAATCAGATAAAAAAGAGTAATGAAGAAAATAAATGGAATTATTCTATGAATAATTTTTGGAAAATTAAAAATTGTGTAAGTAAAATAGGTTTTTAAACCATGTCCATCTTGTGTTACAAAATCAAAATAATTTACAGCTTGAAGTGTCCAAACAATTAAACCAACACTAATACACATTATAATGAAGAAAATAAGTGTATCTTTGGCAAATTTACGAAATATCAATTTTTTCATTGAAAATAATTAATTACTTTATATATAGCATTAACTCGCACAGAGTGTATTTAAAATTTATGAGTGTTCAAATTTATTACAAAAATAGCGCCCCAAAAAAGATTACAGGCAACCTTATTTTATTTGTAAATGAGAAGTTTGATATGAAGCCTTTAAAAAATAGTATTTCTAAATCAGAATTTTCATATATCTCTGACTTGTTAAAAACTAGTGATTTGAAAAAAAGTATATTCGTTTTTGAACTAAATTCTAAAAGAAAAATTATTTTAGTATCAATCAAAAAAGAGATCAAAAACTCAAAAATTGAAAATTTAGGTGCTGAACTTTATGGAAGAATAAATTATGGTAAAAATAGCGAGTATTCAATCAACTCTGAAATTATAAATATAAAATATCCAAACTTTATTTCTCACTTTCTTCACGGTTTAAAATTAAAATCTTATGCCTTTAATAAATATAAAACAAAAAATGATTTAAATAATATTAAAATAAATATAATCGGAAAAAATATTAAATCTTTAACTAAAAGCCAATTAAAATTTAAGGCGATTGAAAAAGGAACGTTTTACACTAGAGATCTAGTCTCTGAGCCAGGCAATGTTTTACATCCAGATGAGTATGCAAAAAGATTGAGAGCTTTAAAAAAATACGGCTTAAAAGTAAATGTTTATGATACCAAACAAATGAAAAAATTAGGTATGAATGCTTTAATCGGCGTTGGACAAGGAAGTATAAAGGGATCGTATTTAGTTACAATGGAATGGAAAGGATTGAAAAAAAATTCTAAACCTCTAGCATTTGTAGGTAAAGGAGTATGTTTTGATACTGGTGGCTATTCTTTAAAACCTGCAAAATTTATGGAAGATATGACTTATGATATGGCTGGGTCTGCTACTGTAGTTGGTTTAATGATGAGTCTTGCGTTGCGAAAAGCAAAAATTAATGCAGTTGGTGTTGTGGGCTTAGTAGAAAATATGGTTAGTGGTAATGCCCAACGACCTGGAGATATTGTTAAATCTTATAGTGGAAAAACTATAGAAATATTAAATACTGACGCTGAAGGTAGATTAGTTTTGGCTGATGCTTTAACTTTTACAGAAAAAAAATTTAATCCAAAATTTATTATTGATTTAGCAACTTTAACAGGCGCAATCATAGTTTCTTTAGGATCTGAATATGCAGGACTTTTCTCAAACAATGATGAATTATCAAAACAATTAATAGAGTCAGGTGAAAAAGTAGAGGAAAAGTTATGGCGAATGCCTTTACATGAAAATTTTGACAAACTTATAAATTCAAAAAATGCAGATATGCAAAATATAAATTATGTTGGTGGCGCAGGTTCAACAACAGCTGCACAATTTTTACAAAGATTTATATTAAATAAAACTCCCTGGGCACATTTAGATATAGCAGGTATGGCTTTTTCAAAATATGGAGGTGCTTTAAATCCGGGTGGAGCAACTGGGTATGGAGTAAGATTATTAAGCCAATTAGTAGAAGATAATTATGAGTAATCTTGAGCAAACTCTCTCAATTATAAAGCCAGACGCAGTTGAACGAAATTTAGATAATGAAATAAAAGAAATGTTCAAAAATAAAGGATTTACGATTTTAAAAGAAAAAAAGATTCAAATCGAAAAATCAGAGGCTGAGAGGTTTTATAAAGTTCATGAAACAAAACCATTCTACGACGATTTATGTACCTACTTATCGTCAGGACCAATTGTAGTAATGATTTTGGAAAAAAATAGTGCGGTTCTAGAAAATAGAGCACTTATGGGATCAACAAACCCTACTGAAGCAGAAGAGGGAACAATCCGAAAAAAATATGGCATTTCAATTGATAAAAATTCTGTTCATGGATCTGATAGTATTGAAAATGCCAAAATAGAGATAGATTTTTTTTTTAAAGATTAAAAGTCTTTAATATAGCTTTAGGGTATAATTTGTGCTCTTCCTTTAATATTTTCTTTGCAAGTGTTTTTGGTGTTTCTTTTTTAGAAATTTTCACTCTTTTTTGAAGAATAATTTTACCAGAGTCCAATTTAGAGCTAACAAAATGAACTGTACAACCAGAGTATTTATCTTTTTTTTTTAATACTCTATCATGAGTATTTAATCCTTTGTATTTTGGAAGAAGAGAAGGGTGAATATTTAAAATTATACCCTTAAAATTTTCAATAAAAGTTTTTGATAAAATTTTCATAAAGCCAGCTAAACATATAAGCTCTATTTTATTTTTTTTTAACTCTGAAATTAATTTATTTTCATCGAGTTTTCTATTTTTGAATTTAAATATCTTTTTATCTATTTTAAAAATATTTGCATAAATTAAACCTTTTGCCATAAGATTGTCAGAAATAATTAAGTTAATTGAAATCGGTGATTTTTTTAGTTTAGAAAATTTTATCAAGGATCTTAAATTACTTCCATTGCCTGAAATAAAAACTGCAGTCTTTTTTTTAGATCCAATTGATAGAGCCATTAAGTTTAACTTTATTATTTCCTTTTGAGATTTTTCCAATTATGTATGGCTTAAATAATTTTGTAAAGTGCTTACTTATTTTATTAAATTTTTTTGGATTTACAACTAAGCAAAATCCAACACCACAATTAAAGGTTTTCAACATTTCATAGTTTGATATACCATTTTCTTTTAACCAACTAAAAATTTTTGGAGCTTTGATTTTATTTAAATCAATCTCTGCAACAAGATTTTTTGGTATAATTCTTTTAATATTTTCAGATAAACCACCGCCAGTTATATTTGCACAACTATTAATTAAATTTTTATCGATTAATTTTAAAACTTCCTTAACATATATCTTGGTTGGCCTGATCAACTCTGTTCTTAAAAATTTATTTTTTTTAAGATTAATTTTTTTTTTTTGAAGTAGATAACGCACTAATGAATAACCATTAGAATGAAGACCACTTGAAGGAATAGCTACTATTAAGTCATTTATCTTAACTTTATCTTTACTTAAAATTTTTTTATTATCGACAATTCCAACAGCAAATCCAGCAATATCAAATTTACCTTTTTCGTAAGTTCCAGGCATTTCAGCAGTTTCTCCACCAACTAATTCACATTGAGATTTTTTGCATCCAATTATAATTCCTTTGATAATAGATTTCATCTTAACCAAATTGATTTTATTAATAGATATATAATCTAAAAAAAGTAGAGGCTTAGCACCCTGAACAATTAGATCATTAACACTCATTGCAACTAAATCTATTCCAATTGTATCAAATTTATTTAGATTATTTGCAATTTCTATTTTTGTTCCGACCCCATCTGTACAAGCAACTATTTTGGGATTTTTAATATGTTTTGGAATATTGGAAATTGATCCGAACCCCCCAATATTTGAATTTTTTTTTTTACCTCTCTTTTTTGATGAAACAGATGAAATGAAATTAATAAAGCTATCAGCTGCTTTTATATTTACACCACTTTTTTTATAGGTAAATAAGTTTTTATTCATTACTATATGGTATGAAAATTAATAATAAAAATATTCATTCGAAATTCTTATATATTTTTTTTATATTTCTATCTCTAATTTTATTTTTTTTTTCCACAGTTAATTTAAGTGCTAAGGCTTTCAATATAAATAATATTGAAATTTCGAAGCCTTTCGAGATAAAATTTGATAAAAATGAGGTGATTAATGATGGTTTTAAAAGAGCTTTTTTTGAGTTGATATCTTCAATTGTAAAGTCAACGGATCAAATAAAAATAGATAATGTTGAACTAAATGAAATTAAAGGAATGATAGAGTCATTCACAATAAAAGAGGAAAAATTTATTGATGATGTCTATTTCGTTAATTTAGGTGTCTCTTTTAATAAAAAAAAAATTTTTAGTTTTTTAGAAAGTAAGAATATTTTTCCTTCTGCGCTAAGTAAAAAAAAGTTTTTATTTGTTCCAATAATTATAGATGAAAAAGAAAATGATCTTTTGATATTTTCAAAAAATAAAATTTTTGATAATTGGAACAATACAAATGAGACATTTCATTTGATAGATTATATTTTGTTAACCGAAGATCTTGAGGATATTAATTTAATTAAAGATAGATATGAATTTATAGAAGAATATGATTTTAAAGAAATAACTGATAAATATTTTTTAAATGACTCAATTATTGCATTATTTTTTAAAAGCAAAAATGATGTAAGAGTTTTATCAAGAATAAAAATAAAAGATGATATAAATATTAAAAATCAATCTTTCAAAAATATTGATTTAAACGATAATAAACAATCTATCAAGATTATAAATGATTTAAAGATTATTTATGAGGATTATTGGAAAAATATGAATCAAATAAATACCTCAATAAAGCTACCTATAACAGTAAAAGCCAGTAGTTTAGATAATTCAAAAATCACTAGTTTTGAAAAAATTTTAGGCAATACAGATTTAATTTATAATTTTTCAATTTCTAAATTTGATAGAGATTTTATTTATTATCAGATAATTTTTAATGGAACTCCAAATATTTTTTTAAAAACGATGGGTGAAAACAAATTTTTCTTCAATACTCAGAATAGAACATGGATTTTAAAATGAAAGAATATGATCAAAAAATAATTAAATTTGATTATGAAAAAAATTTTGAAGGTAAAGATTTCTATGTCTCCAAAAGTAATGAACATATTTTTAATTTATTAAATAATTGGCCAAAATGGGAAAAAAATTTTTTAAATATTAGTGGGGAAAGATTTTCTGGAAAAACACATTTGATTAATATTTTTTTGAATAAATTTAACGGAATTAAACTAGACTCAAATTTTCTTAAAAATGAAAACATTCAAGAAATAAAGATTTATCAAAATATAGTAATTGAAAATTTAACAAAAGAAGTTGATGAAAATTTAATTTACACTTTAATTAACATTATAGATCAAGATAATAAGTACCTAATTATTACTTCTGAAAAACCGATTGTAAATATTAACTTTAATTTAGATGACTTAAAATCTAGAGCAAAAAGTTTTCTTTTGCAAAATATTGATAAACCAGATGACGACTTAATATTTGCATTAATTTTAAAAAATTTATCTGATCGTCAAATTTCTTTGGATAAAAAGTTAATTAATTACTTGATTAAAAGAATAGACAGATCTTATAGTAAAATATTTGATTTCATATATAAAATTGACGAAATAAGTTTAAAAAAAAAAAAATCTATTGATTTTAAAATTATAAAAGAAGTTTTAGGAGAATAATTGAGCAGATATAGAAGTCATAATTGTGGTGAATTAAGAAAAAAAGACGTTAACAAAAAAACTTTACTCTCTGGCTGGGTCAATAAGAAAAGAGATCATGGTAACTTATTGTTTATTGATCTTAGAGACAATTATGGAATAACCCAATGTATAATAGATAAAGAAAATATAAATTTTTCTAAATTAGAGAAGATACAGCTTGAAACCGTCATCAAAATTGAGGGAAAAGTCGTTAATAGATCCAATGAGACAATTAATAAAGATATAGAGACTGGTGAAATTGAAGTAATTATTAATAAGTATGAAATTTTAGGTTCATGTAAGGAACTGCCTATGCCAGTCTTTAGTGACCAAGAGTATTCTGAAGAAATTAGACTTAAGTACAGGTTTATTGATCTAAGACGAAAAAAAATCCACGAAAACATTATATTAAGATCAAAAGTAATTTCTTTCATTAGAAGTGAAATGAATAAATTAGGTTTTTTAGAATTCCAAACTCCAATTCTAACTTCTTCGAGTCCTGAAGGTGCAAGAGATTTTCTGGTACCAAGTAGATTAAATCCTGGAAAATTTTATGCTTTACCTCAGGCACCACAACAATTTAAACAACTTATAATGGTTTCAGGATTTGATAAGTACTTCCAAATTGCACCATGCTTTAGAGATGAGGACGCTAGAGCTGACAGAAGTCCAGGTGAATTTTATCAATTAGATCTTGAAATGTCTTTTGTAGAGCAAGAAGATATCTTTAAAGTAGTTGAAAAATTATTAGTTAATACATTTGAAAAATTTTCTAATAAAAAACTTATGTTTAGTGAATTTCCTAAAATACCATATGCAGAATCATTAATTAAGTATGGTACCGACAAACCTGATTTAAGAAATCCTTTGATTATTAATGATATAACTGAAATTTTTTTAAGAAAAGATGTGTCATTTGAAATCTTTAAAAAACTTGTAAATACTGGGGCAAAGGTAAGATGTATAGTAACAAAAAATACTAAAAATAAACCAAGAAGTTTTTTTGATAATATTGATAAGTGGGCAAAAGAGCAAGGAGCCTCTGGTTTAGCTTACTTCACAATTGAAAAAGATAAAGAAATTACAGCTAAGGGTCCTATTGGTAAATTTTTTTCTAGTGAAGCTTTAAAGGAATTAATGAAAAAAACTAAAGCAGAAATAGGTGATAGTATTTTTTTTGCATGTGAAAAAGAGAAGGAATTAGAAAAAATTATTTCCTTAGCTCGAAATAGGATTGCAAAAGATCTTAATCTAATTAATGAAAATCTTTTTGCTTTTTGTTGGATTGTCGATTATCCAATGTTTCAAATAAATGAACAAACAAATAAAATAGAATTTAGCCATAATCCTTTCTCCATGCCGCAAGGTGAATTAAATAAAATAGATCTTACCAAACCATTAGATATTTTAGCATATCAATATGATGTTGTATGTAACGGTATAGAACTTTCATCAGGCGCAATTAGGAATCATATCCCTGATTTAATGTATAAGCTATTTTCGGTTGCTGGATATGAAAAAAAAAACGTCGATGAAAAATTTAGTGGAATGATCAATGCCTTAAGTTACGGAGCTCCTCCACATGGTGGAATTGCACCAGGAATTGATAGAATTGTTATGCTTTTAGCTGAGGAGAAAAATATAAGAGAAGTAACAATGTTTCCAATGAATCAGAACGCGCAAGATCTAATGATGAAAGCTCCTTCAGAAATAAGTGAAAATCAATTAAAAGAACTCAATTTAACCATAAAGAAAAATAAATAAATTACTTTTTTCCTTTTAAACTTATTTTCACATCAGATAAATCAACAAGGTTTTTTTTATAATTATTTCTTACGAAACCTTTACTTGTGATATCTTTTACAATTTTAAGTAATTGATTTTGACTTTCAGAGCTATTTTCGTCCAAATTAGTGTTATCTGAAATACCAATAGAAGGTGTGTGAGCTAAATCTTCTCGATTTTGATAAGAAATAGCTAATTCTCTAAATATATAATCCAATATAGATGATGCACTTAAAATCCTGTCATTTCCATGAACTTTACCAGAAGGTTCAAATTTAGTTCCAACAAAAGCACTAATAAATTCATCAAGTGGCACACCATATTGAAGACCTAAGGACACGGCAATTGCAAAATTATTCATTAACGCTTTAACTAATTCCCCCTCTTTACTTGTATCAATAAATATCTCTCCAATCTTACCATCCTCATACTCTCCTGTATGAAGATAAACTTTATGATTACCGATTGTGGCTTTTTGTATATAGCCCTTTCTTCTATCTGGCATACTATATCTTTTACTATTATTCTCTGAATTATTAATTTCTTGTGATGATTTAATCACAGTTTCAATTTTACTTGAATTACTCTCTTGTTCATTTGACAGGACTTCTAAGTTTTTATTTTTAATTACTTTCTTGTTATTTGGGTCTAGACTTTTTGTTTTTCTATTATCTAATTTGATATCTAAAACTTCATATTTTCCATCGTTCCTTTTTTCTAAATTTTTCAATTCTGTTTCATTTACCTCTTCTAAATAATGATTTACCTTAAAAGTACATGTATAATAAGTTTCAACTAAATATTTTGCCATTTGACCCCAATTTTTAAAATTAATTTGTAAAATGATTCAATTAATTTATATACAAAAACAAATTTTAGTCTAATTTATTTTATACAATTTTGAATTGAAATATTTATATAATTTATGTTGACATTTTTTAAAAAGTTTTTCACTTGGTGGAATCAAGATACCTTTGGCACAAGAATCAAAACAACTTTATTTGGAAAATTTGTTGGAAAAGACTCTTTTGGCAATAAATATTATGAAAGTAAGAACAATAAAAGATGGGTTATTTATGCTGGTGAGATCGACGCAAGTAAAATCCCGGTCGAATGGTATTCATGGATTCATTTTATGCCTAATAAAATTGAGAAAAAACATGATATTGATAAATATGATTGGCAAAAACCTCATCAACCAAATTTGACTGGAACTGATAATGCATATTTTCCAAATAAGAACAAAAATGTTGTTAAAAAAAAATATAAAAGTTGGAAAGATTAGATTAAAGTTATTTTTTTTAGCTTTTTTTTTAATAACCTTTAATAAATTTAGTTTAGCAAATAATTTAAACGGAGAATTTACTGAAATAAAAGTTCTAGATAAAGTTAGTTCTAAAAATAAGCTTATAAAACTAAAAAATGGAGTGAACTTCAATCATAAAGATCTTTTGATCAAAAGTATTAAGTGTAAAAATTCTGAATTTGATGACAATCCTGAAATTACCGCTTATATACAAGTAAAAGATCTTAGAAATAAAGACAATAATGATGTTTTTGTTTTTAATGGTTGGATGTTTTCCTCAAGCCCATCAATCGCATCTTTTGACCACCCAGTCTATGACATTTGGTTAATAGGTTGTAACTAAATTATCTTTTCATTATCAAGCCAGCTTACATTAAAGTCTGAGTCAATAAATTTTTTATGATTAAGTAGCTTTTTATGCAGAGGAATTGTTGTTGTAATCCCTTCAATAACAAATTCATCAAGTGACCTATTCATTCTCTGAATAGCTTCAGTTCTATTTCTGCCATGACAAATAAGTTTACAAACCATACTATCGTAATAAGGTGTAACTTTATAACCCTGGAAAATTGCTCCATCTACTCTTGTTCTGAATCCAGATGGTTGATGACACATTCCAATAGTTCCAGGTGAAGGTTGAAAATTTTTACTTGCATCTTCAGCATTAATCCTACATTCAATAGCATGACCACGAGGATTTATATCAGACTGTTCTAGTGCAGTTTCCCCTGAAAATGCTATCCATATTTGCTCTTTTATAATATCGATACCAGTAACCATTTCAGTAACTGGATGCTCAACCTGAACCCTCGTATTCATCTCCAGAAAATAAAACTTTCCATCCTCATAAATAAATTCCACTGTTCCAGCTCCTTGATATCCAATCTTACTTACCATTTTTAACGTTTTATCAAAAAGATCTTCCCTAATATTATTATTAAGAACTGGACTAGGAGTTTCTTCTATTAATTTTTGATGCCTTCTTTGAACAGAGCAATCTCTCTCATGTAAATGAACTGTTCTATTTTTTCCCGCTAATATTTGAACTTCAATATGTCTAGGATTTTGGAAAAACTTTTCTATATAAACTTCATCATTACCAAAATATTTCTTAGCCTCAGATTTAGCTGTAGAAAAAAGTGTTTCAAATTCTCCCTCTTTATGAACAATTTTCATCCCTTTTCCCCCACCACCGCCGGATGCTTTTATTAAAATGGGAAAACCAATTTTTTTACAAAGATTTTTGGCTTCTGTAATATCTTTTACACCACCATCTGAACCTTCAATTATTGGTAAACCATTTTCTTTTGCTATTTTTTTTGCTTGAATTTTATCACCCATCATCTCGATATGCTTTGAGGAAGCTCCAATAAATTTAATTTTATTTTCCTCTAAGATTTTGGCAAAACTCGCATTTTCAGACAAAAATCCATATCCAGGATGTACTGCTTCTGAATTAGTTAAATCAACAGCAGATAAAATTGCAGGAATATTAAGATAGCTATTTGCTGGCTGATGAGAACCAATGCACACACTTTCATCAGCTAATCTCACATGCATACTGTCTCGATCAACATCTGAGTGAACGGCTACTGTAGAAATTCCCCATTCTTTACATGCTCTAATTATTCTGACTGCAATTTCCCCACGGTTTGCAATTAAGATTTTTTTAAACATTATTCAAGAATGATTATTGTTTGTCCAAACTCAACTGGCTGTCCATCACTAACACATATTTCTTTTACAATTCCGTCGGAAGTTGAAGGTACATGATTCATAGTTTTCATAGCTTCTACTATCATTACTGTATCTCCTTTTTTAACTTTGTTTCCAACTTCAACAAATTTTTTTGCACCAGGCTCAGGCGCATGATAAGCAGTTCCTATTATTGGAGATTTTACTTCAACACCAGATGTATTAGATAATGATATTTTTGATTCTTTTTTTAAGTTATCCTCTAAAGAAGTTGCTTCATTATTTATCGAGATATTATTTTTTGAAACTTTTATTTTTGTATCTTTATCAGTATACTCTAATTCAGTGAGATTAAATTCAGTTAAATAATCACTTAGTTCTTTTATTATTTTTTTATCAATTTTCATTTTTTAACAATTTGTGCATCGAAATTATGGCTAAAATATAACCATTAGCACCTAAACCAAAAATACCACCTGTTGCTATATCACTTATTAAGGATTTTTGCCTAAATTCTTCTCTTCTATAAATATTTGAGATATGTAATTCAATTATAGGTTTTTTAAAAATATTTAATGCATCCCTAATAGCTACAGATGTATGGGTAAATGCCGCAGCATTTATAATTATTCCATCAAAATCTTTTCTTGCATCCTGAATAATATTTACTAATTCACCTTCTACATTTGACTGAGCAAATTTAAGCTTCAAATCGAGCTCTTTTGATTTTTTAATACAATTTTCCTCGAGATTTTTAAAAGTTATAGATCCATATTGTGATTGTTCTCTTTCACCTAATAGATTAAGATTTGGACCATTAATAATAATTATTTTATTATTCATTCACATCTTATATACGATGAAAAAAATAAAAAAAATAAAAATTAAATTAAATGGTAAGATAAAAGTGATAAGTAAAAACCTTAGTGTTCAAAATCTAGTTAATGAGTTTAAAATACCATTAAAAAAAGTAGCTATTGAATTAAATGAGGAAATATTAAATAAAAAGATGCTTAAAAAAATTAAGTTAAAAAAAAATGATAAAATTGAAATAGTCCATTTTATTGGAGGTGGATAAATTGACTTTAAAAAAATTAACCATAGCTAACAAAACGTTCAATTCAAGATTAATAATAGGAACTGGCAAATATAAAAATATGAATGAATGTGCCAAAGCCTTAGAGTATTCAGGTGCTAAAATAGTAACTGTAGCAGTTAGGCGGGTAAATATCTTAGATAAAAAAAAACCTCTTTTAATGGATTATATTGATCCAAAAAAAATTACTTATTTACCAAATACTGCTGGTTGCTTTAATTCAAAAGAAGCTTTAAGAACACTGAGATTAGCAAGGGAAATTGGTGGTTGGAAATTAGTAAAACTAGAAGTTTTAGGGGATAAAAAAAATTTATTTCCCGAAATGATAGAAACTTTAAATTCTACTGAAATTCTTGCCAAAGAAGGATTTAAAGTAATGGTTTATTGTAATGATGATCCTTTAATGGCTAAAAGATTAGAAAACTCAGGTGCTTGTGCTATTATGCCTTTAGCTGCCCCTATAGGTTCAGGATTGGGTATACTCAATAAAGTGAATATCAGTATAATAAGAAAGCAAACAAAATTACCTTTAATTATAGATGCAGGTTTAGGCCAAGCTTCAGATGCAGCAATTGCTATGGAGTTAGGATGCGATGGTGTTTTAGTGAATACAGCTATTGCAAAAGCAAAAAAACCTTTAGAGATGGCCTTAGCTTTTAAAAATGCTGTTATTGCCGGAAGACAGTCTTATGTGGCTGGAAGAATAAAAAAATCAATATTAGGAAGCCCATCATCGCCATCAAAAGGAATTATTTAACTTTTTTAAAAAACTTTTTTTTTCTGTAAGTTTTTTTTTTAAATTTCTGATTTTCTCTAACTTTTATAGTATTATCCTCTTTTTTTTGTAACTCTAAACTTTTCAATTTTTCAAAATGCTCAATTAATTCGATAGTTTTTTTTGTCCTATTTTTTAAATCTATAATATATTCTGGAATAATTAGACTATTGTCAGATATGATATCTATTTTCATTTTATTTTTATTTTCAAAATAAGTTAAATTTT
This sequence comes from uncultured Pelagibacteraceae bacterium, assembly GCA_902595125.1. GTDB lineage: Bacteria > Pseudomonadota > Alphaproteobacteria > Pelagibacterales > Pelagibacteraceae > Pelagibacter. The sequence goes on from CACJOY010000010.1 coordinate 16,934, forward strand.
CAATAAAATTTTCTTTTAGAAAATCTGAAATTTTTTTACAAACTTTTAACTCTACAAATTTTGCTTTATGTAAGACGGTTTTTAACTCCACTAATTTTAGTATTTTTTGAGCAAATGACTCATCTGTTAAATTTACTTTCCATTTTACAGCACTTTCTCTTAATCTCTGTCTTGACATTTCTAATAAACCAAAATTACTTATTCTACCGATTTGGATTCTAGCTCTATCAGATCTACATTTTTCTTTTAATCTTCTTTCAACCAATTTTCTATTTCCATAACTCAGCATGTCAATAAAATCAATTATTATTAAACCAGATAAATCTCTTATTTTAATTTGTCTAGCTATCTCATCTGCAGCCTCAAGATTTGTATCTAAAGCAGTGCTTTCGATATTTTTTTGTTTAATTGAGCTACCAGAATTTATATCAATAGAGACTAAAGCTTCCGTGGGGTTTATAACTAAATATCCTCCAGAATTTAATTTTATTACTGAGTCAAATATTTGATTTAATTTTTGTTCTATATCCTCTTCTATAAAAAGAGGAATTTTGCCACGATATTTTTTTATTTTTTTTACATGTGAAGGCATCATCATCTTCATGAAATTTTGAGCTTTTTTATATCCTTCATTCCCCTCAACTATTATACTTTTTGTGCTTTCGTCATACATATCTCTTAAAGTTCTCTTAATGATTTCACTTTCTTGGTGTATTAAAGACGGAGCAATTGAATTTAATGCATTATTCTTAATATTATTCCAAACATTGACTAAAGTATTTAAATCATGGTTAATTTCATTTTTTGTTTTGTTACTTCCAGCAGTCCTTACTATCAATCCCATTTCTTTCGGAATTTCAATTTGATTAAGTATAGTTCTTATTTTTTTTCTATCAGCAGGGTTAAAAATTTTTCTTGAAATTCCTCCTCCTTTAGAAGTATTTGGCATCAAAACAATATATTTTCCAGCTATTGATATAAAAGTGCTGAGTGCCGCTCCTTTTTGCCCACGTTCATCCTTAACCACTTGAACTAGTATAACTTGATTTGGTTTAATTACTTCTTGTATTTTATATCTCTTAAACGAAAATTTTTTTTCGTTTTTCTTTTCTTCCTCTTTTCCTGTCACTTCTTTTATTTCATTATTTTTTTCTATAGGGTCATCAATCTCTAGTTTGCCTTTAGCAATATTTTCTTCGTCTTTAGCTTCTACTTCTTTAGAAAGTTCTTCTCTAACTTTTTCTTCTTCTTTTTTAATTATTTCTAAATCACTTTTTGGAATTTGATAATAATCAGACTGAATATCATTAAATGACAAAAATCCATGTCTTTCTCTTCCAAAATCGATAAAAGCAGCTTGTAAAGATGGCTCTATCCTACTTACTTTACCAAGGTAAATATTATTTTTAATTAGGTTATTCTTAATACCTTCGTATTCGTAATCTTCAATATTGTTATCAGATTTAAGAACAACTCTAGTTTCATTTGGATGCGAAGCATCAATATATAAATTTTTTTCCATAATTTTTTAGCAGATTGTTTCATATTAATTTTTTAAAATTTTGTTTAATTAATCTGCCTTATCTTTACCAAATTCCTTAGTATAATGGAATCAAAATGAGATTATTAAAGACTATATTAGTTGTATTACTGACTTTTTTGATATTATTTTCAGTAATCATATTTTCAACTTTATGGACTTTTTCAACCAATATTCCAGATTATAAATTTTTAAAGAGTTATAAACCACCTGTTTCAAGCAAAGTTTATTCAGGTAATGGTGAATTGGTTGCTGATTTCTCAAAAGAAAAAAGAATATTTGTTCCATATAATTCTATTCCAAAAAATGTCATTAACGCTTTTTTATCAGCTGAAGATAAAAACTTTTTTTCTCACCCTGGGGTTGATGCCAAAGGAGTTTTGAGAGCAGTAATTAACAATATGAAAAATATAATGACTTCTAAGAGATTAGAAGGGGCCTCAACAATTACACAACAAGTCGCTAAGAATTTTTTATTAACAAACGAAATAAGCCTTAATCGAAAAATAAAAGAAGCTATTCTTGCCTTTAGAATAGAAAGAGCCTTATCAAAAGAAAGAATTCTTGAATTATATCTTAATCAGATTTACTTAGGGAGTGGAGCTTATGGAGTTGCAGCAGCAAGTTTAGAGTACTTCGATAAATCAATTAAAGAACTAAATTATTCTGAAGCAGCATTATTAGCAGCTTTGCCAAAAGCACCTAGTAAATATAATCCTTATAGGGATAAAGAATTAGCTAAGTTTAGGAGAGATCTTGTTTTAAAAAATTTGTTCGATAATAAATTTTTAACGTCAGAAAATTTTCAAAAACTCAAAAAACAAAATATTGAATTAAAAAAAAGCAAAAAAATTTTTTTAGAAGATGCTCAGTATTATATTGAAGATGTAAGAAAAAATATTATTGAAAAACTTTCCTATGATAAAGTTTATAATCAGGGTTTTAATATTAATACTCCAATAAATTTAGAATTACAAAAAATTGCAACCAATTCTTTAAGAGAAGGATTAATTGAATACGATAAAAGAAAAGGTTGGAGAGGTGCATTAGGAAATAAAGCTTATAAAAAAGATTGGTCAGAAGATTTAGAAAAATATGAATTGGAAAAATCTGTTAATTGGGAGATTGCAATTATAAAAAAAATTAATAAATTTTCGGCTGTTATAGAAACTAGAAATCAATTAGAGGGATCAATAGAATATAAAGACATATCATGGACAAAAAAAGAATTTGAAGAATTGTTCAAAATTGGAGACATTGTTTATGTAAAAAAAGTAAGTGGTAACAATTATAGTTTAAAACAAATTCCTAAAATAAATGGCGGTATAGTAGTAATGGATCCATATACGGGAAGAGTTTTAGCTTTAAGTGGTGGATTTAGTTTTAAAAATAGTGAGTTCAATAGAGCAACTCAAGCCTTGAGACAACCTGGCTCAGCTTTTAAACCTTTTGTTTATGCTCTTGCACTAGAAAATAACTATACTCCAACTTCATTAGTTTTAGATGCGCCGTTAGTTTTAGAACAAGGTTATGATCTTAAATTATGGAAACCAGAAAATTATGGAAAAAAATTTTATGGTCCATCAACTTTAAGAGTGGGACTTGAAAAATCCAGAAATTTAATGACTGTTAGAATAGCTCAAAATTTAGGAATAAATAAAATTACAGAATTTTCTAAGGAATTAGGAATCTATGAAAACCCGGAAGAATTATTATCAATATCTCTTGGATCTAATGAAACAACTTTATTAAAATTGACCTCAGCATACTCAGCATTTGTTAATAAAGGTAAATTAGTAAAACCTATTTTAATTGATAGAATTCAGGACAGTGAAGGAAATACGATCTTAAATAATGAAAAAAGATCTTGTATAAATTGCGATCAAATTTCGTACACAAGCAAAGAGTATCCTCAAATTAAAGATAACTATAAGCAAGTTTTCTCACCAGAAACAGCTTATCAGATTACTTCATTATTAGAGGGGGCAATTAAAAGAGGTACTGGAAAAAAATTAAAAAAATTAAAATTAAATTTGGCAGGAAAAACAGGAACTACTAATGAAAATAATGATGCCTGGTTTATTGGATATACATCTAATTTAGTAATAGGAGTTTACGTAGGAATGGATAATCCAAAAACTTTAGGTAAGTATGAAACTGGATCAAAAACTGCACTTCCGATTTTTGCAAGCTTTGTTAAAAAAGCCATTAAAAAATATGAAGCAAGACCTTTTAAAGTTGCAGATGGAATAACAATGATGGTAGTAGATCCACTAACAGGACAAAAAGCAAAGTTTTCTTCAAAAAATACAATAGTTGAAGCTTATAAAAGTAAAAATGTTGTAAATGGAAAAGTATTATATTCAAATAGTGATAGATTAGATACTAATAATATACTAAAGTTTTACTAATGGATGATAAATTTATAAATTACAAAAAAGAAATAGACAAAATTAATAATAGAGTTAAGGAGTATCTTTGAAAAAAATGGTATTTTTTCAAAATTAGAAAAATATAACAAAGAAATACTTGATGTAAATTTTTGGCAAGACAAATCAAATTCAAAAATTATTCTTAAAGAAAAAAAATTATTTGAAGATTTAATAAATTCATTTAATGACTCAAATCAAAAACTTAAAGATTTTAATGATTTGTATCAATTAGCAATAGAAGAAAATAATCTCAATTTTCAAAGTGAATTACTTGAAAATTTAAAATCGCTCAGAAGCATAGTTAAAAAAAATGAAATTAAATGTTTTTTGTCGAATGAAGCCGATTCTCTGGATTGTTATATAGAAATACATGCTGGAGCTGGTGGAACAGAAAGTCAAGATTGGGCAGATATGCTAAGGAGAATGTATTTAAAGTGGTCAGATATCAAAAAATTTAAATCTAATTTAATTAGTGAACATAAAGGTGATGAAGCAGGAATAAAATCATCTACTATAAAAATAGAGGGTGATTATGTTTTTGGTTGGTTGAAAAAAGAGTCTGGTATCCATCGATTAGTGAGAATTTCTCCATTTGATTCAGGAGCAAGGCGTCATACTAGTTTTGCAAGTGTTTGGATCTATCCGGTTATTGATGAAAATATTAATATAGAAATTCTAGACAAAGATTTAAGAATTGATACTTATAGATCAAGTGGTGCTGGTGGACAACACGTAAATACAACAGATAGTGCAGTAAGAATTACGCATATACCAACTAAAATAGTGGTTCAGTGTCAAAATGAAAGATCTCAACATAAAAATAAAGCAACATGTATGAATATGCTTAAAGCAAGACTTTATGACTATGAAATTAAAAAAAAAGAAAAAGAAAATTCAAATTTAGAGTCCTCAAAGGCAGAAATAGGTTGGGGGCATCAAATAAGATCTTATGTTCTTCAGCCTTATAAATTAGTTAAGGATAATAGAACAAATTTTGAAAGTACTAGCCCTGAAAAAATTTTAAATGGGGAAATAGATGATTTTCTAGAAGAGTCATTATATCAAATTAAATGAAAATATTTTTTAAAATCATTGCATTTCTTCTACTTATCTTAAGTATTTTAATCGGTTATATGAGCCTGGTAGGTTTTGAGACAAAAAGATTTAACGATCAAATAACTAAAGAAGTTGAAAATATTAATAAAGATTTAAAAATAGAGTTAAAAGAGATAAAAATAATTCTTGATCCAATTAATTTTAAATTAAAAGCAAAAACTATTAAATCTAAATTAAAAAATAAAAATAAAATTCTCAACATTCAGAATATAAAAATACAAATCCCTATAGAATCTTTATTAAGTGAAAAAATTTTGATTGAGAATGCAGATATTCTAACAGAAAAATTGCAAATAAAAGATTTAATCTCATTTATAAGAGTATTTAAACGAGATCCAGAATTTTACTTTTTAGAAAAAATTATAGATCGAGGCTTCTTAATAGCAGATATTAAATTGAATTTTGATAAAGAGGGGAATATTAAAAATGACTATCGAATTAATGGATTTGTAAAAGATATAAATATAAATTTTTTAAAAAAATATAAACTTAAGAATTTCAGCTCTGATTTTGAATATAAAAAAGCAAGTTTAGATCTTAAAAATATTTCTTTTTTGTTTAATGATTTGAAATTAAATTCTAAGGATTTTAATGTCAAAAATCTTAAAAATGAATTTATTATTAAAGGAGAATTGGACAATAAAAATACGGAATTAAATAAGGAAAATTTCAATTTATTTGTAAAACCTTATTTAAAAGAC
>CACJOY010000011.1 GCA_902595125.1 uncultured Pelagibacteraceae bacterium
AAGACAGACATCACGACAAGATCTAACATATTATATAAGATTGCTGATGTTCTAGAGAAAAATCTAAATTTATTAGCTACAGCTGAATGTTTAGATAACGGAAAACCTATAAGAGAATGTATGGCAGCAGATTTACCTTTGGTTATAGATCATTGGAGATATTTTGCTGGAGTAATTAGAGCAGAAGAGGGATCAATTGCTGAAATTGCTAACAACCAATACTCATACAATTTTCATGAACCACTAGGAGTTGTTGGTCAGATAGTTCCATGGAATTTCCCATTATTAATGGCAACATGGAAATTAGCTCCAGCTCTTGCTGCAGGAAACTGTTCAGTATTAAAACCAGCTGAGCAAACACCAGCTTCTATTATGATAATGATGGAACTTATTGGAGATTTATTACCTCCAGGAGTTGTTAATATTGTCAGCGGTTTTGGATTAGAAGCAGGTAAACCTTTGGCATCATCAAAAAGAGTTGCTAAAGTTGCTTTCACTGGTGAAACAACAACCGGAAGATTGATTATGCAGTATGCTGCACAAAATATCATTCCAATTACTTTAGAGTTAGGTGGAAAATCTCCTAACATTTTCTTTGAAGACGTTATGGAAAAAGATGATGACTTCTTTGATAAGTGTATTGAAGGTTTTGTAATGTTCAATCTTAACCAAGGTGAGGTTTGTACTTGTCCAAGTAGAGCTTTAATACAAGAGTCTATCTATGATAAATTCATGGAAAGAGCTATTGCTAGAACAAAAGCTGTTGTTCAAGATAATCCTTTAAAAATGGAAACTATGATTGGAGCTCAAGCATCTGTAGAGCAAATGGAGAAGATTAAATCTTATCTTGAGCTTGGAAAAAAAGAAGGTGCTAAAGTTCTTACAGGTGGAAGTGCTGCTAAACTTAATAGTGGATTGGAAAAAGGTAATTATATCCAACCAACTATTTTTGAAGCTAATAACAGCATGAGAATATCTCAAGAAGAGATTTTCGGACCAGTTGTATCTGTGATTAAATTTAAAGATGAAGCAGAAGCATTAAAAATTGCTAATGATACTCTTTATGGTTTAGGAGCAGCTGTATGGACTAGGAATGGTAATATAGCTCACAGAATGGGTAGAGCAATACAAGCAGGGATAGTATGGACTAATTGCTATCATGCTTACCCAGCTCATTCTCCATTTGGTGGTTATAAACAATCTGGAGTTGGTAGAGAAACTCATAAAATGATGCTTAATCATTACAGACAGAATAAGAATTTACATGTTTCTTATGCTGAAAAAAAATTAGGCTTCTTTTAAACGACAATAATATATAATGGCCCATGATTCTATAATCATGGGCCGAACAATAAAAATGAAAGTTTCAGCAACACATTCTGCTTTAAGTTTACTATCTGAATTAAAAGAGAGATATGGCGAGAAATTAATGTTTCACCAATCTGGTGGTTGTTGTGATGGAAGCGCACCTATGTGCTTTCAAGAAGGCGAGTTTCCACTTGGTGATAATGACATTAAATTAGGTGAAATAGGTGGAGTTCCATTCTATATGAATGGTGACCAATATGAAAAATGGAAGCATACAGATTTAACTATTGATGCTGTAAAGGGAATTGGAGGAATGTTCTCATTGGACAATGGAACAGGAAAAAGGTTTTTAACAAAATCTGAAATTTGTGTAGTCGTTGATAACGATAAATCAACTAATTGATATAAAAAATCTATTAGATTTAGAAATACTTAATAGACAATGAAAAAAATTTTCTTATTTGTAACTATTCTATTAATTTCATCAAATATTCATGCTCTTGCATTGGATTATGATGGTCTTGAAAAACTATCGAAAAAAAATACTTTTATGGATGACAGAGGAAAACCTTATTCAATTGATGAAATCACAGATAAAAAAAATTCATTTATAATAATTTATAATCATGGCAGTATTCAAGATGTAAGAATTGATCCTTGTAAAGCAAAACCTAGTTTTGGTTATATTTGGGATGGAGCAGTAGTTCCTGCAATTTTAAAATTACATAATATAGAAATTAATGGGTTAAAAGCTAAAATTTATCGTCTATGCTCTGGAGTAAAGGGTATGACTGCCAAGAATCAAAAAAAATATCGAAATCTATTAAAAGCAAATGAACAAATTGAAATTGTGGACGAGTTTAAAAATATTAAAAGACAAAATATAATTTTTCAGAAAATCAAAAAGTTTCAACAACTTGGATTTGAAAATATTGTTCTTGCTGGATATTCTGCTGGTGGATGGGCATCTTTAAATTTACAATCCAGATATCCTAATAAAATTAAAGGAACAATTGCTTTTAATCCAGCTTTTGCAGGACATAAAAATGAGTGGCAAAAAAAATTTCCTGAATGGGGAGCATTTAGAGACCAACAGATTAACATTCTAAATAAGGCTGGGTCTATAAACGCTATTCTTTTTGCTCATGAAAAAGATATTTTTGAGGATATTGAGACATTATCTTTTTTTAAAAAGTTTGAAGATTTAAAATTTGTAGATTACAGCATGCTCAAACCAACAAGTTGTAAATGGGCAAATACTAGTTCAAATATGGATGCAGGCAAAGGGCATAATATCCCTCAATCAAGGTGTTTTACAAAGTTTGTTAAAGAAAATAATTATCTAATAAGTTTTCTTGAAAAAACTCTCAAATAATTAAAATAAAAAAAATAATTTATTTAAAAAGTGAAAACTTCCAGTAGAGACTACTGGAAGTTATTCAAATTTATCCAGCAGGCTTATATCCAGCCATAGATTTAGCAGCTTGTTGCGCGGCTTTATTCATATCCATTTCCTCAAGAATAACCATATTTTCAACTGTTCCACTCGCTTCAACAGCTAATTTTACTCCTGCGAAATGTTCAAAAGGCATATCGCCTGATGTTACCGCATAAAAATCATATATACCTCTTGTAATTCCAAATGACTCAAGTTTGCCGCCAACAGACTCAGTTAATGCTTTAACTGCAGTTGATCTATCTTGAGTTGGATCTTTTATAAATCCTTGAAATGCTTTTGGAGTATAATTACCCATTATAATATATTTTGCCATGTTTCCTCCTTTTTTAATAAGATAACCTATCACTTAAATTTAATTTTTTAATGTGCAAAAATTACATAGTAGACACACCTTAAAGTAGTGCTAGATTAAGATATGTACGAAAAATTTGGCCAATTTATTAATGGAGAATGGTGTCAATCATCAGATAAATCAACATATGAAGTAATCAATCCAGCAAATGAAGAAGTCATTGGAAATGCATCCAAGGCTACTCCCCAAGACGTTGAAAGAGCGTTAAAGTCTGCCGAAAAAGGATTACAAATTTGGAAAAAAACTCCACCTTGGCAAAGATCTTATATAATAAGGCGTATCGCTGATAAAATAAGAGAAAAACAAGATATCCTTGCTAAATGGATGACATTAGAAGTTGGTAAACCTTTAACAGAAGCAAAAGGGGAAGTTAATGGAGCAGCTGATATTTTTGAATGGAATGCTGAAGAGACAAAAAGGATTTACGGTCAGACAGTTGAAAGCAGATTTGAAGATACCCGGGTTCATGTTTATTATCAACCAGTAGGAGTTGTAGCGGCTTTATCTCCTTGGAATTTTCCAGCAGTTTTGTCAGCGCGAAAAATTTCTACAGCTTTAGCAGCAGGTTGTTCCGTAATAATTAAACCTGATGTTATTACTCCAGGGGTTGTTATGGAAATGGTAGATATTTGCAGAGAATGTGGAGTACCAGCAGGAGTAGTTAACTTATTATCTGGAGACCCACCTAGTATAGCCCAACAATTAATTTCATCAGATATAATAAAAAAGATTTCTATTACTGGCTCTTCAAGAGTTGGTAAGTTAATTTTAAAACAAGCAGCTGATAAAGTTCAAAGAGTTACAATGGAGTTAAGTGGTCATTCACCATTTATAGTATTTGATGATGCTGATATAAAAAAGGCTACAGATATGGCTATTACTGCGAAATTTAGAAATAATGGACAGGTTTGTATATCTCCCAATAGATTTTACATACAAGAAAGTAAAAAAGATGAATTTGTCAATTTATTTGTAGAGAAAACTAAAAAATTGAAAATTGGAGATGGAATGGACCCCTCAGTACAATTAGGTCCTCTAACTACAAAAAAAAGATTAAATGAAATAGAAGAACTAGTTGAAACAACAAAAAAAGAAGGTGCAAAAGTTCTATTGGGTGGAAAGAGACCTAAAGGCTTTAATAAAGGTTTTTATTATGAGCCAACAATATTTGATAATGTAAAGGATGATTTTACAATAATGAAAGTAGAACCTTTTGGACCGTTAGTTCCAATGCTATCATTTAAAACTTTTGATGAAGTCATTGAAAGATCAAACAATCATGAATTAGGACTTTCAAGTTATATCTGTACAAACTCGATGGATAAAGCTCATAAAGCTTCAGAGTTAATGGAAACAGGTACAGTAGCTGTTAATACACCTCTTGTTGCAATAGCAGAGGCACCTTTTGGAGGAATAAAACAAGCTGGTTATGGTCGTGAAGGTGGTTCAATGGCAATAAAAGATTATCTAAATGTAAAGTATACACATCTAGGCCTTAAAGGATAATTCAAAAAAAAATGATTGAATTAATTGTAGCATTTGGAGCTGGTTTAATAAGTTTTTTGTCTCCTTGTGTTTTACCTCTTATTCCTGGTTATATTTCATACATATCTGGAAGTTCATTCAATGAATTGGTTGAAAAAAAAAGTATTAATCTTTTTCCGATTATTTTATTTACAATTGGATTTTCAATAGTTTTTATTATATTTGGAGCTGCTTCCACATTTTTAGGACAAGTTTTACTTCAAAATTCTTATGAATTACGAATTGCTGCTGGTTTAACTATAATTGTACTTTCGCTTCATATCATTGGGATAATTAATATTAAATTTCTTAATTATGAGAAAAGAATACAAACTAATTCTAATACAAGTATTTACAGTCCTATTTTGATTGGTATGGCATTTGCTTTTGGATGGACGCCTTGTATTGGTCCAATATTAGGTTCAATTTTAGTTCTTGCAGCAACAGAGGAAAGTTTAAATAAAGGTATTTTATTATTGTTTTCTTACTCATTAGGTTTAGCAATACCCTTTATTCTTTCAGGATATCTAATACAAAAATTTTTGATATTTTCAAAAAACTTCAAAAAAAATATAAATTTAGTATCTAAAATAGGTGGAATAATACTTTTAATTACTGGTCTTTTAATATTAACCAATCAATTACAAGCTCTGGGGTATTATTTGTTGAATATCTTTCCATTCTTACAAAATTTTGGGTAAATAGAATTATGAAAATTTATCAAATAGATTCAAGTGCTAGAAAAGAGGGCTCCACATCTAGAGCTTTAGCTAAAAAGTTACTAGATAAAATTAAAAAACCTGGAGACGAAATTATTTATAGAGATTTAGATGATGAAATGCTTTTTGTATCAGGATTGACAGAATCTGGAATGAAGATTGACAAAAAGGTTCAAACTGAAGCACATAAAAAAATGTTTGAATTATCAGACAAACTTGTGAATGAACTTAAAGAGAGTGATATTATCATAATTTCAGCCCCAATATACAATTATGGACCCCCAGCAACTTTAAAAGCATGGTCAGACCTTGCGGCAAGAGTAGGAGAAACATTTAAGTTTAAAGCTGATGGAAGAAGAGAAGGTTTACTTAAAAATAAAGAAGCATATTTAGTAATTACATCAGGAGGAACTAAATTAAATAGTTCTGAAGATTTTTTGACACCTTGGTTAAAATTTATTTTAAATTTTTTTGGTATCGAAAAAGTAGAAATAATTAGTGCAGACCAAATGGCTCTAAATTACGAAAAATCTGTTAAAAATGCTGAAAACCAAATTGAGAACTTGTTTAAAGATTAAATTTTCTTTTTAAATGTCCGAATTTACCCTCTGTACTATCATAATCAATATAACATCCCTGTAAAAAACGATTTCCCTCATTAGCGTCATAGTTAGTCCTACCATGAAGCAATCTATAATTATCCATCATTAATAAATCACCAGTTTGAAGCTTAAATTCGATTCTATAATTATCAGAATTATAAAGTTCAGATATTTTTTTTCTTGCAGAGTAATATAATTCTAACCTTTCTTTATCCATCAAAGGTACAAAATCTAATCTTGGACTAAATCTTACCTGTTTAAATTCTCCAAACTCATCCAATTTTATCATCTCAGCCCATCCCTCTAAAACAACACTTTGGTCTATAAACTGAAACCTTACCTTGATTTCAGTTAAAATTTTATAATAATCAGGAAAATCTTTTTTGAGTTGCTCTGTAACGGTAAAGCCATCAACTAAAGTTGACAATCCTCCACTTACTTCATTTTCAATACAATGTAATATTTGAATACATGGAACTGGATTTCGATAAGGATTATCTGTATGTGGCGCCAAAGGTAATGAGGTGTAAGCTAAATCATTTGGATTTGGTTTTGATTTAACATTAAAAAACTCTCCAAAATTAGTTCTTCTTATACTTCCAATCGAATTAGCAAAATTTACAATAAAATTATTTTTTGTTGGAACTTTTTTGAATATTACAAAACCGTATTGATAAAAGTCGATTAAAGCTTTCAACATTTCTTTTTCTTCAAAAAAATTATTTTTGAATTCAAAAATATTTAAATCTTTTAATGAGGAGTCCCACTTGATTTTATTGATATGTTTTACATCATTTGCATCTGAAAATTCTTTAATAATATTTTTAATTGCTAGTTTTGTATATACTCCATCATTAAAAGAAATTTCTAAATAGTCATCGGACAAATTCAAAGAGTCTATCTGAATGTTATCCTTAAGTTGAGTAGGATCAAATAACCTCTGCTGGGTAATCTTGTCTACAAAAGTGTCTCCATTTGCTCTCTCTCTTAACCAAAATGGATGTATTTCTTTTTTAGAACCTTGATTTTCGAAAAATACCTTGTTTTTCTCTAATTCGATTTTCATAAATTATTTAAATCATTATTTAAAATTAAGCTTTAATCAATAGGAATTAAATAGTATTAGTCCTCTTTATTAATGTTAAAACCTTCAGATTATAAAGCTTATTCAAAATTTATTGAGAATTTAGCTAAGAAATTGACAAAGCTTTATTACACTAAATTAAATAAATCCTTTAAAGTTTCCAACAAACTAAAGGGAAAAGGTTATGATCCTGTCACTAGTGCTGACAAAGCATTTGAAAAGTTCATCAGAAAAGAAATAAAAAAAAAATTTCCTCATCATCAAATAATAGGCGAGGAATTTGGTTCTCAAAAATCTAAAAGTGAATATTCATGGGTAATTGATCCAATTGATGGTACAAGATCATTTGTTATAGGTAATCCCACATGGAGTAATTTGATATCTTTAAATTATAAAGGAAATCCTATTTTAGGCCTTGCAAACTTTCCAATACTCAAAAAATATTATTTTAACACTTCCTTAAATTCAGCATATGTTTCAGTGAATGGAAAAAAAAGAAAAATAAGAATTAATCATAGAGCAACTTATTCAAATATGAAATTAGCAGCAGCTTTTCATGGTAGCTTATCTTTAAATCAACAAAAAAAAATTCCTAAAATATTAAAACAAATGCAATTTCCATGTTCAGATGCTTTAAGTTATTCTCATTTTGCTGAAGGTAAACTTGACATTGTTATTCAGTGTGGAAATAAAATTTGGGATATTCATGCTTTGATACCAATTATTAAAGCTGCAGGAGGTATAGTAACTACCTGGAAAAATGATGATCCAAAAAAAGCGGGAGATATAATTTGTTCAGCGAATAAAATTCTTCACAATAAAATCCTGAAAATCTTAAAGCCTGTCACTAGGTAGTTTTTGCAAGTGTATTAAGTAAAATTACACCAATAATAATTAATGCTAAACCAAGGATTCCATAGAAATTTGGTATTTGATTATATTTAAATACACCAAACAGAGTTACCGCTGTAATAGTTAATCCACCATATGTTGCATAAGTAAAACCTACAGGAATAACATTCATTGCTTTTGACAAACAAAAAATACAAGCGACTATTGAAATAGCGCAAAAAATAGTTGGCCCAATATTTGTAAATCCATTAGTTGATTTTAAAAAACCGTTGGAGGTTATTCCAAGTATTATACCTAAAATAAGAAATATATATCCTGAAAAGTTAGTCATTGACTTAATTTGTTTTACCTAGCAGATTGACAATTAACACACCAGATACGATTAAAGTCAAACCAATTAAAGTATAAAGATCTGGCATTTGATTAAATCTATAGACTCCAACTATTGTTGTAGCAATTATACACAAACCCGCAAACGAAGCATAAGTAATACCTACGGGAATAGTTTTCATTACAATAGATAATGCAAACATGCAGCCAATTATTGTTATGGCTGTAAGAATACTAGGAATGAATAATGTAAAACCATTTGCACCTTTAGCAAAACCATTTGCAGCAGTACCTAAAATAACCGCAAGTATAAGAACTACGTAGGCAATTATGTTACTCACATTATAAAGATTATTCTTATTTGGTAATTTTATCCACAAATTTTTTGATAGGTGGCCCCACAAATAGTGCAGCTATTATAGCGATAGGTAAGCTAACCGTCCAAGCTTTAAAGAATCGATTTAAATATAGGTTATCCATGCCAGTGTTAATAAATGTAATTATTAATGTCATTAGTAAACTCATACCAAATCCCATAATTAGGATGAATAAGAGATTAGAATATTTTTTGGAAAACATTATTTTTTATACCAATTAATAGCATCTTCCATTCGATCATCTCCCCAAAAAATTTCTTTTTTAACAACAAATGATGGGCTACCAAAAATTTTATTATCTCTAGCTGAATTTGTATTTAAATTATAATTATCTATTATTTCTTTTGAATTTGCTTGAGAAATAACTTCATCTTTATCTATATTTAACTCCTTACAAACTTCACTTATACTTGGATCTACTGCTGGTTCTTTACCCTCTTGAAACCACTTCTTATATGTAAGTCTGACATAATCTATTCCCCATCCCTTTTCTAGACCTAATATTGCAATTTGATTAGCTAAATCGAACTCTGTCAGTGGATAAGGGACAGGAGTTTTTGCAAAAAAACCATACATTTCTGATCTTCTCTCAATATCTCTCCACATATAATTTACTTTATTTAATTTATCCTTTGGGAAAGGGATATTGTTCATTTCCTTCATGATCGCTCTTACACTAAATGGCTTCCAATTAAACTTGACCTGATTTTTTTTTTCAACTTCGAGAATTCTTGTTACAGACAGATATGTATATGTACTTCCGATTGAGAAAAAAAAATCAATATTAGCCATATATACTAAAATAACTTTGTCAAACTATGATATCTTTGTTGCACCAGTTTCTTGGTGTAAAACTTTTCCATCTTTAAACTTATAATAAGTCATAACGGCTTCTTTATTGCCATCATTAAAACTTACCATAGCATGTTCAAAGCCTACCTCATTATTTTCAAAAAGTATTCTTACATTACTTTTTTTGACATCTTTCATACCAACCCATCCAACTACATCTTTCTTAGTCAAGCTTTTGCCAGATGAATGCATTAAAAATTTAAAATCTTCATGGATTAATTGTTCAGCTCCAGCAGTGTCTCCCTCGTTTACGATCTTTGTCATTTTTTCTATAATCGACATTTTTACTCCTTTAATTATTCTCCCCACATTCCATTAAACTCATAAACAACAGCTGGCTCATCTCCTACAACCCATCCATCATGACCTGGCTCTATTGAATATGCATTTCCAGCTGTATAAGTGAGCTCTGTGCCGTCATTATGTTTTGCACAAACAGCACCAGAAATAATTACACCAAGGTGTTTTGCTTGACAACTATCACCCCCAACTTTTGGTTTAATATCTTTTGACCATTGCCAACCTGGCTGTAAAGTAAGTTTCATTACTCTTTGGTTTCCAACTTTAACTGCCTCAATTTTTGCATTATTAAAATTGTCATTAACTTCATCTGCTTTATCAAAGCTTTTCACTTCTACTCCCGCCATAATACCTCCTTTAATTTAAATATAAATTTTATCAGCTAAACCGTAACAAAGTACAGCACTTAAAATAGTTAAAAATAATGGAGCATATATCGCTTCGTCTGAAGTTTTATCTGTATGTCCAAGTTTGTTTATTTTTGTACTATAAAAGCCAACAATAAATGCTGAGAGGTTTTGTAAAAATATTAAATTAAAAAATGCCCACGTTGCTTCCAAGCCATTAGGTCTAATAAATCCTACATAAATTGCCATTACAGTTGAACCAATAAATATAGAACCAAAAAATCTTACAATTCCAGCTCCAGTATCATGCATCCCATATTGATTTAAAAAAGACTGTGTTTGAAACACACATCTAAATCCATAGTAAGCAAATCCAGTAAAATGAATCAAAAATACAACTAAGTAAATTATTCCGTTAAATTTTTCTAACATTATTCAAACTCTTATAATTAACTAAATATTGGTCTAATCTCATCTTCAATAGTACCCTCAATTGCAACTTCTTTCAATTGTTCTAAAAGTTTTATAAATTCAGGATCTGCGGACATATTAGCATCAGCTTCATTATCACCTTCAAACATAGGTCCAATTACAGTCTCTCTTATTGTTCTTGGATCTCCACCCATTTGAAAAGAAAAATAAACATCATGATTTGGGTAATGTTTTTTTCTAACTGCTGCTAAACCTTTTCCAATTTCCATTGCTTTTCCTAAGCCATCATCTTTTACTCTCATTGTTCTGGTATAAATTACCTTCATTGTTTCTCCTTATTTATTAAAAGTTTAAGCATTTTTATTTAGCATTAAAGTCTATAATATCATCTGTACATTCAACAAATTTATGAGGTTCATAAAAATCGTTCATAGATTCTAATTGTTTATTGATTGCATCTGGATCTTTGCCTTTCCACCAACAAAACATTGTCAAATTATCACCTGGTGTTATCCAGCTCATTTGACATTTTGCATTCTCACTCGTCATCGCTTTGGTCATATCCTCCATAGACATTGACCCAGTAACTTCTATCATTTTAGCTTTAGCTTCCTTTGATTTAAAAGTGTGTGTTACAATATAGTTTTTCATTTTTTTCCTTTTTAAAGATTTACTTTAGACAATTCATATAACTGGGCACTCTCTACACACTCTGCATAGATAGCTTTTGCCGTAGGATTTTTTCCTGTTACAAAATCTTTCATTCCAGCTTCATTATGAACAGAAACTTTAAATAGCAATCCACTTTTATCTGGTATCATAGCCCCAACAGTTTTTTCTGGATAGGCAACGCTTTTTCTAACACCCATACCCTCATCTGATTGCATCCAGCCCATGAAAGTTTCTAATTTACCTTCTTTAAGTTTAAGATGTACTAGCATTTCTTTTTCCATTTTTTTTCTCCTTTATTTTTATTTCTATTTTTTCATTGCATTATACATTGAAAGTGTATCGTCAAAGGTCATCATAACTTTAGTTTTTCCCTCATCGCTTACTTCAAAATAGTGACCAAACATAGTGTCCAAGTTATCTGCAGTTGCATGAACCCTTGCAAAAACTTTATTTCCCTCACTTATCATATCTAAAACTTTTAAATGAAAATTTGGCCATGTAGCTGGGATTTTAGACATTGTGTTCATCATAGCTTGTTTTCCCTTATGTACTCCAGAAAGTGGGTGAACACCTTCTTTTCCTGGAAATGTCCAAACAATATCATCATCGATCATATCTTTAAAAAATGTTTCCATATCTCCAGAGCCAAATAACTCATAGGCTTTCTTTGTTTGTTCTTTAACGTCCATTTTGTTTTCTCCTTTTTTGTTATTTCTAATATGTATATTCACCACTCATTTGATTCATTGAGTGAGCAAATCCAGTTTTACCTTTGAGGTTTTGTCTGCTAGAAAAACCAGAACCTGTAATTTTTTCATATTTTCCAGTTCCACCAACAATAATAAAAGTTCCTGATCCCCCTTGGCCACCAGTCCCTTTACCTTTATAATTTATAAAAACTTTTTCACCATCAGATAAATAAAAAGTACACATACCTGTTTCATCTTCAAACTTACCACCTACCAATGTAAGTCCTCCAACACAATTCATTGTAGATTTATCAAATATGCTATTAGGGTCTTTGTCAGCGAGACCGGCATTTCCATCATAAGTTATTGCCATATTGCCATTACCAGCATTCATAATATTCATTTCCCAAGATCCCATTCCACTTGCGTTAAATTTTCCAGAATTAGCCAAAGCTAAAGTTGAAAAAATTGTAAAAACCAAAATCATTATTATTCTCTTCATTTTTTACCTTTCTTATTTTTCATATTATTAATATAGAGTTTGAACTACTTTTTTTACCCTCTCAGCTCCATTTGGAACCAAAGCCTCAACAAATGTATGACAATTTTCAGTTTTAGCTTCGTCATATTTTGAACCGTAATGTTTATCTACAGCTTTATTCACTCCGTCATCCCAGTCTTTTTCAGGAATACCTATTTCAAGTGCATATTCCTTAAGAACCTTTGCGGTTGAAATAGATTTTTCTTTCATACCATATTCAAATTCTTCACCAGGTGGAAGAAAGTAGTTAGCCATGTAAATACCTACACAGTCCCAAGCTTTTGATTTGTCGCTTTTACTCATATCAGCGTGAGCTGACGTAAAAATAAAAAAAGTTAAAATTAATGTTAAATATTTTTTCATAAATCTCCAAAGTAAATTAATAGTGAATAAATTAATTAATATTATCTTAAAAATGTAACTGTTTTGTTACATGGCTGGTATGCGATATTATATCCAGCTAGGAATAGGGAGTTTTTTTTCTTTTAAAAAAGATTTATTAAACATCTTAGAGTTGTATTTATCTGACTTATCACAAAGTATTGTTACAATTGTCTTTCCTGGACCAAGCTCTTTTCCAAGTCTAATTGCTCCAGCTATATTAATACCACAACTAGTACCTAAGCTTAAACCCTCATTTTGAATTAAGTCATAAAGAACAGGTAAAGCTTCATGATCATCAATTGAGAAAGCACCATCAATTTTGGCATTTTCAAAATTTTTAGTAATTCTGCTTGAACCAATTCCTTCAGTAATTGAATTGCCTTCTGATTTTAATTCACCATTCTTTATATAATTATAAAGAGAGGAACCTTTTGGATCAGATAGATAAATCTTTACATCTTTATTCTTTTCTTTAAGAGCATTACTAACTCCTGAAATAGTTCCACCAGTTCCAGAAGAACAAACAAATCCATCAATTTTACCATCAGTTTGTTCCCAAATTTCTTTTCCTGTTCCTTCATAATGCCCTTTAGCGTTCGCGGTGTTATCAAACTGATTAGCCCAAACCACACCATTATTATTTGTTGGTCTTAACTCATCAGCTAAACGTCCAGCAATTTTTACAAAATTATTTTCATCTTTATATGGTTTTGCTGGAACTAATCTTAAATCGGCACCTAAATTTCTTATTGTATCCTTTTTTTCTTGTGTTTGATTATCATTCATAATTATTATTGTTTTATATCCAAGTGAATTACCTAATAAACCTAATCCAATACCAGTATTGCCTGCAGTTCCTTCTACAACAATACCTCCTTTTGATATTAATTTTTTTTCTTGTGCATCTTTTAGTAATGCTAGAGCTGCTCTATCTTTAACTGAACCACCTGGATTCATAAATTCTGCTTTACCATAAATATTGCAACCTGTTATTTCTGATGCAGCTTTTAATTTTATCAGCGGTGTGTTACCTATTGAGTCAGCAAAGTTATTTTTAATTTCTTTCATTATTCTTCTTTGTCTGTAACTGCGTAAGGTTTAAATCCTTTTCCAGCATCACCAATTCTTTTTGCAGGAATTCCTACCATAATAGATTTTTCAGGTACATCTTTTGTAACGACCGCATTAGCTCCAATCAAAGAATTTTTTCCGATTATTATTGGACCTAATATTTGTGCTCCAGAACCTACTACAACATTTTCCTGTAAAGTTGGGTGTCTTTTTATATTTCTTTGATCATTAGCGTTTATGCTTGGTGAAATACCTCCAAGGGTTACATTATGGTAAATTGTTACATTGTCTCCAATTTCCGAAGTTTCTCCTATGACTACACCCATCCCGTGATCAATAAATAAGTTATTTCCAATCTTTGCTTTTGGATGTATTTCAATCCCAGTAAGAAATCTTGAAAATTGTGAAATTATTCTTGCGACTAAGTCAAATTTTGCAATGGCAAAAAAATTTGCAATCTTATGAAAAAAAATTGCTTTAACACCAGGATATGTAAGTATTAGGCTAAGTTTTGATTTTGCAGCTGGATCTCTGTCTATTATCGATTGTAAAAAATTATTCATCGACGTTATATAGTTATTTTTTTTTGAATTTAAACACTTTTAATTTGGTCTAATGTCATTCCTTTAACATTAGCAGGGACAGCAATATCCATCATTTTAGGATTTGAGAGATTTAAATTATTCATTATATCAGCATATTCATTTGCAGAACTGACTTGTAGTCGAGGATTGTTCTCTCTTTCATTTTGAATTGTCGATGATTTTTTTCCATTATAATCATGCGCTGGATACACAAGCGTATTATTAGGAAGCTTTAATATTTTGTTAAAAATAGAATCATAGGATTGGTAAGGATCACCATTTTGAAAATCTGTTCTACCAGTCCCATTTATAAGTAAAGTATCACCGGTAAAAATACGATCTTTCATTAAAAAACTATATGAGCAATCTGTATGTCCAGGTGTATAAATTACTTTTAAATTTATGTTATCGATTTCGATACTGTCATCTTCTTTAACTCTTAAATCTACAACTTCAGATTTTGAATTATCTCCCATAATTTTAGTGCAATTCGTTCTTTTATTTAATTCGTTCAAACCAGTTATGTGATCTGCATGGATATGAGTATCAATCACTTTAACTAATTTTAGTTCTAATTTATCTAAAAGATGTAAGTATTGATCAGTGTTATCTATAACTGGATCTATGATTAGAGCTTCTCTACCTTTACCACTAGATAGAATGTACGTATAAGTTGAAGACTTAGTATCAAATAGTTGTTCAAATACCATATTAATGATTAGTTTATAAAAAATTGCATAGCAAATCAATCTTGATTATAATTATTCTAAATAAATAATTTAAAGGAGAATTAAATGACTTTAAAAATAAATAGTTTGGCTCCAGATTTCAAAGCCAAAACTCAAATAGGAGAAATATCGTTTCATGAATGGCTTGGTGATAGTTGGGGTGTTCTATTTTCACATCCAAAAGATTTTACACCAGTTTGTACAACAGAACTTGGTGCACTAGCTAAAATGAAACCAGAATTTGATAAAAGAAACGTAAAAGTAATGGGATTAAGTGTAGATCCAGTTGATGATCATGTAAAGTGGATTGATGATATTACTGATGTTTGTGGCATGAAGCCTGAATACCCAATTGTTGCTGATGAAAAATTAGAAGTTGCTAAACTTTATAATATGCTTGAAGCAGATGCAGGTGTAAGTTCTGGGGGAAGAACTGCGGTTGACAACGAAACAGTCAGAACTGTATATGTAATTAGACCAGACAAAAGGATTGGTTTATTTTTAACATATCCAATGACAACTGGTAGAAACTTTCATGAGATCTTAAGAGCAATAGACTCGATGCAAAGAACTATTAAACATAAAATTGCTACTCCTGCAGATTGGAAACCTGGAGAAAAAGTAATTATAGTTCCAAAAGTAACAAATGAAGAAGCAAAAAAGATATATCCTGATGGATGGGAAACTATAAAACCTTATTTGCGTAAGGTTCCAGATCCACACAAATAAATTTGGATCAAAAAATATTAGATCAGCAATCTCAGCATTGGGAAAAAAGTTTCTCAAGTAAGCCTGAGATGTTTGGTTTAGAACCAAGCTTCTCTGCAAAAATAGCTTTAGAAAAATTTAAGAAAAATAATGTTAAACATATTATTGAGCTTGGTGCAGGATTAGGAAGAGATACAATTTTTTTTGCTAAAAACTCTATTGAAGTAACTGCATTAGATTTCAGTTCAACTGCAATAGAAACGATTAAAGATAAATCAATTAATTTAGGTATAAGTGATTTTATTCATACTCAAGTACATGATTTAAGAAAAAAATTAAATTTTAAAGAGGATAGCTTTGAAGGTTGTTATTCACACATGCTTTATTGTATGGCCTTTACACATTCTGAAATTGAAAATTTAAATGATGAGATTTGTAGAGTCTTAAAAAAAGAAGCAATAAATATTTATACGGTTAGAAACTATACGGATGCTGACTATACTAAAGGAATACATAGAGGGGAAGATCTGTATGAAATGAATGGGTATATTGTTCATTATTTTTCAGATGAAAAAATTAAAAAATTATTAAAAGGATATAAAAATTTAAGTATCGATCATTTTGATGAAGGTAATTTTCCAAGAAAATTATCATTAGTTATTAATCAAAAAATTTAGTATGGAGCACTTGCTAATTGGTTTTTTTACTGGCTTAAGCTTGATCTTAGCACTCGGGGCTCAAAATATATTTGTAATAGAGCAAGGGTTAAAAAAACAATTTATATTTTTAGTTTGTTTAATTTGCTCAATTTCTGATTATATATTGATTTTTTTGGGTATTATCTTATTTGAATATTTTCAAAGTTATTTTAATCAAATTATTGAACTGATATTAAATATTTTATTATTAATATTTTTGTTACACTTTATTTATTCTAAAATTAAACTGAGTTTTTCAAATATTAATTTTTCAACTACAAAATCTGAAGAAACTTTTAAAAGTATTTTCTTAAAAACTTTAGGATTTACTTATTTAAATCCACATGTTTATTCAGATACAGTCTTTTTTTTAGGAAATTTTTCTAAAAATTTTACTCTAACTAATAAAATATATTTTGGTCTAGGAGCTTCGATTTCCTCTTTTTTATTTTTCTTTACAATTGGTTATCTAGCAAACTTTTTATCTAAATATTTTAATAATAAAAGAACTTGGTTTTATATAAATATATCTGTAATTCTGTTCATGACTGTCCTGTCATTATATGTTCTAAATAATATTATCAATTTTTATTGATATAGAAGGTTTTTAAAAGGCGATTTGGACCCATTGGTTTTTGTTAAAAAATAACTAAATAACTTATATGGATAATTTAGAAAAACATTACGAGCCAAATAACTTAAGCGATAAAATTGCTTTAGGCTTTACAAAGTTTTTGAGGTTCTTGGCTGATACTTTTTTCAAAAAAAGATACGGCCACAGAGCAGTGGTATTAGAAACTGTTGCAGCTGTGCCAGGAATGGTTGCCGGTATGATTATTCATCTAAGATCTTTAAGAAAAATGCAGGACGATAAAGGGTGGATAAAAACTCTTTTAGATGAAGCTGAAAATGAGAGAATGCATTTAATGACTTTTATACATGTTGCAAAACCAACATGGATAGAAAGAGTTATTATTTTAATGGCCCAATTTATATTCATTATTACATATGCTATAATTTATTTAATATCACAGAGAACTGCTCATAGAATTGTTGGTTATTTTGAGGAAGAAGCAGTTAGAAGCTACACAGAATATCTTCATGAATTAGAGACTGGTAAAATAGAAGATGAACCAGCCCCTGAAGTTGCAGTAAATTATTGGAACTTACCTTTAAATTCTACACTAAAAGATGTGGTAAGAGTGATTAGAGACGATGAAGCAGGACACAGGGATGTAAATCATCAGTTTGCAGATTTGATTAATTCAAGAAAAAAACAAAAATCTAATAAAAAAAATCAGATTAAAAAAGAAGATCAAGAAAAGATTTTAAATTAAAATAGCACAAATGATTTTTAGAAGAAAGTTTTTAAAAACATTGGGTATTTCTTTTTTAGTTTTTTTATCTTTACCTTATAAACTTTTATACTCTGCTAGCAAAAAAATTTTAAATCCAGATCTCTCAGACCAACAAAAAGATATAATGTTTAACGAAGGGACTGAAAGAGCTTTTACAAGTGATCTACTTAAAGAAAATAGAAATGGATACTATCATTGTGCCAACTGTGGGGCTAAATTATTTGCTTCAAATTCAAAATTTGACAGTGGAACAGGATGGCCTTCATTTTCTGAAGCCTTGCCTGGAGCATTTAAAACAAAAATAGATTACTCTTTTGGAATGAAGCGTATTGAATATCATTGTGCTAATTGTGGTGCTCATCATGGTCACGTTTTTGATGATGGTCCAAGTGCTACTGGAAAAAGATTTTGTAATAATGGGCTTTGTTTAATTTTTATTCCAGAAGATTAGTTAGAAAAACCATATTTTCTTAATCTTGCATCGCCTGTTCTTGCATGAGCTTCCATACCTTCATATCTTGAAATCCTTGCAGCAGCAGAACCCACCTCCTTTGTAGACTCTTTTGTCATTCTTTGAAAACTTAAAGTTTTAATAAATTTTCCTACGAATAATCCTCCAGTATATTTTCCTGCACCTTTTGTTGGTAGTATATGATTAGTGCCGGAACATTTATCACCATAAGCAACAGTTGTTTCTTCTCCAATAAATAGTGATCCATAATTTTTTAATCTTTTATGAAACCATTCTAGATTTTTTGTTTGAATTTCTAAATGTTCAGGAGCATAGTCATCACTTACTTTAACCATTTCTTCATCCGTATCGCATAAGATAACTTCACCATAATCTCTCCAGGCAGCCTCAGCACTTAGTCTTGGAATTTCTGGAAGTTTAGCTATTAATTCTGGAACTTTTTTTATTACTTCGTCAGCAACTTTTTTGCTAGTTGTGTATAACCAGCATGGTGAGTTATAACCATGCTCTGCTTGACCAACTAGATCAACGGATACAATCTCTGGATCCGCTGTTTCATCTGCAATAATCCCAATTTCAGTTGGGCCAGCAAATAAATCTATACCAACTTTTCCAAATAAGATTCTTTTAGCTTCAGCAACAAATTGATTTCCTGGACCAACTAAAATATCAGCTGGTGTATTTCCAAACATACCATAGGTCATCGCAGCAATAGCTGGTACACCTCCAAGATTTAAAATTACATCAGCCCCACATAAATTTGCTGTGTAAATTATAGAAGGATGGGCACCTATTCCTTCTTTAGGTGGACTACATGCAATAATACTATTAACACCC
>CACJOY010000012.1 GCA_902595125.1 uncultured Pelagibacteraceae bacterium
AAATTCGAAAAGAATATTTGTTATCTGAAATTATTTTTATGAAACCATATAACGAAAAATTAGAGGATTTTGAAAAAAAAATTATTGCTAGTATTTCAGAAATTGGATTTAATAATACAGCTAACATCTATAGTGTTGCAGAAAGCTCTAAATTAGGTGGAAAATTAGGTTGGATTGATGAAAATAATTTATCTGAATTTATATTCAAAGAATTAAAAAAAATAAATGAGGGTGAATATACTAAAGTCATAAATATTAGAAATAATTATATGATTTTAAAAATTGAAAAAATAAGACTTAAAGAGATTTCTATTAACAAAGAAAATGAATTAAATAAGATGATAAAATATGAAACTAACAAACAATTAAATCAATTTTCAAGAATTTATTTTGAAAAATCAAAAATTAATTATACTATAAATGAAAACTAAACCAATTATAATTGTAAGTGGAGAGCCAAATAGTATTTTTTATGAAATCTTTTTCAAGTGTTTAAAAAATAATAAGTTCAAAAGTCCATTATTATTAATTACTTCCGTTAAATTATTTAAGATACATATGAGAAAGTTTAAATTTAAGGGTAATATTAAAATTGTTAATAGTAAAAATTTAGGGACATTAAAAGATAAAAAGAGTATCAATATAATTGATGTAAATTACAACAAATTAAAACATCAAAAAAAAAATTATATTTCAAATATTTATATTAGAGAATGTTTTGATGTTGCTTTTAAGTTGTTAAAAAAAAAGGTTACAAACAAATTTATTAATGGACCAATCAATAAATCTAGTTTTTTAGATAAAAAATTTTTAGGTATAACGGAATATATTTCTACAAAATTTAATGTAAAAAAAAATGCAATGTTAATTTACAATAAAGAATTATCAGTTTGTCCATTAACAACTCACTTACCTATTAAATTTGTTTCAAAAAAAATAAGTAAAAGCCTTATAATAGAAAAAGTTATTCTAATTAATAATTTTTTTGTAAATAATATAGGTTTTCAACCAAAAATAGGTGTTACTGGTTTAAATCCTCACTGCGAGAGTATTCATAAATTTAATGAGGATGAAAAAATAATCATACCAGCAATTAAATTTCTTAAAAAGAAAGGCTATAAAATCAAAGGTCCTTTTCCCTCTGATACAATTTTTTTAAAGCAAAATAGAAAAAAATTTAACGTTATATTGGGTATGTACCACGATCAAGTTTTAACACCAATTAAAACAATTAAAGAATATGATGCAATAAATATTACTTTAGGATTGCCTTTTTATAGAGTTTCTCCAGATCACGGTCCGAATGAAAAGATGGTAAATAAAAATTTGTCAAATCCATTAAGCTTGTCACAAGCATTAAAATTTTTAGACCAAAAGTGATAAAAGCAAAGAAAAGTTTAGGGCAAAATTTCTTAATTGATAAAAATATTATTGATAAAATTGCTGATATTGTTGAAATTAAGAATGAATCTATATTAGAAGTTGGTCCTGGAACTGGCAATTTAACTTCATCTTTACTCAAAAAAAAACCAAAGAAATTATTTGTTGTTGAAAAAGATGATCAACTCGCAAAAAGACTTGAGGAAAGTTTTAGTAAAGAAATAACTATAATTAATAAAGATATTCTTAATTTAAACGAAAATTTGTTAAGTCAAGATCAATTAATTGTTTTTGGAAACTTGCCTTATAATATTTCAACAGAAATTTTATGTAAATGGATTTTAAATTTAAATGATAAAAAAATATGGTTTAAAAGCTTAATCTTAATGTTTCAAAAAGAAGTTGCTGATAGAATAATATCTAATTTAAACAGTTCAGACTATGGTCGTCTATCAATATTAACAAACTGGAAACTAAATGTTAAAAAAATTTTTGATATAAAACCCAATAGTTTTTCTCCTAAACCAAAAATTGATAGTACTTTATTATTCTTTACTCCAAAAAACGAATTTCAAAAACTTAAAAATCCTTTTGTTTTGGAAAAAATAACAAGAATTTTTTTTTCACATAGAAGAAAAATGATAAAGAAACCTTTTAATCAATTGTTTTCAAATAATTTAAGATTAAGAAACAAATTAAATATTGATTTAAATTTGAGACCTCAAAACCTGAGCTTTGAAACATATTATAAACTTGCACGGGAGTATGAAAAATTAAATGGTTAATTTTTCTACATGTTTTCTAATATATTCTACATCATAATCTTTTGAACCGTTATTGATTTCTGCATTTATTAGATTTATAATTTTAGTGTAACATATGTTAAGATCTTCATTAATTACTACATAGTCATAATTAATCCAATGCAGAACATCTCTACTAAACTGTTTCATTCTCTCTTTAACAATTAATTCATCTCTCATATGTCTATTGGATAATCTCTCAAATAAAACCTCTTTGCTCGGTGGTAAAATAAAAAAAGTAATTAATTTATAGTCTAAACCCTTATTTTTAATTTGGTCTGCTCCTTGCCAATCTATATCAAATAAAACATTTATGCCTTTATTGAGCTTGTCTATTATAGGTGTTCTAGTTGTACCATATAAATTATTAAAGACTTTTGCATATTCTAAAAATTCTTGATTTTGAATTAATCTTTGAAACTCTTCTTCATTAATAAAATAGTAATCTTTATTTGGTTTTTCACTAAATCTGGGTTGTCTTGTAGTATGTGAAATTGATGTTTCGAAATTATCTAATTTAGAGAGTAAACTAACTAAGGTTGTTTTGCCAGCTCCAGAGGGAGAGGATAAAATAATCATTACCCCATCATTTGAAGTGGGCATTTAAGATTAGTTAGCTTTTCCTTCAATAAATTTTACAGCATCACCGACTGTTAAAATTTTTTCAGCTTCACTATCAGAAATTTCAGATCCAAATTCCTCTTCGAAAGCCATTACTAATTCTACTGTGTCTAAACTATCAGCACCCAAGTCATCTATAAAACTAGATTCCTCTGTTACCTTTGCTTCATCTATACCGAGGTGATCTGCTACTATTTTTTTTACTTTGCTTGAAACATCTTCTGACATATTGATCCTTTTGTTTTAAATTCTTCTTAGTTTAAAAACATATTTTGTCAAGCCATATACATGCCTCCGTTAACATGCAATGTCTCTCCATTTATATAATCTGATTGATTTGAGGCTAAAAAAAGAACGGCATTTGCTATATCTTCTGCCTCCCCTAATCTAGCAGATGGGATTTTTGATATGATAGTTTCTTTAAATTTTTCATCGATCTTATCGGTCATGGCTGTTTTAATAAATCCAGGAGATATGCAATTTATATTGATATTTTTCTTTGCATATTCTAGAGCTAAACTTTTAGACATTGCAACTATTCCTGCTTTTGATGCTGTGTAGTTTGCTTGACCTAAATTCCCAGTATGACCTACTACCGATGTAATATTAATTATTTTACCAGATTTATTTTTTAACATTTTTTTTATTGCAAATTTACTTAATAAGAAAGATGAAGTCAGGTTTATATCAATTACTTTTTTCCATTCATCTAAATTCATTCTAATCGCCAAATTATCACGCGTTATTCCAGCATTGTTAACAATACAATCTAAATTTCCACCTAGATCTTCTGTGGCATTTTCAATAAATTCTTCAATTTTATCATTTTGTGATATATCAAATTTTAAAATCTTAATTTTATTAAATTTTTTTTTTAACTCATTTAATTTTTCTATTTTTGTGCCTGTTGCTAATATATTTGCGTTGCTTTCACTTAATCTTTTTACAATGGCATTTCCTATTCCTCCAGATGCACCTGTGATAATAATTTTTTTATTTGAAAGATCATTCATATTTTTAAATCTTTTATATCATTCTCATCGTTAATTGTATTAATTTTGACATCTTTGTTAATTCTTTTTATTAAACCAGATAAAACTTTTCCAGGACCTATTTCAATAAATTGATTAACTCCTTTATTTACCATATTAATTATGCTTTCTCTCCATCTTACTCTATTTTCTATTTGATCAACTAATAATTTTTTTAGTTCTTCTTTGTCCAAAATCTCAGTAGCAGTGACGTTTGATATAAGTTTATTATTAGAGTCTATAAAATTTACATTTTCAATTTCTTTTTTCATTATTTCAGTAGCCTTATTCATTAATTTACAATGAAAAGGAGCGCTAACTGGAAGTCTTATGTTTTTAATGTTATTTTTTTTTAGAACTTTTGATAATTTTTCTAAATCTTCTATTAGACCACTTAGCACAATTTGACCTAAGGAGTTATCATTGGCTATCTCAACAAAAAAACTTTTTTGATTTTCTAATAAAATTTTTTCAATTGTCTCCACTGTTGTTCCTAAAACAGCAATCATTCCTCCCTTTCCTTTAGGTACTGAGTTTTGCATTGCGTCTCCCCTAATTCTTAAAAGTTTTATTGTATCTGAGAAATTGAGGTAACCAGCTGAAGATAAAGCAGAGTATTCTCCCAACGAGTGTCCAGCAAAATATTTAGCTTTATCTAAATCTATGTTAAATTCTTTTTTGACCAAGTTAAATATAGCAAAGCTAATTAAATATATTGCTGGCTGTGTATTTGTTGTCAAATTAAGTTTTTCATCTGGTCCTTCTAAAATAATTTTGGATAAAGGCAGATTCAAAACTTCATCAGCTTCTTTAAATAAATTTTTAACTAAATCAAATTTAGTATAAAATTCTTTTCCCATCCCAACTATTTGTGAACCTTGACCTGGAAAAATTACCGAAAACATCTAAAAATCTATTTTTTTTGTCCTTTTTGCTATTGATATTGAAGATTTATAATAGTATATCCTCATTTTTTATTAAAGAACTTAAATGAATTTATACGAACATACAATCATAGCTAGACAAGACACTTCACCAAGTGAAATTAAGCAATTAACTGAAAAATATTCTAAAATTGTCGAAAAAAACGATGGTGAAATTATTAAAACAGAAAACTGGGGTCTTCTTAATCTTTCATATCTTATAAAAAAAAATAAAAAAGGTAGTTACATTCATTTTAAAATAAAAGGAAATGGAAATATGATAGACGAATTAGAGAAGAGTGAGTCTATTGATAAGAAACTTTTAAGATATCTAACAATCAGAGTGAAAAAATTTGATTTGAAAGTAAATTATTTTATAAAAAAAGACGATATTGAAAAGAAAGATAACAACAAAATTTAATTATGCCAAAAAGA
Organism: uncultured Pelagibacteraceae bacterium; assembly: GCA_902595125.1. Lineage (GTDB taxonomy): Bacteria > Pseudomonadota > Alphaproteobacteria > Pelagibacterales > Pelagibacteraceae > Pelagibacter. The sequence goes on from CACJOY010000012.1 coordinate 5,194, forward strand.
CAAAGTGGAAATAAAAAAAATAAACAGAGTAATTTTGCAAAGTTAAGTATTTTTCAACCTAACAAATATAAATTTAAAAAAAGTTGTCCACTTTCAGTAAAAGGAGCGCCAGAGGTTGATTACAAAAATATAAAACTTTTAAAAAAGTATATGTCTGAAAACGGAAAAATTTTACCATCCAGAATTACAAATGTAAGTCAAAAGAAGCAGAGAGAATTATCATTATCAATCAAAAGAGCAAGAAACTTGGCGTTGCTATAAATGAAAGTAATTTTACTGGAAAACTTAAAGCGTGTTGGATCAATTGGTGAAGTTATTGACGTTAAAAGAGGTTTTGCTAGAAATTTTTTAATAGCAAATAATAAAGCTTTATATGCTTCTAAGGAAAATATTTCACAAGTTGAAAAAATAAAAGCTGATCTGTCAAAAAAAGATAATGAGAAGAAAAAAGAAGCAAAGAAAATTTTTGAGCAAATAAATAAAAAAAAATATACTATAAAAAAACTAAGTACTGAAAATAAAGAGTTGTATGGCTCTGTCAAACCTACGGAAATAGCAAAGTTTATTCTTCAAAATGAAAATTTAAATATAAAGCCGTCAATGATTCAACCTTTAAAAGACATAAAATCTATTGGTGAATTTAAGGTAAAGATATCATTACACTCTGAAGTTGATGCTGAAATTAAAATTATTGTAGAACCAGCTGATAGTATTCAATAATTATACAATTTTTTCCCCAATTATTTTTTTGGATTTCTATTAAACTTATTTATTGTAAAATAGGTTTATGGAAAAAAATTTAAGCATTGTAAAAGACAAATTCAAAGAATTGCCTAATAATATAGAAGCAGAACAGGCTGTGATTGGTTCTATTTTAGTTACCAATGAAATTTTTGACGAAATTAACACAATTATATCAAGTAATAATTTTTTTGATCCTATGCACCAAAAAATTTTTGGTGCTATAGAGAATTTGATTTACAAAGGTATGCTTGCTAATCCAATTACTTTAAAGAATTATTTCGAAGATGAAAAAGATGAAATAAATATTCCTGAATATTTAGTTAAAATTACAAAATTCTCTACATCAACAAGACAAGCTACAGAATATTCAAAAATAATATATGATATGTTCGTAAGGCGAGAACTAATCAAAATTTCAGAGCAAACAATTGATACTGCAAAATTAAATGATTTAAATACTAGTGGTCAGAATATAATCGAAAATTCTGAGAGATTATTATTTGATCTTGCAGAAAAAGGTTCTTTTAATTCATCATTAATTAAATTCGATGAGGCCATGAAGCAAACTATTGATATGGCTTCAGCTGCTTATAAAAATGAAGAAGGTATTGTTGGTGTGCCTACAGGACTTAGAGATTTAGATGATAGACTCGGTGGTCTTCATCAGTCAGATCTTATTATAATTGCCGGTAGACCAGGTATGGGTAAAACTGCGTTAGCTACTAATATTGCATTTAACGCTGCTCAAAAATTACAAGATAGTGGAAGAAAATCTTCTATTGCTTTTTTTTCGTTAGAAATGTCATCAGAACAATTATCAACTAGAATCTTAGCTGAACAATCTAGAATTAAATCTAACGATATAAGGCGCGGAAAAATCTCTGATGAACAATTTGATAAATTTATCGAAACCTCAAAGAATATTTCTGAATTACCCCTTTACATAGATGAAACACCAGCAATAAGTATTGCTGCAATGAGTAACAGAGCAAGAAGAATTAAGCGTATATATGGTCTTGATATGATAATTGTAGACTATATACAGCTTATGCGAGGGTCTTTAAATTACAAAGAAGGACGAGTACAAGAAGTCTCAGAAATTACTCAAGGTCTAAAGGCAATTGCTAAAGAATTATCTATACCTGTTGTGGCTCTCTCACAATTATCCAGACAAGTTGAACAAAGAGATAATAAAAAACCTCAATTATCAGATCTCAGAGAATCTGGATCTATAGAACAAGATGCCGATGTTGTTATGTTTGTTTATAGAGAGGCGTACTACTTAGAAAATAAAGAACCCACCCCAGCAACTGTAGAGCATGCAGAATGGCAAGCTAAAATGAATGAAGTTTCAAATTTAGCAGAATTAATCATTGGTAAACAAAGACATGGCCCTACAGGAAACATATTTCTGGAGTTTGAAGCAATGTTTACTAAATTTAAAGATACTCAAATCAACTAATATCCAATATAAAAGACTAGATGTTTGCTCAATTTTATCAAAATACGATTCTTAAAAACTCAAAATTTACATTTATTTTCCTGCTAATTGCTATTTTAACTTTTGGATACCATGCTAAAGATTTTAAATTAGACGCATCATCTGAGACTTTATTAATTGATGGTGATCCTGACTTAAAATATCTCCAAGATATATCTAAAAGATACGGTGCTAAAGAATTTTTGATTTTAACTTATACACCTAAAGAAGAAATGGTCTCTGATGTTTCTATTAACAATCTTCTAAGTTTAAAGTATAAGATACAAAGCCTAAGCTGGGTTCACAATGTGATTACCCTATTAGATATCCCTTTACTTAATAGTTCTGATGCACCCTTACAGGAAAGACTTAAAAATTTTAAAACACTAAAAGATGAGGATGTAGATAGAGATAGAGGTTTTAGTGAAATCACAAACAGTCCAGTTTTTAGAAATTTTGTAATTAGTGAAAATGGTAGAACTAGTGGAATAATTGTTAACATAAAAAAAAACGAAAAACTTAATAATATTGGGAATAAATCAAAGAAAGAAATTGAAGCTTATAAAGAACTAGTTAAAAAACAGAATCATCAAAATATTTTAGAAATAAGAGAAGTTATTAAAACATACGAGAATATTGGAAAAATCCATCTTGGAGGAATACCAATGATTGCTGATGATATGATGTCATTTATTAAAAGTGACATTATAGTTTTTGGAATAGGAGTGTTGATATTTATTATTTGTACTTTGTGGTTTGTTTTTAAAAAACTAATATGGATTGTAGTACCTATAAGTAGCTGTTTTTTTTCAGTAATAATTATGATGGGATTATTGGGCTTATTAGGCTGGAAAGTTACTGTGATTTCATCAAATTTTATTGCCTTAATGCTAATTCTTACGATGGCAATGAATATTCACATGAGCACCAGATTTTTACAACTAAGGGAAAGTTATCCTAATAAAGATATTTTTGAATTAGTTACTCTAACAACAAACAAAATGTTTTGGCCAATATTGTATACTGTTTTAACAACAATTATTGCATTTCTTTCATTAATATTTAGTGGAATAAAACCTATTATAGATTTTGGATGGATGATGACCTTGGGCCTTATTACTTCTTTCATAATAACTTTTACTCTACTTCCAACACTCATCAGTTTTGCTCCAATAGAAAATATTTCACTAAAAAAATATGAAGACTCAAAAATTACTATTTTTTTTGCAAACTTATCAAGAAATAATAAAAAAATAATTTTTTCTTTTACAGGTGTGTTAATCTTACTAAGTGTAATTGGAATTAGTAGACTCGAAGTTGAAAATAGTTTTATAAACTATTTTAGTAAAAACACTGAAATCTATAAAGGTATGAAGCTTATAGATGAGGAGTTAGGTGGAACAACACCGCTCGAAGTAATTTTAAAATTTCCACAAAAAGAAAATTTAGGCACTGAAAATGATAATGAATTTGATGATTGGGAAGATGAAGATCAAAATGATAATGAAAAATATTGGTTTACTAAAGATAAAATTGATAGAATTACTTCAGTTCATAACTACCTTGATAGTTTACCTGAAGTTGGTAAAGTTTTATCATTCTCCTCAATCATAGATGTTGCTACATCATTAAATAATAATAAACCATTAGGAACTTTGGAAATGGGAGTATTGTATACAAAAATCCCAGAGAGTATTAAAACAGAAATTATAGATCCTTATATTTCTATTGAAAATAATGAGGCAAGAATTAATCTTAGAATTATAGACTCAAAAAAAGATCTAAAAAGAAATGATCTTATAAATAAGATAAATTTTGATTTAGAAAATAAAATTGGACTTGATAAAGAGGAATTTAAGCTCGCGGGAGTATTAATTTTATTTAATAACTTACTCCAAAGCCTTTTTAAATCTCAAATTTTGACTCTTGGACTTGTCATGATTGGAATTTTTTTCATGTTCATTATACTATTTAAGAATATAAAATTATCTGTAATAGGAGTAGTTCCAAATTTTATAGCTGCATTTTTTATATTAGGGGTTATTGGTTTAATTGGAATTCCACTAGATATGATGACAATTACAATTGCAGCTATTACAATCGGGATTGCAGTTGATAATAGTATTCACTATATTTATAGATTTAAAGAAGAATTCAATAGTCTACATGATTATGAGAAAACTCTTAAATTATGTCATTCCACAGTAGGTAAGGCAATTTTGAATACTTCTATTACAATTGTGTTTGGATTTTCTATATTAGTTTTATCTAAATTTATACCAACAATATATTTCGGTATTTTTACCGGTCTCGCAATGTTATTAGCAATGGTATCTGTTTTAACACTTCTTCCCTCACTGATATTGATAATTAAGCCATTTGGAAAATAACTTTTGATGATCGAGTTTTTAAAAGAATTTTATAATTCAATATCAATTATAGATTTAATTTATTTAATTATTACAACTCTCTCCTTAATTAAATGCTACAACAAAGGTTTTGTTTTAAGTGTTTTAGCTATGGCAAAATGGTTATTTGCATATGTGATAACTTTAATTCTTTTTCCAAGAATTAAACCTTATGTAAAAGATACAATTGATAATGAATATGTTTTAGATATAAGTTTAGGTATTATTATTTTCGTTATTGTGATTTTTCTTGTTTTGCTATTAAATAAAGGAATAAGTAAGGCAGTAAAATATACTGGTCTCGGAAGTTTAGACACAATTTTTGGATTCTTTTTTGGATTTGTAAGATCATATATCATATGTGTGTGTGTTTTTTTCTGCTGTACACATCGTATATAATCATGATAAATGGCCAGTAAATACTGATAAATCATTCATCTTTTCATATTTAGAAAAAGGTAGTAGTTATTTAATTAAAGAATTTCCAAATGAAAAAACATATCAGGATTCTAGAGAAAAAATTGAAGAGCTATAACCCCAAAATAAATGAAGAATGCGGGGTATTTGGAATTAGTAATGCTAAAGACTCCTCTGCATTGGTAGCTCTTGGTCTTCACGCTCTTCAACATAGAGGCCAGGAAGGTTGTGGAATAGTTACATTTGATGGTGAAAAATATCATTCAGAAAAAAGATTTGGGTTAGTTGGTGATAACTTTAACAAAGAAAAAGTACTTAACTCACTAAAAGGTAATTTTGCAATCGGTCATAATCGTTATAGTACAACTGGAGAAAATACATTGAGAAATATTCAACCTTTTTTTGCTGACACAAATGCAGGTGGAATTGGTGTTTCACATAACGGAAATTTAACTAACTCTATATCCTTAAGAAAAAAATTAGTTGATGAGGGAGCAATTTTTTATACAACCTCCGATACTGAGACTATTGTTCAATTAATTGCAAAATCAAAAAGAGTAAAAACAATAGATAAAATTGTCGATGCAATATTTCAAATTCAAGGAGGTTATGCTTTAGTAATGCTTACTCAAACATCTTTGGTAGGAGTAAGAGATCCTTTTGGGATAAGACCACTTGTAATTGGAAAACTCAAGAATAGTTATGTGTTAGCCTCAGAAACTTGTGCTTTAGATATAATTGGAGCAAAATTTGTGAGAGAGGTTGATAATGGAGAAATTGTTTTGATTGAAAATGATGAACTGAAAAGTATTAAACCTTTTCCACCAAAAAAGATAAGGCCATGTGTGTTTGAATATATATATTTTGCAAGACCCGATAGTATATTGGACGATAAAACTGCTTATGAGCATCGTAAAAATCTAGGTGCTGAACTTGCAAAAGAAAATGACATTGATGCTGATATCATAGTGCCTGTACCTGACTCAGGTAATGCTGCAGCTTTAGGTTTTGCTCAACATCTTGGTAAAAATTTCGAATTAGGTCTTATTAGAAATCACTATGTGGGAAGAACATTTATTGAACCAAGCCAAAAAATAAGAAGTCTAGGTGTTAAATTAAAATTAAATGCTAATCAAACTACCATAAAAAATAAAAAAATAATTTTGATAGATGACTCTTTAGTTAGAGGAACTACGTCTCATAAAATAGTAAAAATGTTATATGATGCCGGCGCAGGTGAAGTGCATGTGAAAATTGCTTGTCCAGAAATAAAATACCCAGATTTTTATGGTGTTGACACACCTACAAAAAAAGAATTACTTGCGGCTAATAAATCTAATGATGAAATTTGTAAATATATTGGAGCAAAATCTTTAAAATTTTTGTCTTTAGATGGTATGTATAAAGCAATAGGTTTTGAAAAAAGAAATAAAAATTATCCACAATTAACAGATCATTATTTTACTGGTGATTACCCTGTAAAACCAATCGATGAACTCGGGGATAGTAAAATAACACAATTATCTTTATTAAGTACTGCATCAAATAATTAGATTATGAAAAAAGTAAGTTTTACAGAAATGAAGAATGGAACAAAAGATGATTATTTATTTTTAGATAAACATGAAAAAGATTTTGCAAGCAAAACAGCTGATAGAATATTGAAATTTATGTCAGGACTTACAGAAACGTTAGAAGGATATCAGGTCTCGAGATTAGAACATTCGCTTCAAAGTGCTACAAGAGCTTATAGAAATGGTGAAAGTGATGAAATGATTGTAGCTGCATTATTACATGATATTGGAGATGAATTAGCTCCTATGAATCATTCAGAATATGCTGCTGCTATTTTAAAACCTTATGTATCAGAAAAAACTCATTGGATCGTAGAAAAACACGGTGAGTTTCAGATGTATTACTACGCCCATCATTTAGGAGGAAATAAAAATAAAAGAGATGAATATAAAGATCAAAAATATTTCCAAGATACAGTAGATTTTTGTGAAAAATATGACCAAAATTCCTTTGACCCAAATTATAAGTCATTGCCATTAGATTTTTTTAAACCTTACGTGAAAAAAATTTTTTCGAGAAAGCCATATTCTTCACTTTGAACTTTTATAAATTATTATCTTAAATATGATTATTTCAAAAGAACATATAATTGAATATTTTAAATCTGGAATTAAAGATAAGAAAGTTTTCAAAATTGGCATTGAACATGAAAAATTTCTATTTGAAAGTAAAAGTAACAGAAGAATTAATTACTCAAAAGTTAAGGAAATGTTTTCTGCTTTAAACGAATTCGGCTGGAGTCCTATTAAAGAAAAAGAAAATATAGTTGGTTTAAATAAAGGGAAAAAAAATATTACTCTTGAACCAGGAAATCAAATTGAACTATCTGGTGAAAAACTTAACAATATTCATGAAGCATGTTCGGAGTCTCATGATTATCTATTTGAACTAAAACAAGTAACAAAAAAACTAAATATAAATATTATAAGCACTGGTTTTGATCCAATTTCAAAACTTGATGATATCCCAAATAATCCAAAACAAAGATACAAACTTATGACCAAGGATATGCCATTAGGCGGAGAATTAAGTTTAGATATGATGTATAGAACTTGTGGAACTCAATTGAATATTGATTATTGTTCTGAAGATGACTTTTTCAAAAAATTTAAAATTGTTAATTCAATTGTTCCAATCTCAATCGCTTTATTTGCTAATTCATCAATAGTCGAGAGAAAAAAGAGCAATTATTTATCTTATAGATCAAAAGTATGGCAAAATACTTCTCGAGGAGGACTTCCAAAATTATTTTTTGAAAATTTAAATTTTGAAAAATATGCTGATTTTGTAATAAATTTTCCAATTTTATTTCTTCTAGATAAACAAAATTATATCTCAGGTAATAAATATACTTTTAAAGATTTTATGAACGGAAAAATAGATGAAATATCAAATCGCCTTCCGACTGAAAATGATCTGTCTTTACACTTAAGCACTATATTTACTGAAAATAGATTAAAAAAATATATTGAACTAAGATCTATGGATACTTGCGGTTGGGATTGTCTTTGTGCAGGTCCAGCATTTTTTATAGGAATATTATATGGAAATTTAGATGAAGTTTATAATATAATCTCTTCATGGGATAAGGATAAAATAATTAATGCTTATCTAGACGCTCCTCAAAAAGGTTTCAATACTCAACTAATGGGTAAAGATCTTCTTTATTGGGCGTCAACTTTTTTAGAAATCTCGAGAAAAGGATTAGATAATAGAGATATAGTTAATAAAAGTGGAAAAAATGAAACTTTATTTTTAAATCACTTGCAAAAAATGATTGATAATAGAACAACAAATGCAGATCATATGATTAGTAAATTTTCTAAAAATGAAGATTTAAGTGATTTATATGACAAATAAAATTGTTGCAATTCAAGGAAACCACCCTTCTAGACTAAACCCAAAGACTGATACAAGTGTTTTTTTAGCGAATGAAATTCAAAAAAAAAAATATAGAATCTTTTATTATGACCCCAAAGATTTATCAATTATTAATTCGAAAATTGTTGCAAAAGGTTTTTTTATAAAATTTAATTATAATAATAAAAAATTTTATAAAATCTTAAAAAAACAAAAATTAGATCTTACAAAATGTAAATATATCTTAATTAGACAAGATCCACCCTTTAATTTGGAATATATCTCTACAACCTTTATACTTGAAGCGATTAAAAACAAAGTAAAAATTATTAACAATCCTACTTCAATTAGAAATATTTCTGAAAAACTTTATTCTGTTAAATATCAAAAATTTATGCCAAGAACAATTTTTACTCAGAATATTCATGAGATTAAAAATTTTTTTAATAGAAATAAGTATGTGATTTTAAAACCAATTCATAGTTATAGTGGAAATGATATATATTTACTTGATAAATTTAAATTAAACTTCATTAAAAAGTTTATCAAAAAACATGATCATATAATGTGTCAAAAATATTTACCTAAAATAAGCAAAGGAGATAAAAGAGTATTTATAATAAATGGCAAGGTATGTGGTGCGATATCTAGAGTGCCTAAAAAAGGCTCTTATTTAAGTAATATGAGTAAAGGTGCTATAGCAAAAAATACTAGATTAACAGAGTCTGAAGAAAAAATATCCAAAATAATTGCTAAAGATTTAAAAAAAGAACTAATTTATTTTGCTGGAATAGATTTTATTGATCAAAAACTTAATGGAGATATAAATGTTACTTCTCCTACTGGATTAAAAACTTTATTTGATATTTCAAAAGTTAATCTTGCCAAAACTTTTTGGAAAGATTTAAAAGCGTGAAAGATTTAACAGATCAACAAAAGGGATCATTGCTTGCTTTTGTGGCTGTAATATTTATAACGCCGGATTCCTTATTTATTAGACTCTCTAATATTGATACCTGGGGTCTTGTTTTTTATAGAGGAGCAATTCCATTTATAACTGTTTTTTTTGGAATGTTACTAATCTACAAATTAAATTTTTTTAAGACACTTTTTACAAGTGGCTACCACGGTATAATTTATATAGCTACTTTCAGTATTACTAATATTACTTTTGTAGTTTCTATTCAAAACACTAATGTAGCAAATACACTTGTAATGATAGCAACAGCGCCAATGCTATCAGCTATACTAGGAGCAATTTTTTTAAAAGAGCCTCCTGATAGAAAGACATGGATTTCAATAATTGTTACATTTATTGCTATTATCTATATTTTCTTTGACTCTCTTAAACTTGGTAATTTTTATGGGGATATTTTAGGATTTATTACTGCTATTGGTCTAGCTGTAGGTGCTGTTACGATTAGATCTGCAAAATCCAAAAATTTAGTCCCAGCAGCAGTCGTAGGGAAGCTATTTGTTGCTACTTTTGCATTATTTTTCATTGAAAGTTTTGCACTAGTGAATAAAGACCTAATTATTGTGCCTTTAATGTGTATTCTTTGTGTAGCAATACCATTTGTTTTAGTGACTATTGCACCAAGATTTATACCAGCTGCAGAGGTAAATCTTTTTTTTTTATTAGAGACAATTATAGGACCAATATGGGTATGGTTTATTATAAAAGAACAGCCTAGTATTGAGACACTCCAAGGGGGAGTTGTTATAATCATAACTATTGCTATTCACTCATTTTTAAAATTAAAAAAACATTAATCTCTGTCACAATTTAGTCTTGATTTACTTATAGATGGCGGATAATAGCGCGATCTTATGGATAAAGTTTTAAAAAATTCTTGGGCATTGTTTTTGGGTATGGGCTTCATAATGATGGCTTATGGTTTTCAAGGATCTTTACTAGGCGTAAGAGCTATTCAAGAAGAATTTAGTTTAACAGCAACTGGTTTCATGATGTCTGGTTATTTTGTTGGATATTTTATTGGTGCAGCAACTATTCCAAACATAGTTTCAAGAGTAGGACATATTAGAGTTTTTGCTGCTTTCGCATCATTAGCTTCTTTAGTTATTTTAATGCATTCAATTTTGATAAATCCATTTATTTGGTTTTTATTGAGAGTATTAACAGGAATAAGTATGGTTTGTATTTATACTGTAGCTGAAAGTTGGTTGAATGATAGATCAACAAATAAAAATAGAGGAAGTGTGTTATCAATTTATATGGTCATACTATACGGCTCTATGGGGTTTGGTATGTTCCTCCTTAATTTTAGTAGCCCACAAAATTTTCAACCATTCATCTTAATTTCGGTAATAACTTCAGCTGCTTTAATTCCTATTTTATTAACTAAAAAAAAACCACCTACTTTTAAAAAAATTAAAGCAATGAAACTTAAAGAACTTTATGAAGTGTCTCCTTTTGGAATGGTCAGTTCTTTTTTCTATGGAACTATTCAGGCAGCTTTATTTACTTTGTTGGCAGTTTATGCAACCTCTATGAATTTCACGATATTAGAGATATCTATAGTCACATTTCTTTTGGCAGTTTCAGGAGCTGTTTCACAATTTCCAGTTGGAAAAATATCAGATATGTATGATAGAAGAAAAGTAATAGTCTTTTCTACTTTTGGCGCTGCACTATTTGCTATTCTCGCAATTTTAGTTTCAAGACAAATGTATCTACCTGATGGACTTGCAACAAGTAAATTTTGGTTTTATATATTTCTAATTCTTTTTTCTTTCTGCAGTTTGCCAATGTTTTCTCAAATTTTAGCACATACTAACGACTACATTCCAAAAGAAAAATTTGTTGCTGCAGGAGCAGGTCTTCAGTTTGTTTTTGGACTAGGTGCCATGAGTGGTCCTTTTTTATGCTCACTATTCATGGATATAGTTGGTTCAAATGGTTTTTTTATTTTTTTATTTTTTTTCCATTCTTTAATAGGTTTTTTTGGCATTTATAGAATGCGAGTAAGAGAAACAGTTGAAAATCCAGATTCTCAATTTGTAGCTATGCCTCAAACTATTACACCAGCTGGTATTGAACTAAATCCTACAACAGAACCTATTGCAGAGCCAGTTAAGGAGGATATTAAAGAAATTTAATCAAGGTTATCTATATGCTGAGACATTTTAGATAGAACTTGTTTTTTGTTCAATTTGTCTGTTCTTATTAAAATTGCATCTTTAACTCTAATTAATGGGCTATTTTTTCTTTTTTTATCCATTAAAGTTCTTTTTATCAAAGATTTTTTCACATCTTTTAAAGAAACTTTCTTTTTAAGATCTAGCCATCTTCTATAACTAGCAACATTAATATTACATTTAAAATAAAATGCTAAATCATATTTTGGATTTTTAGCTAATATTTTACTGGCAATATCTCTTCCTTCTACACAAATCTTTTTATTTGTTTTAATCATTTTTTTTTGAAAGTTGTTAATTATTTTTCTTACATTTTTATTCTTAGCTAAAAAAGCAACATGATTGCTAATTTTTTCAGAGTGTAAATTTACTTTTGTAATTCTTTTATAAGATATTTTTTTAAATTTTTTTTTTAAAAATGTAATATTATTTTTAGGTTTATTATTAATGATCTGTTTACTAGCATATCGATATAATAAACCTGAATTTATTAGTAATAATTTATATTTTCTAGAAATAAGTTTTGCAGCAGTGCTTTTTCCACTTGCCGACTCGCCATCACAAGCAATTATTAATTTGTTAAATCTTCTCATTAAAACTTAATAATGACTTGAGTGGTTTATTGCAAAAAAAAACATCTATATTTAAACAATTAATAAGATAATAATCACTCATAGGTTGAAACTCAAAATAAAC
>CACJOY010000013.1 GCA_902595125.1 uncultured Pelagibacteraceae bacterium
AAAAAAGATGAAAATTTAGTTTTTTTAACAAATGATTTAAGAAACAAAGAAAAAGATCTCAAATTAAAAGAGGAAGAACAAAATCGTAAAGATATTGATTTGAAAGTTCGAGAAGAGCAGCAGAAAAACTTAGAATTAAAAGAAAAAAGAAAGAAAGAACGGGCTCTTAAATTAGCTAAAGAGGAAGAGGAAAAACAAAAAGAATTAGAGTATATTAAGATAAAAGAATGGGAAGAAAATTTTGATCGCGAGAAAAAAGCCAAAGAGCACCAAGAAAACCTTAGAGAACAAAGACTTAGACAAAAAGAGTTAGAAAAATTACGCGCATATGAAGAAAAGGAAAATATAGTTGAAAAAAATTTTTCCTCAAGTTTAGAAAATTTTGATGTTAATAAGAATAAAGAACATTAGGCTTTAATTAAATTTTATTTATTTTATAGCTAATATATATCATTTGAAATAATAAAGTCTTCAAATTCTTATCTTAAAAAATTTTTATAAAAAATCTAAAAAAAAATTACTTTTAATGAATAAAGAAAATGCAAACAAGCTTTGGAAAATTATTCAAGAAGCTGGTGATTATTTGCAAGGTCAATTACCTGATCATCCCAATCATCCTAAAGGACGTAATCCTTATGCGCATATTGCTGTATGTATTAAAGATAAATTCCAAAATAGTTATAAAGATATAGAGGATGAAAAATTTGATGAAGTTTTAGAATATATTAAATTTTTAAAAAAAAATCCCAACTAACTATTTTTTGTTTATAGTTGATACTAATTTTTTAACATCATCTGTAGTTGTGTTCCATGCTGTAACAAATCGAATTGAATTATTATTTAATTCATCTTGATAAGTTGAATAACCATTCTTTTTTAAATTATTAATAATATTTTCAGAAAAATTTGCGAATATTTCATTTGATTGAGTTTTATATAATAATTTTACACCATGGATATTTGATAGCTCTTTTGATAAAATTTGTGCCATAGAATTTGAATGTTCTGCATTTTTTAACCATAAATTATCAGTTATGTATGTTTCTAGTTGAGCAGAAACAAATCTCATTTTAGATAGTAATTGCCCTGATCTTTTGTGTAAAAATGGGAAATTTCCTACATACTCAGGTTTGAAAAAAACTATTGCTTCAGCATCCAGACATCCATTTTTTGTCCCTCCAAAAGTTAGAACATCAATACCTGCTTTCCATGTCATCTCGGCAGGAGTTTTTTTTAAAGTTGCTACAGAATTTGCAAACCTAGCTCCATCCATATGTACTTTCATTTTGTGTTTGTGAGCTAGTTCAGATATTGCTGATACTTCATCTAATTGGTAAACAAGGCCAGTTTCACAAGCCTGTGTTATACTCACAGATGCTGGTTGAGTATTATGAACTACTCCCAAACCTCTTATATTTTTTTGAAGGTCATCAGCAGTAATCTTTCCGTCAGCTCCTTTAAGAGCTATCAATTTGGCACCTCCAGTAAAAAATTCAGGAGCTCCACATTCATCAACATTTATATGTGAAATTTCATGACAATAAATATTTCCAAATCCAGGTGTTAAAGCGGATAAAGCAAGAGAATTTGCAGCAGTACCTGTGACTGTTATAAATACTTCAACATTTGTCTCAAATAAATCTGACATCTTTTTCTTCAAACTTTCCGACCATTTGTCATCACCATATGAGTCTACATTTCCTGAATTCGCCTTAATAAGAGCGTCCATTATTTCTGGACATGCAGTAGTAACGTTATCTGAGGCAAAAATCGTCATAATTTAATTATTGATTTGGAAAATAATCTTTTAATTCTCCTTCTCTATAAACATCAGCTGTACAACAGTGTAAACCTCCTCCAAAAGCATAAGCATCTCTTAATTCGACTGGTATTACTTCCATCCCTAATTTATCTAGCTGTTCAGCTTGATAATTTTCACTTTTTTCAACACATACTGTTTTTGGGTCTAAAACTAAAACATTCATTGAAAGCCAGACGGATGAATAACAGAGTGGTGGTGGTTCATTATGAGCTGGTTGAGCAGCATCAATAATTTTCCATCCATTTTTTTCAAATAATTTTCTTTGTTCTTTTGGCAATCTTCTCTGAGGATTATTTATGATAAGACCTTCTTTTATTGGTGTAAAAGTTGCATCTATATGGATAGGATAAGGATCACCAGGAAAATTTACCATGTGAACTCTATGATCTTTAAAATGCCTTTTAAGCCAATCTATTCCTTTTAAATTAGTGGTGAATCCATGTTGAACAATTAAGTCTTTACCAAATCTTAAAATATCAGCAGCGTCAAATAATGGTTCTTCCTCTGTTGTAACAAAATATTTTTTATCCATCCAAGCTAATCTTTTTGCAACACCAATTTTGTCTGATAAATAATCTTTTCTAAAGTCTAAATCTGTCAATCTAGGTTTGGGTGCTATTTCGTGACGCATATTTTTATCTTCGTCAAAGTATTTTTGTATTAAAGGTCTATAATTTAGATATTCAAACCATCTACATCTATAACTCATTGTGGCTTCCAACATTTCATTACCAACTGTTAAAATTACATCTCTCGCTGGCATACAACCAAACATGCTTTCTACCTCCCAGTCAGGTGTAGATATTTTTTGATTATGATTTAATGGTAAAGGTCGATCAACTTGAATTCCTCTTTTTTTAAGCATTGACGCAAAATTATTTAATAACTCATTCGCTTTATCGACAGTATCTTTAGTTCTAGGGCCATGAGTTCCTCTCATATCTGAGTCCTCTGGTACCTTTGCATCTAATGCGGGTTCTGGAGCTGGTATACAACAACCATCAGCTTTCCCTACTATTACGTGCTTAAGTGGATCCCATTCATTCCAGCTATTTACAATAGTTTGTTTTTTATTCATTAAGTTAAGATTTAATTTAAAGCTATGTGTCTCTTATTCCATTTCATAATAAGACTATAATATATTATCGACATAAAAAGAAAAAAACCACCGATGATTGTTGAGGAAGATGGTACTTCATTAATTCCAAACAATGGTAACCATACCCAAAAAATTCCACCTATAACTTCTGTTAAAGATAATAAAGTTAATTCTGCCGCTTGAATTGCTTTTGATCCAATAGAGTATAAAATCAGCCCTAAACACACTAATGTTCCATGTAGAGAAAACATTGTACTATTATAGCTTGAAGAAAAAAAACTTTGATTTTTAATTAAGATTATTAGTGCTGCAAATACAACACAAAATAAACCAGCAATTGCAACTGTTGTAAATTTTGGTGTTTCTTTTCTCCATCTTAGAGAAACTGAAAATACGGAAAATCCAATTGATGAGGTAATTCCAAAAATAAATCCTATTAAAGAATTTTTCCCATCATTTCCAAAAGCCATAATTATTATACCTACTGTAGCGATGAAAATTGATACCCATACATTTAATGAAATTTTCTCTTTTAAAAATAAAAAAGCCAATAAAGCTGTAAAAAAAGGCATAGCAGCTAAGCATAAAAGTGTGACTGCTGCACTTGTATTAGTTATTGAGTATATAAATGAAATCATTGCAACACCAAGACCTATGCCGCCAACAATACCAGACTTACCAATTTTCTTATAATTTTTATAAAAATTCATACCCTCTTCAAAATACAAATATAAATTTAATATTAAAAAAATTGTTAATCCTCTTCCAAAAATATACTGCCAAGGTACTAAATGTGGATCAGTCATATTTCTTACTACCAAGGGTCCAAAAGACCATAATAAACCAGCAATCAAAACTATTGGAACAGCTATTTTTTCATTTTTTAGCTCAATCATAATGAATATTTAATTCTAAATAGTTTTAACTACAACAAAAATGAGTATCTTAACCTAAAATGGATTTAGAAATATTAGATATAGCATCAGATACTGATAATTTTAGGACTATAAAAGATCATACTCACAATTCAAAATTAAAGAACTCATTATGTGGTGATGAGGTAAAAATAGAGTTAATTATTAAAAACGATAAAATAGTTGATTTTGGATATCAAGGAAATTCATGCATTTACTGTCAGGCTTCAGCAAGCCTACTTTCAAAGATTTCTATTAATAATCAAAAAAGTAAATTAAATAAAATTTGTGATAATTCTCAATCTTTTTTTAATGGAGATATTGAAATTGAAGAAAAAAAAATATTATTATTATTTCAAAAATTATTTCATAAAAAAAATCTTGTAAGAAAAGAATGTATATTATTACCTTTTAAAACTCTTAAAAAGATAGTATCAAATTAAAATAAATGGGAAATTTTAAACAATCAATTTTAGCTGGCTTATTTTCGATAATAACAATAGGAATACTAACTTTTTTAACCTATAAGACTGACCTTGGAATATTTTTATTGGCTTCTTTCGGTTCATCAATGGTTTTGCTTTTTGGATATTCTGAAAGTCCTTTCGCTCAACCAAAAAATGTTTTTTTCGGTCATTTAATCACAGCTTTAGTAGGTTTATTTTTTTTAAACTTTGTCCCATTACCAATCTTTTTAACAATACCATTAGCAGTAGGATTTGGGGTTGGGTTAATGATCTTACTTAACGTTACTCATCCACCCGCAGGGGGAAATCCTATAATAGTTATAATAGGTAGTGTTTCATTTGATTACTTGCTAAGTCCTGTAATATCAGGATCGGTTATAATCATTATTTTTGCAATAATTGTTAACAAATTTATTTTGAAAAAGTCTTATCCAAGCCAAAAATAATTCATTGCTTGAAATCATAAAATAATGTTAGATGCGCTAAATAAATATATAATTATATAGGAGAATAAATGAAGATATTATGCATATTATATGATGATCCAAAGGGCGGAATGCCAAAATCATATGCACTTTCAGAATTACCTAAAATAGAGAAATATCCAGACGGAATGACTTTACCTTCGCCAAAAGGAAGAGATTACACGCCAGGACAATTACTAGGATGTGTATCTGGTGAACTTGGATTAAGAAAATTTTTAGAAAGTAATGGTCATGAATTAGTGGTGACTAATAGTAAAGATGGAGATGGATGTGAAGCTGACAAACATATTGTTGATGCTGACATAGTAATTTCTCAACCTTTCTTTCCATATTATTTAACAAAAGAGAGAATTGCTAAAGCTAAAAATTTGAAAATGGCAATCACAGCTGGAATTGGTTCAGACCATGTTGATTTACAAGCTGCAATGGATAATAAAATTGATGTTGTAGAGGTAACTTATTGTAATTCTAGATCAGTAGCTGAACACATTGTTATGATGATTGTTTCAATGGTAAGAGATTATCACAATCAACATAGAATTGTTAATGAAGGTGGCTGGAACATTGCTGATGCTGTTCAAAGATCATACGATGTTGAAGGTATGCATATTGGAACTGTTGCTGCTGGGAGAATTGGTTTAGATGCATTAAGAAAAATGAAACCTTTTGATACCCATTTACATTATTTTGATAGACATAGGCTTCCCGAGTCTGTTGAAAAAGAGCTTAATCTTACATTTCATGATTCAGTTGAATCTATGGTTAAAGTCTGTGATGTAGTAACAATTAATTGTCCACTTCATCCAGAAACAGAAAACTTATTTGATGATGCAATGATAAGTAAGATGAAAAAAGGAGCATATATAGTTAATACTGCAAGAGGAAAAATTTGTAATCGCGATGCAATTGCAAAAGCATTAAAAAGTGGTCAATTAAGCGGATATGCAGGAGATGTATGGTTTCCTCAGCCAGCACCTAATGATCACGTATGGAGAACTATGCCACATCACGGTATGACACCTCATACTTCAGGTACATCTTTGACAGCACAAGCAAGGTACGCAGATGGAGTAAGGGAGATACTTGAGTGTTTCTTTGATGGTAAAGAAATAAGAAATCAGTACTTGATTGTTAAAGATGGTCAATTAGCTGGTATGGGTGCTCATTCTTATAGTAAAGGATCAGCAACAGGAGGCTCTGAAGAAGCAGCTAAATATAAGAAAAAATAGATTTATATATTAAATAAAAGCGGTTTATATTGTTATAAACCGCTTTTTTTATGAATAAAATAAATTGGAATTTTGATAATACATATTTTAATCTATCAAAATCTTTTAGAGAAAGTATTAATCCAACTCCTGTTAAAGATCCTAAAATAGTTTTACTTAATAATAATCTAGCTAAATCATTAAATTTAGATTTTTCAAAAATTAATGATAATGAATTATCAGAAATTTTTTCAGGAAATTCATTACCTACAGGAAGTAACTCTATAGCCCAAGCTTACGCTGGACATCAGTTTGGTCATTTTACTATGCTAGGTGATGGAAGAGCAATTTTATTAGGGGAACATGTATCTTCATCAAATAAAAAATATGATATACAATTTAAAGGTACCGGTAAAACTGCATTTTCTAGAAATGGTGATGGACGTGCAGCATTAGGACCAATGTTAAGAGAATATATAATTAGTGAAGCTATGCACGCATTAAATATCCCCACCACTCGTAGCCTAGCAGTAGTGAAAACTGGTGAATTAGTTCAAAGAGAAAAGGCTTTACAGGGTGCAATACTTACTCGAGTTGCATCTAGTCATATTAGAGTTGGTACATTTCAGTATATTGCAGCAAGACAAAAAGAAGATGAATTAAAAACTTTATTAGATTACACAATTGATAGGCATTATCCTGATATTAAAAACTCAAATAATCAAGCTTTAGATTTATTAAATATATTGATTGAAAGACAATGTGATTTAGTGGTGAATTGGATGCGTGTTGGTTTTATCCATGGTGTAATGAATACTGATAACATGACAGTTTCTGGAGAGACAATCGATTATGGTCCTTGTGCATTTATGGATACTTATGATCCAAAAACCGTTTTTAGTTCAATTGATCAAACTGGTAGGTATGCATATTGTAATCAACCTGCTATAACAAAATGGAATTTAGCAAGATTTGCAGAATGTTTAGTTCCATTTTTTGAAAAAGACCAGAAAAAAGCTATTAAAATAGCCACTGAAACAATTAATACTTTTGAAAAAAAATATGAAGAAAAATGGATGAATATGATGAGAGATAAATTAGGATTATTCGGTTTAGATGATAAGGATAAATCTCTAATTTTAGACCTTTTAACTTGGATGCATGAAAAAAAAGTAGATTACACTAATACTTTTTGTCATTTAATGAAACTTGCTCCAAAAGAAAATAAATTATTTGAGGATAATGAATTTAAAATCTGGAAAAAAAAATGGGAAGAGAGATTATTAAAGAATAACAATACTTTAAATAAAAGCATTGAATTAATGAAAAGTAATAATCCAGTAGTAATCCCAAGAAATCACAAAATTGAAGAGGCTTTGGAAGCTGCTGAGCAGAATGATTTGGAACCAATTAATAAAATTTTAGAAATTTTAGAAAATCCTTACGATAATCAAGGTGAAATAACTGATTATCAGTTCCCTTCTAAATCAAATGAAAAGTATCAAACATTTTGTGGAACTTAATAATTAAAGCACATAGGGTTCTGTTCTTGCTTTTTTGCCTAAAACTCTTTCTACAGCCATGTTTGAAATATCAATAGACTGATAAGCTCCTGTTGTTATTAATTCTGTTAAAGCTCTACCAATCCCAGGTGCTTGCATTAAACCTCTGCCAGTAAAACCTGTAGCAAGATAAACATTTTCAAATTTTGGGTGTTTACCAACAACTGCATTATTATCAAGTCTGTTACAGTCATAATAACCAGCCCACCCTCCTGTTAATTTTAATTCTTCCATAGCTGGGATTCTTTGTGCTAAAGCTGGCCAAACAAGTTCCTCAAAATCATCCCATGCTGGTTCTAAATCTTCAGCATCAAAAATAGATTTAGGAGATCCTGCTAAATATTCTTTTCCTTCAGGTCTCCAATATACTCCTGAAGTTAAATCTCCAGTCAATGGCATCTCAGGAATATGTTTTGGACACTTAACTCTGAAAACTGTATGTTTTTGAGGTTCAACTGGAATATCTTCTAATAGTTCCTTTGTCCAACAGCCAGCAGCTGAAATAATTGTTTTCGCTTTTATTTCAGAAAGAGATTTTACTTCACCTTTTGTAAATTCAGCACCAAGTTCCATCGCCTTACTTTTTAGTGCACCATGAAACATGAATGGATCTATCCAACCTTCACTTTGATTGTCAGTAAATGTAGCAGTTTCTATTCCTTCGCTATTAATATACGGAAAGAATTTTTTTAATTCTGATCCTTTAATATTTTTTGTCCCCGCATCACATGCTTTATGATTTTCCAATGCTTTATATTGCTCTTCAGCATGCTCAGGTCCAAACATTAATAAGTAACCATTTGTAACCATACTTGCCGTAGGTTTAGGATTTTTTTCTGTTTTTAACAGTTCAGGTATCTGGAAAATAAATTCTCTGGCAAACTTTCCTAATAAGATATTTTCTTTTTGAAAAAACTGTCTTCTAAAACCGCCTAGAGATAATGGAAATGAAGCTTTTTTATATGAAGGGTCTCTCTCTATTACCTTTACATTTCTACCTTCTTTAGCTAAAAAATAAGCTGTTGCAGTGCCAATAATTCCACCACCAACAATTACAACATCATCCATTTTAATTTAGTATAAATAAGTTAAAGTTAAGAAATAGTGCATAGCAACTCCAAAGTAAATAGGGAATCATTAGATATGTGCTTACATAATTGACACGTTTAAATTTTAAAATAAGAATAATTATCAAAATAATTAGTGCAATTAATATAATTAAAGCAGCTAAAATTTGATGCAAACCAAAAAAAACGATACTCCAAGTTGTATTTAAAAATATATTGATAAAATAAATATAAACAGTTTTTTTTTCTCTATTTTTACTGTGCCAATAAAACCAAATAGCTAGTGTCATCATTAAATATAGAGTAGTCCAAACAGGAGCAAAAACCCAATCAGGTGGATTATAATTAGATTTTATTAGCTGAGAATACCAAGGTTCTTTTAAACTTATTGTCACTATTCTACCAATAAGTGACGCCGAATATGTAATAATAAAGAATAGAGTAAATGATATAAATTTATTTTTTAACATATTAGTATTATACATCACTATAAAATGAATAAAAAAACTATTTGGATTACTGGTGGAAGCACAGGCATAGGCAAAGCATTAGCTGAAAAGTTTGCTGGCAAAGGTTGGAATGTTGCGATTTCAGCAAGAAGAGAAAATTTACTCAAAGAAATCTCTGATAGTCACGAAAATATTCATGAATTTCCACTTGATGTAACTGATAAGATTAAATGTAAAGAGGTTTTTGAGCAAATTAAAAATAAATTTGAAAATGTAGATATATGTTTTTTTTCAACAGGAACTTGGGATCCAAAAAAAGAAAAAGATATTGATGTAGAACAAATTGAGAATGTTTTTAAAGTAAATTTTTTTGGTACATTAAATAGTATTAAAGCTGTAGAAGAATATTTTAAAAATAGAAAAAAAGGCACTATAACTATTGTTTCATCAATAGCTGGATACAGAGGATTGCCTAATTCAACGGGCTATGGACCTTCAAAATCAGCCCTAAATAATTTAGCTGAAAGTTTATATTTTGATTTTAAAAGATCTAATGTACGTGTTTGCTTAGTATCACCAGGATTTATAAAAACACCAATGACAGATAAAAATGATTTTAAAATGCCTTTTCTAAAAACTACTGAATATGCTGCTGAAAAAATTTATGATGGTTTGATTAATAAAAATGTTTTTGAAATTCATTTCCCAAAAACTCTTACTTTAATACTTAAAATATTTAGTTTTTTACCAAGTACAATATATTTTGGTTTGATAAATAAAATGACAAAGTATCAGAAAAAAAATTAGTCTTTAACAAACACCACAGTTAATTCAGCAACTTTAAAACCGAATTTAGTCATAGTAGCTCTATTAATTGCAACTCGATCGTCTTGTTTGAATATCCAATCATCAAAAGTAATTTTCATTTCTTTACCTTTGACAGGTACTAAAAGAACATACTCAAATTTAAATGCAGGACCATAAGAATAACCTTTTGCTTTTCCTACAACATCACCTGCGGTTCCTTCGTAATTATTGTCGTCAATTTTGGTTATTTGCCATTGTCTTGTTTGAATCTCACCATCATCCCAATTAAATTTTTCATCAAGTATAAGTTGTTTCCCATCCCATTTTCCATTTAGATCAGCTGAAAATTGTCTAATAACTTTTCCAGATCTATTTTGAAGAACGCCCCAAGCTTTTACTTCGCCAGACAAATATTCTTCGATGATTAATCTTGGTTCTTTATTTTTAAAATCTTCGGGTTTCATAGAGTTATTTTTTGAACAACTTGTAATTAAGATTAAAGAAATTATCAATAAAATTGATTTAAATAATTTTATGTTCATCATGTCTTTTTATTTATTTTGTATTGAAAATTGAATTAGATCTATATTTTTAGACTTAAAACCTGCCTCACAGTAAGATAGGTAAAATTCCCACATTCTTTTAAATGTTAAATCAAATCCTTGTTTTTTAATTAGCCCCCATTTTTTATTAAATTCGTTTCTCCAGATAGCCAATGTATTTGCATAATGGTCTGCATAAGACTCATAAGACTTAATAGTTAAACCATTATCTGAAACATATTTATTAATACTTCCCTTATTTGGAAGAAAACCTCCGGGAAAAATATATTTTTGAATAAAGTCTTGTTTGTTTTTATATCTATCAAAAAGATTATCATCAATAGTAATTGCCTGAATGGCAGCATTGCCATCTTTTGATAAGTTATTTTTGATTGTTTTAAAGTAACTTTCTAAATAATTTTGACCAACTGCTTCTATCATTTCAATAGATGCTATTGAATCATATTTATCTTTTAAATCTCTATAGTCTTTAATTTCGATATTTACTTTTTCATTTAATCCGCATTTATGAATTCTTTCTTTAGTGTATTCAAATTGTTTTTTTGAAATTGTAATACAATCTAATTTAACATCATATTTTTTTCCTA
>CACJOY010000014.1 GCA_902595125.1 uncultured Pelagibacteraceae bacterium
ACAAAAAAATTTTTCAATAAAAGGATTAATAAAAACTATAATAGCTTTGCATATATTTCAGTAATAAATCATAAAAAATTAGATGCAAATGATGTTGCTACACAAATTTTTACCAAAATGGGTCCAATTGCTTTTTTACCAATTTCTTTAACAGAAACCTCAGTAGTTTATTCAGTAAAAAAAAAACAAAAAATAAATTTAGAAAACCTAATCAGACAATATAATACGAAGTATAAAATTATTAAAATTGCTAAGCCTGAGAATTTTGAACTAAAATTATCAATTTTGAGAAATTATTATTATAAAAACATGATTGCATTTGGAGATTTATTACATAAAATTCATCCTCTAGCCGGACAAGGGTTCAATATGTCTATAAGGGATATAAAAGAAATTATTAAATTAATAAAATTTAAAATTAGTCACGGATTAGATTTAGATAATTCTATTTGTATAGATTTTGAAAAAAAAACTAGGCATAAAAATTATATTTTCTCAAATGGAGTAGATTTTATTTACGAATATTTTAATTTTGAAAATAAGATAAATAATAGTTTTTTAAGTAAAACTGCGAGTTACTTTGGAAGAAATAAACTTGTAAATAAGTATTTTAAAAAATTTGCAGATAATGGAATTATGTTTTAGTATTACTGAATTGTAGTATTGTTGTATTGATCAAATGTGTATGTAGCCAATATCTCAGAAATTTTTGTTTTTCTTGCATCTAGATTTTTTGCTTCTAGCAATACTTGTTTCTCTTCAATAGTAAAAGGAGAAGCCATAGCAAGTGCATTAACTGTTTCATCTAAATTTTGTTTTTCTAATGCTTTCCAATTAATTATAAATCCTTTTTTTTCAAATAAAGATTTTAAATCTTTAAAGATTAATTCTAAATCAGTGAACTTAAGTTCTTCTTTTTTTTGCAAAAGATCCTCATAATAACCCTTAAAATCGACCTCGCACTCACGATATTTTTTATTTGATTTTATTTCACGAGTAATTTGAAATCTGATAATTCCTTTTAGTTCTATTAAAAATCTACCATCTTCCGATTCTTTGAAACTCTTTATTTTCCCCATACATCCTATTTCATGCAAATCTGGATCAATATTATTTTGTTCTTTGAGATTCTTTGGTTGTATCATCCCTATTAATTTATTCGACTTCATACTGTCATTTATCATATCTATATATCTTGGTTCAAAAATATTTAATGGTACGCTTGTTCTAGGAAAAATTATAAAGTTACTTAACGGAAAAACAGCTAAGCTTTTTGGTAAATCTTCTTTTTTCATTAAGAATTTAACATATCACATTAAAACTACTTGAATAAAAAAAATTGTCTCACTATAATGTTTTTGTGCGGGTATAGCTCAGTGGTAGAGCGTCTCGTTGCCAACGAGAAGGTCGAGGGTTCGACCCCCTTTGCCCGCTCCAATTTATGAGTGATTTATTAGAAAAAAAATGTGTTCCTTGCGAAGGTGGTGTTGCAGCCTTTGATATTTCAGAAATTCATAAATATCAAAAAAAAGTAGATGGCTGGGATATTATTAAAAATGATAAAAATGTTTATACTTTGCAGAAAAAATTTATTTTCAAAGATTTTATGCAAAGCCAATCTTTTGTAAATGAGGTCGGAAAAATTTCTGAAGAAGAGGGTCATCACCCAGATATTGCATTTGGCTGGGGTTATGCAATTATTAGTATTACCACTCATGCTATTGAGGGTTTATCCGAAAATGATTTTATCTTGGCAGCAAAAATAGATAAAAAAATTAATGTTTAAAATGTCTTGTTTTTGAAAAAACTAATACAGTGTCTGTAGAATTAGAAAATTTTATTATTTCTTTATCCCTGATTGAACCTTCAGGTTGAATAATCGCTGAGATACCGGATTGAACTAGTTTTTCGATACCATCAACAAAAGGAAAGAAAGCATCAGATGCGGCAACTATTTCATTAGTTGGGTTTAAAAACTTATTCATTTTATCAATTGCAATTTTACAACTATCAAGTCTACTAGGTTGCCCAGACCCAATCCCAACAGTTGTCTTATTACTTGCGAGAACAATAGCATTTGATTTTACATATCTACAAATGTTAAATGCAAAAATTAAGTTTTCAAATTGTAAATTATTTGGTTTTCTTTTTGAAACAATTCTAAAATCTTTTTTTGAAAATATTTTTTTATCTTCGTCTTGAAATAATATTGAATCATTTACTGAATGAAATTTAAAAACTTCATTTAGAGAAAAACTTGAAGCATCGATAATTCTTATATTTTTTTTTAATTTTAAAATTTTTAGAGCATCTTTTTCAAAGCCATTTCCAATAATTACTTCAAGAAAAATTTTGTTTAACTCTAAAGCTAATTTTTTATTAATCTTAAAATTGCACGATACAATTCCACCAAAGGCACTTAAAGGATCGCAAGCCAAAGCAGATAAATAACTGTCTAGTTTGCCTTTAAGAATAGATGCGCCACAAGGATTAGTATGTTTTATAATAACTGTTCCAGTATTCTTTGGAAAAGTTTTTGAAATAGTCAAAGCAGCAAATATATCGTTATAATTATTAAAGCTAAGTTTTTTTCCGTGAATTACATTTAATTTTAATCTTCCGCTTTGTGAATAAATCGAGGCACTTTGATGGGGATTTTCACCATATCTTAGTTTTTCGATCAAACTTGCTTGAATTATTTTTTTTTTTGTAAAAGCAGTATTTGTAATACTACTAAAGTAGTTTGATATTACAGAATCATAATAAGCAGTTTCAGTAAATGCTATTTGAGACATTTTTTTTCTAAATTTAAGCGATGTAGTTCCTCTATTAGTTTTTAGTTCACTCACAAATTCCGAATATTGTTCTGGTGAAGTAATTACAGTTACGTCATTATAATTTTTTGCTGCAGCTCTTACCATAGCAGGACCACCTACATCTATATTCTCAATGATTTTTTTATGATTATTTGTTTTTTTAAGAGTTTCTTGAAATGGATAAAAATTAGTAATTACAAAATCAATTTTTTCATAATTATTTTTTTTCAAATCTTTTAAATGAGATTTACTATTTCTTTTAAAAAGTATACCAGCATGAATTTTAGGATGTAAAGTTTTTACTCTACCTTGAAGAATTTCATTAAAGCCAGTAAAATTAGATACTTCTATACATTTGTATTTAAGTTTTTGAATTTTCTTAAAAGTACCACCAGAACTAATTATCTTAATATTATTTTTTTTTAAAATATCTAAAACAGGTTTCAAATTTGACTTATCAGATACAGATATTATGGCAGAACGTTCTTTTTTCATTATATTTTTTTTATCTCCCATTTAATATTTTCTATTTGGTTATTTGAAATTCCAGAGATGAAAATATTTTGATTTTCAACATATAAATTTTTGTTACCAAAATATAAACCATTATCGATATTAATGTCATATTTTTCACATGTAAATTTCCACCCCTCGTCAGCTAATTCAATCAATATTGTTTTATTGTCTTGCGTTTTCATTAACTTAACATTTGGCTCAACATGAAACCTAATATCAAACTTATAATTATGATTTATTTTTTTTATTATCTTGTCTAAACCAAAAAAAGCCATTTGTTCTGGGAAAAATTCTATTTCCCTCTCGTGAATGGAACTATACTTTTTTAAATAGCCATCGTGAGATGCATTAATTTTCCAATGGTCTCTTTTAAAAATGATGTTTTTTTTTAAAATTTTTAAACCTTTTTTAATTAATAATAATTTTCCTTTTTTGTAAAATTCACAAGATGAATTATCATCAATTATTAATGTACTTTGTGCTGCTGAAGATTTTGATAATTTATTAAGTTGTGAATTTTTTTTTTTGAAATAGCCACAGTTACTTATTAGTTTTTTTCCATTTGATATAACTTCAAATGATAAAGCTCCAGCTTGATAGTTTTCAGAAAATTTAGAATTTGGAGCTGAACCTGTATCCATTGCCAGAATCATTTTTTTATTTTTTAAAATTGTATATCCACCAAAATTTTGATCTTTATTTTTAAATATATAACCTAATTGCTTTAAGTAATTATCAAAATCGGAATTATTAGAGATATTGTTTCCATTAAATAAGATGCTAGATTCTATATTTTGAGAGAGAAAAGCGTAACCCTGCCCAAGATAATAAATTGTCTCCTCAATATATTCTGGCACATTACTTTGAGACTCTCTATACCATTCTCTAATTAAAATTAAATATTTTAAATAAAAAATGAGTTGTTTAATGTCTCTAGATTTTGGAAAACTGTAATTATCTAAAGTAAATTTTGTGATTTTTTTTAAAAGACTAGACCCAAATGACAAATATTTATTTTCATTTTGATAACAAAGACCAACCAAAATAATTGATGCACATCCAACAAGCTTATCATCAACCTTTTCTGATCTATTTATTTCATTTATCAAATGGTTTGTTTGTTTTTGAATTATATGATTAAAATTTTCTCGGTATTCCTCATCACTTTCTCTATATGTAAGATTATAACAAGATAACCAGGCAATAATTCTTTTTGCAGTAATATCAAAATCCCAGCTTTTATGATCGTATTTTTTGTTATTATTTATCCAATTATATATGACAGACTGGATAATTTTTTTTGATGATTTTAAATCTAGACTAAAAAACCAATAAAAATTATGCAGGTTCTTAAATTCTTTTTGAGTTAGATTTTTTTGCTCCCATATTGTATCAACTGAAAAATCTTCAATTTTAATCTTTTTTTTTTGATATTTTATTAACGATGAAAGTAAATAAGGGCTTGGTTCGTATACAAGTTCAGTATTATATATTTTTGAAATTTTATTATCATAAAATTGGGTACTCTTATAAAATCTTATAAACTGATTGAAAAAATTAAAAAAAAAACGATTTATAGAAATCATGAATTTATTTTGATCTTAATAATTCAATATTTTTTTTTATATCTCCATTATTGCTCTTAAAAATTGTTGTACCTGATACAAGAATATTTGCCCCTGCTTCTATTGCAGATTTAGAGTTCTCAAAATTAATTCCACCGTCTATCTCAATATCAAAATTAAGTTTTTTCTCTATTTGGATTTTTTTTAAATCTTTTATTTTAACTAAAACTTCAGGCATAAACTTTTGTCCCCCAAATCCTGGATGTACACTCATAATTAATACCAAATCAATTTGGTCCAAATATTTTGTTATTACATCAATTTTTGTTTCTGGATTAAGTGAAATTCCAACTTTTTTTTTTAATTCTTTAATTTTTGATATTGATGATTGAAGATTATCTGTAGCTTCTGGATGTATAGTAATAATATCTGCACCAGCATTAGAATAAGCCTCTATATATTTGTGGACTGGTGAAATCATTAAGTGGACATCAAAAATTATTGATGATTTTATCTTTAGTGCTTTAATTACTGGGGGACCAATTGTTAAATTGGGAACAAAGTGACCATCCATTACATCAACATGTATCATGTCTGCACCATTTTCCTCTAATCTTTTAATTTCTTTACCTAGCTGACTAAAATCTGCTGATAAAATTGATGGTGATATTTGTATTTTTTTCATTACTAACTAGATTAACTAGTATCAATTTTTAAAATTTAATTGAATTAAAAAATTGATAAATTTGTCTCGAAATTTCGCTTTCCAAAGGAAAAGACAACATTCCCATAACTGAATAACCCAAAACCCAAGGCATTAAGTAAAATCTTATCATAAAAAAAAACCAAGCAACATAAAGTGGTACCAGGGGTTGGATTATGAATTTAGGGGTTAAGGGTTTAAAGATATTAAGCAGAGGATTAGTAAATTTTACAAATACTTTCATGAAAAAAAATTGAGAGTCTTCTTTTTGGAAGATGTTCATCGCAACTCTTCCAATTAAAGTCCACATAATTACTCCAAGAATATAATCAATTATATAAATTAAAGGATGGAAATTAGCTGACATTTTAAATTTATAATGGAAAAAGTAATAAGTTAAAAGGGGCGAAATTAATCGCCCCTTTAAAAGATTTTTTTAGTTTCTTCCGATGATAGATTTACCAGCTGGTACTCTAACGTCGTCAACCATTTTTTGTGTAGCAGCGTTTGGAGCTGAAGTCATTAAACTTACAACTACCATAGATACTAAACTAACTGCAGAACCGAAGATACCAAATGTTAACTGAGTGATACCTAAGAATCCACTTCCACCATTACGTACCCAAATTAGGTAACCTAATCCTGAAAGAAGACCTAAAGCCATACCAGCACATGCACCTTCTTTGTTAGCTCTCTTCCACCATACACCAAGTACAAGTGGGAAGAATAATCCTGACATCGCAAAGTCAAAAGCCCAGATAACTGAACCTAAAATACCTTGTATCTCAAGAGCTGCAATTGTTGCTCCAGCAAAACCAATTACTACAAGTAATACCCTTGCAACAACCAATCTTTTTGCAGTTTCCGCTTTTGGATCAATGATTTTGTAGTAAACATCATGTGATATAGCGTTTGCAATTGCTAAGATCAAACCATCAGCTGTTGACATGGCAGCTGCCATACCTCCAGCAGCAACTAGACCTGAGATTACATATGGTAACCCTGCTATTTCTGGAGTTGCTAACACAACGGCCTTACCACCCATGAAAAACTCATTCAATTCAAGAGTTCCATTTCCGTTAAAGTCGTTTACAAACATCAAGTTTGCTTGGTTCCAGTTTTGATACCAATCTATCGATTGAACTTCTGCAATTGATTTACCGATAATACCCGTTGGTAAAGATGGGTCAATCAATGACAATTTAGATAATGTCGCTAACATTGGAGCAGAAGAATAAAGTAGGAAGATAAAGAATAACGACCATCCTACTGATTTTCTAGCTGCCTTCACACTTGGAGTAGTAAAATATCTCATCATCACGTGAGGCAATGATGCTGTTCCCATCATCATAGCAAGTGCTAACGAAATAAATTGCCAAGGCGAAGCGTTAACTGCTGAGTGAGCTTTAGTTATTCCAGCTAAACCTTTTGGTACCATTGCAAGATTCTCTTTTGAATTTGCAACAAAACCAAATTGCTGTTCTAACTCACCAATTCTAGCTACCTCATCAGCTAACATAAAGTGAGGGAAGAAACCCGCACCCATTTTGTTACTGATCCAGAATACTGGAAGTAAGTATGCTATAATTAGTACGATATATTGCGCAACCTGTGTCCAAGTTACTCCTCTCATACCACCTAACATTGAACATAATAAAATACTTATTAATCCAACATATACAGCGTATTGAAATGGAATATCAAGTGCAACAGATGCAATAGTACCTGTAGCGTTAATTTGTGCAGTCACATAGGTAAATGAAGCAACAGTTAAAACTACTACCGCAAGAAACCTACTTAAATTACCACCGTATCTTGTACCAATAAAATCTGGAACTGTGTAACAGCCAAATTTTCTTAAGTATGGTGCTAATAAAGATGCAACTAATACATATCCACCAGTCCAACCTACAAGTAGAGCCATATAACCATAGCCTTTAAAGTAAATACCACCTGCCATTGCAACGAATGATGCACCAGACATCCAGTCTGCTGCAGTCGCCATTCCGTTGAACACGGTTGGTACCTGTCTTCCTGCTACGTAATAAGCATCTGCTTGTGCTGTACGTGATAGATAACCAATTATTGCGTAGATGGCTACTGTGAATGCTACGAAACAAATTCCGATTGCCTTCGACGTCATACCCATCTGCTCTCCAATTGCCATTATGATTATGAAAGCTAAAAATCCTCCTGTATAGATTCCATAAACCTTAGGCAAATTGTCTATAAAATTACCTTTAATCATTAGTCATCTCCTCTCTCGGAAAAGCCAAATTCCTCATCAATTTTTTCTTGTCTGTTCGCAAACCAGAAAATTAGGATTACGAAAATTCCAAGAGAACCCTGACAAGTGAACCAATAAGTTAAAGGATAACCAAATGGTCCCCCAACTTCGTTCATTTCAGCTCCGAATAGAAAGATGCCAATTGAGAATACAAACCAAATTGCTAAAGTCATGAATAGCAAGCCTCTGGTTTTTTCCCAGTGTTGTTCTTGTTTTGACATTATACTTCTCCCTTTTTAGTTATAACTGGCCAAAACCATAACCATTATGAAAGAGATTTAAAGTGTTAAAATTGTTCTTATTACGGGCTTTTTTGGGTTATAAGTTTAAAAAATACTGATTTTATGGGAAAATACAAACTTACATGGAGAGATTTATCTTGGAATGATTTCAAAGTTTATCTTTTTGCTCTTTTTAAGGCCTTTGTACCAAAAAAAAAATTAAACAGCCTAGATGAGCTTGAGAATTTTATACAGACAAAGTCAGCTTGGGTAACACAAGTAACACTTTACGGATATTTAAAAACTAGAATGGGAACAAGGTATGTTCTCCACTTTGAAAATGATAAATTTATGGGATCTGTGAATCTAGCAAAATGGAATATGTATTCTGTTGCTCTCCAAGATCTTACATTCTACGCATTCTCATATTTGAAAGCAAATCATAATTATCAAGATATGCAAAGTGCTGAAGAAATTTTTTCAAAAATTTTAGATGATGAAATCTCAAACAAAATGCCATCAGAAATAATTGAGGATGCTAAAAGAAATTTTAATGAAAGATTACAAAATATAGATTGGGATAATTATCATAGTGACCTTCCATTCAATCTTAGTGCTCTATCTTTATATAAGTGGGCACCGATAGCTGAGGAATTAAAAACTTTGGACAGAAAAATTGTTTTGAATTCAGTAATCTTAAAATGGGATATTGTTAAGAAAGAATTTGCAGAGAGAGTGAAGCTTTAGATATTTTTTCTGTTTTCAACTAAACTTTCAACAACACTAGGATCCGCAAGTGTCGTCGTGTCACCTAATTGATCTTGCTCGTTAGCAGCAATTTTTCTCAAAATTCTTCTCATAATTTTTCCTGATCTTGTTTTTGGAAGACCGGGTGAAAAATGTATAATATCTGGAGTGGCAAGAGGTCCAATTTGTTTTCTCACCCAAAGTTTAAGATCTCTCTCTAACTCCCCATTTTCTTGTTCTCCAGCATTTAAAGTTACATAACAGTATAAACCATTTCCTTTAATATCATGTGGATAACCAACTACTGCTGCCTCAGCTACTTTAGGATGTGCAACGAATGCACTTTCTATTTCTGCAGTCCCTAGATTGTGACCTGAAACTATTATTACATCATCCACTCTACCAGTAATCCAATAATACCCATCTTTGTCTCTTCTACACCCATCTCCTGTAAAATATTTTCCATTAAATTGTGAAAAATAGGTGTCTATAAATCTTTGATGGTCTCCATAAACAGTTCTCATTTGTCCAGGCCAAGATTGAGATATACAAAGTCTACCCTCTCCAGCTCCTTTTATTTCTTTTCCATTCTTATCCACTATGACCGGCTTAATTCCATAAAAAGGTTTTGTTGCAGAGCCAGGTTTTAAAGGAATGGCACCAGTTTGTGGGGCAATTAATATTCCCCCAGTTTCTGTTTGCCACCAAGTATCAACAATAGGACATTTTGAATTTCCAACAGTTTTATAATACCACATCCAAGCCTCAGGGTTTATAGGCTCTCCGACTGTTCCTAATAATTTCAAAGATTTTCTTGATGTTTTATTAACTGGCTCATCACCTTCTCTCATAAGTGCTCTTATTGCTGTTGGTGCAGTATAAAAAGTATTTACTTTAAATTTGTCTACAATTTGCCACCACCTTGAACTATTAGGATAATTTGGCACCCCCTCAAACATAATAGTCGTGGCTCCATTAGAAAGTGGCCCATAAATTATATAACTATGTCCAGTAACCCATCCAATATCAGCAGTACACCAATAAATATCTTTAGGCTTATAATTAAAAATGTATTGGTGTGTCATTGAAGCATAAACCATATAACCCCCAGTAGTATGCAAAACTCCTTTTGGCTTACCTGTTGATCCAGATGTATAAAGAATAAATAATGGATCTTCAGCACTCATTTCTTCAGGTTCACATTGATTAGAAACATCTTTAATTAAATCATGATACCAAACATCTCTATCATTATGCCAATCAATATAATTTCCTGTTCTCTTCACAACAATACATTTTTTAACTTCTGGACAATTTGTTAACGCTTCATCAGTAGTTGCTTTTAAGGGTATTGTTTTTCCTCCCCTAACTCCTTCATCTGCCGTAATAATATATTCTGATTTACAATCATTTACTCTTCCTGAAATTGAATCTGCGGAAAATCCACCAAATATAATAGAGTGTATTGCACCTATTCTCGCACATGCTAGCATTAGAATAGCAAGCTCTGGAATCATTGTTAGATAAATTGTAATCCTATCCCCTTTTTTAATTCCTAATTTTTTTAATCCATTTGCAGCTTTTGATACTTTTTGATGTAATTGTTTATAGGAAATTTTTTGAGTTTCTTTAGGATCATCTCCTACCCATATGATAGCAGTTTTATCT
>CACJOY010000015.1 GCA_902595125.1 uncultured Pelagibacteraceae bacterium
ATTAAAAAGTTTGGTGTAGGTATAAAATGTGCAACCATAACTCCCGATGAAGCTAGAGTAGATGAGTTTAAATTAAAAAAAATGTGGAGATCTCCAAATGGTACTATCAGAAATATTATTGGTGGTACTGTTTTTAGAGAGCCTATAATTTGTTCAAATATTCCAAAATTAGTTCCTTCTTGGACTGATCCTGTTGTTATAGGCAGACACGCTTTTGGTGATCAATACAGAGCAACAGATTTTAAAGTTCCTGGTAAAGGTAAAATGGAAGTTAAATGGACCTCTGAAGATGGTAAAGATGAAATTAAGTATGAGGTATTTAATTTTACTGGACCTGGGGTAGCCCTCTCAATGTATAATTTAGATAAATCAATAGAAGATTTTGCTAGATCTTGCTTTAGTTATGGTCTTATAAAAAAATGGCCAGTTTATCTTTCAACTAAAAATACTATCTTAAAAAAATATGATGGAAGATTTAAAGATATATTTCAAGAAGTTTTTGATAAAGAATTCAAAAAACAATTTAAAGATGCAAAAATTACTTATGAACATAGACTTATTGATGACATGGTAGCTTGCGCAATGAAATGGAGTGGTAAGTATATTTGGGCTTGCAAAAATTATGATGGTGATGTTCAATCTGATACCATGGCTCAGGGTTACGGTTCATTAGGCCTGATGACAAGCACCTTGTTAACTCCTGATGGAAAAATAATGGAGGCAGAGGCTGCGCATGGAACAGTTACAAGACACTATAGAATGCATCAAGAGGGTAAAGAAACCTCTACAAATCCTATTGCATCAATTTTTGCATGGACAAGAGGGTTAGCGCACCGAGGTAAATTAGATGGAAATGATGAGTTAATTAAATTTGCAACAAAAATTGAGAATGTTTGTATAGAATGTGTTGAAAGCGGATATATGACAAAAGATTTAGCGATATTAGTAGGACCCTCAGGTAAATATCTTACAACAAACCAATTTTTAGATGTAATAGATAGTCATTTAAAAAAGAAGTTAAATTAAAGCCTCCATTTTTTCAAAAGCTTCATCAATTTTGCTTTTATCTTGGCCCCCTGCTTGAGCAAAATCTTTTCTACCACCACCACCTTTTCCACCAATTGTTTCTGATCCTAATTTTGCAAATTTTACTGCATCATATTTATCGACTAATTTATCAGTAATACCAACTGCTAGGCCAACCTTATCTTCACTGCTTGCAAAAACAATTACAATACCGTCACCTAATTCTTTTTTACCATTATCAACTAATTTTCTTAAATCTTTTGGGGGTAAATCTTGCACTTTTTGAAATCTAACTTTTATATTATTTATCTTATCATCCTTAATAATATTTTTTGTTTTATCTTGAAGAACTGAACTAACATTTAGTTGTTCAAGTTGTCTCGAAAGATTTTTTATGATTTCTTTCAAATCTTTGTTATCAACATTTGGTTTACCTCCAAGTTTTATTATTTGAGATGATAACTCTTTAATAGTCTCTTCATCTTTTTGCGTAGATAAAGTTGATAATTTTTCTTTATTCTTAATAAAATCCTCAAGTTGTTTATCTCTAAGAGCTTCAACTCTTCTTACACCTGCAGCAATAGATGATTGACTTACAGTTTTAAATTTTCCAATATCTCCAGTGTTTTTGACATGAGTTCCTCCACATAATTCTGTTGAAAAATATACATCTTTTTCCTTACCCATAGACACAACACGAACTTCTTCTCCAT
Source organism: uncultured Pelagibacteraceae bacterium (assembly GCA_902595125.1). GTDB lineage: Bacteria > Pseudomonadota > Alphaproteobacteria > Pelagibacterales > Pelagibacteraceae > Pelagibacter. The sequence goes on from CACJOY010000015.1 coordinate 1,740, forward strand.
ATTTCTCTCCAAAGAAAGCTAGTGCACCTTTTTCTATGGCTGCTTTTGGAGTCATTATTCTTGTTGTTACTTCAGAACTATTTGCAACATATTCATTAACTAACTTATCAATAGTCTCTAACTCTTCATTAGTAATTGGTTTCATATGACTAAAGTCAAATCTTAATCTGTCAGGAGCAACTAATGATCCTTTTTGCATAACATGTTTTCCTAAAGTTCTTCTTAATGACTCGTGGAGTAAGTGTGTAGCAGAATGATAAGCCTTTAAATTATCTCTTCTCACTAAATCTATTTTCATCTCTACTACATCATTGATTTTTATTTCTCCAGTTTTCAAAGATCCGTAATGAACAAATAAGTCTCCAAGTTTTTTTTGTGTATCTTCTACTTCAAAAACAGAATTACCAGAAACAATTGTACCTTTATCTCCAAGTTGTCCTCCTGACTCTCCATAAAATGGGGTTTGATTTGTAATGATCATCCCCTCTTCACCAGAAGACAAAAATTTTGTCTCTTTATTATCTTTAATTAAATTTAGTACAACGCCTTCAGACTGATTTGACTCGTAACCTAAAAATTCTGTTGAACCAGTTTTATCTTTAATTGAAAACCAAATTGCTTCTTCAGAACTATCTCCAGAACCTTTCCAATTCTTTTTTGCAAGATCTTTACTTTTCTTCATCAATTCATCAAATTTTTTATGATCAACTTTCAATGATTTATTCTTTAAAATATCTTCAGTAAGATCTAATGGAAAACCATAGGTATCATATAATTTGAATGCTACATCACCAGGTAAAACTTTATCTATCTTTGCAATTTCATCATTTAAAATTTTGATACCTCTATCAAGTAAGACTAAAAATTTTTCTTCCTCCGTCCTTAAGGTTTCTTTGATTAAAGATTGAGATCTTTCAAGCTCTGGATAATTTCCTGACATTTCCTTTTTTAAAGAATCGAAAATTTTATAAAAGATCGGCTCTTTAGATCCTAACAAATGAGAATGTCTCATTCCCCTTCTCATAATTCTTCTTAAAACATATCCACGACCTTCATTAGATGGTAAAACACCTTCTGCTAAAAGAAATGAGCTTGCTCTTAAGTGATCAGCAATCACTCTAAAACTCGATATATTATTATCTGCTTGTTTGACTTTTGTTACATCAGATATTGAACTTATTAGTTTCTTAAAGTGATCAGTTTGATAATTGTCATGTGTTCCTTGTAAAAGAGCTGCAATTCTTTCTAAACCCATTCCCGTATCGACCGATGGCTTTGGCAAGTCTATTCTTTTATCTTTCGATACTTGCTCATACTGCATAAAAACTAGGTTCCAAATTTCAATAAATCGATCACCATCTTCATCTTTTGTGCCTGGCAAACCTCCTTTTAAATGATCTCCATGATCATAGAAAATTTCTGAACATGGTCCACAAGGGCCAGTTTCTCCCATTGACCAAAAATTATCTGATGTTGCAATTCTAATTATTCTATCATCGCTAAAACCTGCAATTTTCTTCCAGAGATTGAACGCTTCATCATCTTCATGAAAGACCGTTACATAAAGTTTATTTTTATCTATCCCAAAATCTTTTGTAATTAAATCCCATGCGTAATGAATTGCTTTTTCTTTAAAATAATCACCAAAGGAAAAATTTCCCAACATCTCGAAAAATGTATGATGCCTTGGTGTATATCCAACATTTTCTAGGTCATTGTGTTTTCCACCAGCTCTTACACATTTTTGTGAGGTAGTTGCTCTTTGATAATCCCTTTTCTCTAAACCTGTAAATACGTTTTTAAATTGGACCATTCCAGAGTTAGCAAACATTAAAGTTGGATCATTATTTGGGACTAAATTGCTAGACTCAACGATCTTATGGTCATTCTTTTCAAAGTATTTTAAGAATGTTTCTCTTATCTGATTTAACGATTTTTGAGCCATATTTTTAAAATACAGCTTTTTCGTTCTATGTCTAGGTGGTGCTAAGGGGGTAAAGGCGCTTAAAATAAGCGCCTTTATAATTTAAAGATGACCTTTAATTCTAGTTCTTTTTAGGAGGAGTAGCTTCTTTATCTGCTTCTTCTTTTTCAGCTACTTTCTTCTCCTTTTCAATCTTTTCTGGACTTAGTGGATTTCCCTCAATTTTTTTAGAAATCACACCAGCTTTTTCCCTAATTGCCATTTCAATTTCCGCAGCAACTTGTGGGTTTTGAGCTAAATAGACTTTAGCATTTTCTCTACCTTGTCCTATTTTCTCACCTTTATAAGCGTACCATGCACCTGATTTTTCAATAATATCGGCTTTAGCTCCTAGGTCTACTAGCTCACCCATCTTGCTAATTCCTTTTCCATACATCAAGTCAAATTCAACAACTTTGAATGGTGGTGCAACTTTATTCTTAACTACTTTCACTCTCGTAGAATTACCAATAATTTCATCTTTATCTTTGATGGCACCAATTCTTCTAATGTCCATTCTTACAGATGAATAAAATTTAAGTGCATTTCCACCTGATGTTGTTTCAGGACTTCCAAACATAACTCCAATTTTCATTCTGATTTGGTTAATGAAAATCATCATTGTGTTTGTGTTTGAAATTGAACCAGTTAATTTTCTTAAAGCCTGACTCATTAGTCTTGACTGAAGACCAACATGATGATCTCCCATTTCACCTTCAATTTCAGCCTTTGGAGTTAAAGCTGCAACAGAGTCAATTACGATAACTGAAATAGACCCTGATTTTACTAGTGTATCTGCTATTTCTAAAGCTTGCTCTCCTGCATCTGGTTGTGAGATTAAAAGCTCTTCTGTGTTTACTCCTAATTTTTTTGCATAAACTGGATCTAAAGCATGTTCTGCATCAACGAATGCACAAATTCCACCTGCTTTTTGAGCTTCAGCAACAACTTGTAATGCTAATGTTGTTTTTCCAGAAGATTCTGGTCCATAAACTTCAACAATTCTTCCTTTTGGTAAACCACCTATTCCTAAAGCTAAATCTAAACTTAAAGAACCTGTAGATATTGACTCGATATCCATAGCTCTTTTTTCACCTAGCTTCATAACCGAGCCTTTTCCAAAGTTGTCAGTTATTTGGCTGATTGCAGCATCTAATGCTTTATTCTTTTCTTTGATATCCATTTCTTGATCTTTAGTAGATTTAACTACTTTTAGGTTATTTTTCGTCATTTTTTGCCCTTTTTTTTAATTTTTTTAACTCTCGAATCATAAAATAAATGTACACATTTTGTTCTCATTGGCAAGTTCTAAATTATTTATGATTAAAAAACCCCAAAATTACCTAATTTTTAGATAATCACTATTCAATAAACCAACCGATTTTAGGAGATTAAATTGTGAAAGAATGAAATTTCTTTCAGAATCAGCAAGCGAAATTTGGGCATTCAATAATAAAGAATTGGATTGGATAACTTCTAACGTTGTTCTATCTGAGCCACTGTTGTATTCCGCAACAATTCCTTCATTTGCAATCTCAGCAGCGTTAACTTGTGCCCGTACAGAATTTAATAAGCTCTTATTTGATTGATAGTTTGACCAAGCACTAGCAACGTCTGTCTGATTCTTTGTTGTCATGTTATCAAGTAGTAAATTTTTTTGTAATTCTAAACTTTTCGATTTTTTCAAATTTGCATAATTTTTTCCACCAGAAAAAAAGGGCCACGTCACTGTAGCTTTCAAAGTATCCTGTTCTTTTTCGTCGTAAGTAGAACTTAAATCATCTGTTTTAGATCTATCAAATGATAAAGTTGCGGTTGGAGCTAGATCTGATCTAGCACTAGAAGTATCTTTTTTAGATTGTTCATATTCTAACTTAGCAATTATTAAATCTGGATTATTTTTCTCTGATAGTTCTATTGCTGAATTTAATTCAATTGGTAAATTTGCTTGAAATATTGAAGATTTTTTTAATAATTCTGGATCATTTAATTTACCAATTACATTTTCATAATTAAGTTTACTTGTTAAAAAATCATTTTCTGCTTGGATTAATTTTGCTTGAGCTCCAGCAAATGAAGACTCTGATTGAGCTACATCTGATAATGAAATATTGCCTCTTTCTAAACGAATTCTATCTGTTTCAACTTGTCTATCTAATAAATTAACATTAGATCTATTTATTTTTAGTTTTTCATTAGCGGTTACTAAACCAGTATAAGCTTCGATAGATTTATATAAAATGTCTTGCTCTTTTTTTAAAAGCTTTGCTCGAGCTAATTCGATACCAATTTTACTTTTTTTTAACTCAGCACTTCTTCCAAAATCAATTAGTGTTTGAGTAATAGTAATTGATTGGACTGTAGGGTCTACATCAGTTATTGCAGCATTTGACCCATTTCTTTTCGTTAATTTTTCTGTATCTTCTTGGCTTTTACTTCCACTCAAAGTAACTGAAGGAAAGTAAGAGCTTGCTGAAATTTTATACTCTTGTTCCGAAATATTTAAACTTTCTCTTTCAGCATTTAGTTCTGGATTACTATTAAATGCTTTTTTAAGTGCCTCAGGAAAAGTCTCGGCATTGACACTATTCAATAAAAATAAAAAACTGGAAATAATAAATAAAAATATTTTCATCTTCTTCTATATACTGCAGATTTTATTTGATGGTTACTACTTAAATTAAAGATTATTGATGCATAATTAGGTGTATTCCTAAACATGTTTTGAGTTATTCTCTGATAGGTCTGCATAAAGTTTAAAACTTCTTCTTTATTCATTACTTTAGATTTTATTTTATTCTTACTTTTTAATCCAAGTTTACGCTCTTGTTTTAATCTCCATTTTTGAAGTAAACTAAAATTTTTTGCTTTTAAAAAAATTAGACAATTTAGCTGTGAATACAAGTTTTTATATTTAGATTTTAATTGTTGATTGACATATTTTCTCCAAATACCTTTATGATCTTTTATTCTTTCCATTGAATTAATTGACCTCTTTAGAGAATTATGTCCCTCTGATCTAGCCCCAACACACCAACCTTCAAAAATAATTACATCGGGTTTGTTTTTTAAATCATACCAATTTTTTTTATTAAATCTGTCATCAGTAGCTTTATTAAAAGTTGGTAGTTTTAATCTTTTAAATTTCTTAATTTTCGATTTTTTAAAGAAATTTAACATCATATTAATATCATGAGTTCCTGGTACCCCTCTTGTTAAAAGCATAGGATGAATCCTTTTAGATAATTTGATTCTTTCTTTCCTGGTTTTATAGAAATCATCTATTGAGATTCTAAAAACTTTTAATTTAAAATATTTAATTAATATAATTTTTATTAAAGAGCTTATTGTTGTTTTGCCTGTTCCCTGTCCTCCAGCCAAACCTACAAAATATGGTCTTTTCTTATTAGCCTTTTTACTAATCCAAAAACACAAAGGTATTAAAAATGATTTTATCATCTTTTCTTTATTCTTAAATTTGTCTGCTTTTGTCTCTTGAGATTTAATAAACTTTAAGCAATCTTTTTTTACTTTTATAAAACATAAGCTAAATTGATGCATGAAAATTATTTTTTATCTAATGGATGATTTTGACCATCATTTACTGGAACTTCTTTCATATCGAAGGTATTTACTTCATCGATACATCCAACATTAAATCCTGTCATAGCAGGATTAATTCTTGGGTTGTGATGTGTATAAATTCCACAGTCAGAACAAAAGTAATGTTTGGCAACTTTTGAATGAAATTGATAAAGTTTTAATTTTTCTTCTCCTTTTATGATTTTAAAATCCTCATTTTTCACCATCGACATAATTGCTCCTTTTCTTTTACAAATAGAACAGTTGCACTTTATTACTTTGGCTAAATCTCCTTCTAAATTTATTTCTGCCTCTATAGCTCCACAATGACATACTAATTTTTTCATTTTTATTTTCTATCTTTTATATGATTTTGACCATCATTTACAAAGGTCTTAAGTTTAAATAATTCATTTGGTTCTATTTCATCAATGCACCCTACATTAATACCAAAAGTATTTGGGTCACTTCTCCTTAAGTTATGTGTATGAGTTCCACACTCTGAGCAGAAATGATGCTTTGCTACTTTAGTGTTAAATTGATAAGTTTTAATTTTGCTCTCCCCCTTAACAATTTTCAAATCATTTTTGTTAATTGTTGTAACCATTATTCCTTTTCTTTTACACATCGAACAATTACATCTCATTAATTCTTCAATATTTTTTTTTAGATTAACTTGAATTTCGACTTCTCCACAATGACAAGTAAGTTTTCTTATAATTGACATTAATTTAAACTATCTCTGGTTTGAGTTATCCACAAGCATACAAAATGTAGTTTCGATGTTCTCGTTTTGATTCACTTTTGATTCATTTTCAGACTCAAAATACAACCTCTTGCGTGTACTGTATAAATGAGCTATAAATGAGAACAAAATAAGAACATGAAACTAACTATCCCTTATTATCTACATAAAGCTGGCGCTGGTTTTCCCTCACCTGCCACTGATTATATCGAAGAAGATATCGATCTAAACGTGCATTTAATCAAAAATGTTCCAGCTACTTTCATCATCAGAGTACAAGGTAAATCCATGGTGGATGTTGGGATTAATGATGGAGATTTATTAGTTGTCGATAAAAGTTTAAAACCAAAAAATTTTTCAACAGTTATTGCAAATGTTCATGATGAACTTGTGGTTAAAACTTTAGTTCAAGAACGAGATAAAAAATTTCTAACATCTGGATCTAAGGATTTTTCTAATAGAATTTTAATTAACGAAGAAGAGGATATCTTTATTTGGGGAGTTGTAACTTATGTCATCCATTCAACGTACTAGAAAATTAGCTCTAGTTGATTGTAATTCTTTCTATGTTTCTTGTGAAAGATTATTCAATCCAAGGATAAGAAAAAAACCTGTTGTAGTTTTATCTAATAATGATGGTTGTATTATCTCAAGGTCTAATGAAGCAAAAGCTTTAGGAATTAAAATGGGAGAACCTTATTTTAAGGCAAAAGATATTATTGTTAAAAATAAAGTTGAAGTTTTTTCATCAAATTATTCTTTATATGGAGATCTATCTAGAAGAGTAATGAGAACACTTAAAAGATTTAATGAAGCAATAGAAGTGTATTCAATTGATGAAGCATTTATAGATTTATCTAATTTTCCAGACTCTGAAGTTGAAAAAGTGGGTAGAGAAATTAGAGAAACAGTTTTACAGTGGACCGGAATTCCAACTAGCATTGGTATCGCTAAAACTAAAACTTTAAGTAAAGTCGCAAATCATATTGCAAAGAAAAAACAATCAGGTGTTACTAGTTTAATTGGTGTTGAAAACTTAGATCCAATTTTAGAAAAAGTTGAAATTAATGATGTATGGGGTGTTGGTAGACAGCTTACAAAGTTCTATCAAAAAAATGGGATTTACAATGCAAAACAACTTAAAAATAAATCTAATAATTGGATCAAAAAATGTTCTAATGTTTTAAGTTCTAGAACTGCAATGGAACTCAGGGGAATTCCTTGTATCAATTTAGAAACTACTCAAACTAAAAGAAAGAGTTGTGTTGTTTCAAGATCATTTGGAAAAAGAATTGAAAAATTTAACGAATTAAAAGAAGCAGTCGCAAACTATTGTTTAAATGCATCTGAAAAAATTAGATCAGAGTCTTTGGTTGCAAAAGCAATTACGGTATTTGTTAGAACTAGTCCTTTTCAAAGAGATTATGGTTATTATTCAAATGCAAAGACAATTGATTTTCCTATTGCAACAAACAACAGTATCGAAACAGTTAA
>CACJOY010000016.1 GCA_902595125.1 uncultured Pelagibacteraceae bacterium
TTGATATCAGTTGTTAAAGTATTAGTCATCGACTGTACGGTTATTGGATTTTCACCTCCAATTTTTACTTTACCAACATTAATAACTTTTGTTTTTCTTCTATTTATGTCTCTAAATGGTCTTATGCTCATTTTTTTATTTGTCTAATTTAAATTCTTTATGTAATGCTACTAAAGCTTTTTTAATATTTTTTTTATTTATTAATACTGAAATTTTAATTTCAGATGTTGAGATTACCATTATATTTATATTTCTTTTTGCTAAAGCTTGAAACATTCTAAAAGTTACACCTGGCGTTGAAATCATTCCTACTCCAATAACAGAAATTTTACAAACATCTTTTTCAAATAATAATTTTCTAAAATTAATGTTTTGATTATTTCTTATAATTTTTTTTGTTTTTAATAAATCTTCAGTTTTAATTGTAAATGTTAAATCTGTTTCCTGTCCGTTAGCAGAAGTATTTTGAACAACCATATCAACATTTATTAAATTTTTAGATAATGGCTTAAAAATTCTTGCTGCTACACCTGGCTTATCTTTCACACCAACTAAAGTTACTTTGGAGTCATTATGAGTGAAGGAAATTCCAGTAATGATTTTATTATTTGTAATATTTGATTTTTTAGTAATTAATGTTCCTGATTTTTTAATAAATGAGGATCTCACTTCAATATCAATTCTATTTAGTCGCGCATCTTGAATTGAAACTGGTTGCATAACTTTAGCTCCTAAGGATGCCATCTCCAACATTTCTTCATATGAAATGACTTTAATTTTCCTAGCTTTACTTAATTTATTCGGATCTGTCGTGTACACCCCTTCAACATCAGTATAAATTATGCATCGTTCAGCTTTAAAAAATTTTGCTAACATTATCGCACTTGCATCTGATCCGCCTCTTCCAATTGTAGTTATCCTTTCTTCATTATTTACTCCTTGAAAACCAGTTACAATTGGTATGCCACCAATTTTAAGATATCTTAAAATTTTATTTTTATTAATGTGATCAATTCTTGAATTTTTATTTAAACCTTTTGTAATTATTGGTATTTGCCAAGCTAACCATGATCTTGATTTATAACCTTCATGAATTAATCTTCCTGCAATGAGTGAACAAGCCATTTGCTCTCCAGTTGAGACCAATACATCATATTCTGTGTCTGCAAAATTTTCACTCAGTTCTTTAGATTTTTTTATCAACTCATTTGTCACACCACTCATCGCAGATGAAACAACAATTACTCCATAATTCTTTTTTTTATAATCAGCTATTATCTTAGCTACTTTTCTAATTTTTTTAATTGTCCCGACTGATGTTCCACCAAATTTTAAAACTACAAGTTTCATGCTAAATTAATCTTTTAATTAAAATATATTGATAAAATTCATGTTGAATATAAAATCAACTAATTAATGAAAACTAACACAATAAATAAAAAAGAAATAGAAAAATTTTCTAAAATAGCTGAAGAATGGTGGGATCCTACAGGTAAATTTAAGCCACTACATAAATTTAACCCAATTAGAATTTCCTATATCAAAAATAATATAATTAGCTCATTTAAACTTGATGCATCAAACAATACACCACTAAAAAAAGTAAAAATCTTAGATATTGGTTGCGGCGGTGGGCTTTTGTCAGAACCAATGAGTAGATTGGGTGCTGAGGTTATTGGAATAGACGCATCAAATAAAAACATTAATGTTGCAAAATTACACGCAAAAAAAAATAATTTAGACATTAAATATATTTGTTCCTCTCCAGAAAATTTAAATACTAAAATTAAATTTGATGTAATACTTAATATGGAAATCATTGAACACGTTGAAGATGTAAAAATTTTTTTAAATTCTTGCTCAAAACTTTTAAAAAAAAACGGTATAATGTTTGTTGCTACTCTAAATAAAACTTTAAAGTCATATTTATTTGCAATTGTAGGTGCTGAATATATTTTACGTTGGCTTCCTATCGGTACTCACGAGTGGGAAAAATTTGTAAGACCTGAAGATCTAATTAGTTTATTAAAAAAATGTAATTTTAGTTTAGATTCTTTAGATGGTATGAAATTTAATATTATCAAAGATGAATGGAAATTAAGTTCCGATAAATCAATTAACTATATAGGAAAATTTATAAAAAACTAATTATTTTTATCTTCTATCCAAGGAATAGTTTCTGTATTTATACCTTCATCCTTTAGCTCTTTAATCTCATCATTTGTAGCTGCACCGAAAATTCCTTTATCTTTTTTTTTATTGTTGTAATGAATAGATCTTGCTTCATAAGCAAAGTTTTTACCAACATATTCAAAATTTTTTTTTATAAATTTTTGATACTCTTTAATTTTTTGATTAATCTTTTTAACTTTAATATTTTTTTTCTCAAAATTTTCTCCATTTACATTACTGATTAACTTTGGTGCCATTAATGATTTTTCAATTTTTTTAGAATTGCATAAGTGACAATTTAAAAAATTTTTTTTCTGTAGTCTTTCAAATTCTTTTGATGAAGCAAACCAGCTATCAAATTTTGAGCTACAATCTTTACAAATTAATCTATACTTTATCATAATGAATATTTAATAATAATTTTTTAAAATTAAATGTGTGTTAGCTCCTATAGTCTGCATTAATTTCTACATATTTTTTTGTAAGATCCATTGTATAAGCAGTAAAATTTTTTGAACCTTTTGAAATATTCACTGATATATCTATATTACCACTTTTCATATAATCTGATGCAACTTCTTCGTTGTAATTAACACTAAGTTTTCCATTTTGAATGATAGTTATTTCTCCAAATTTAATTGATAATTTTTCTATATCAATTGAAACATTAGCTTTACCTATTGCCATTATTATTCTTCCCCAGTTCGGATCTTCCCCAGCAATAGCAGTCTTGATTAATGGAGAATTTGCTATTGAAAAAGCAATTTTTTTTGCGTCATTTTCATTTTTACAATTTTGTATGTTAATTGTAACAAATTTAGATGCACCTTCGCCATCCGCTACGACCCTTTTTGCTAAATTAAGTAAAACTTTATTCAATGCATTATCAAAATCTCTAACTTTTAAATCATTGATATTATTAATTTTTGAGTGTTTGGTTTTACCTGTTGAAAATATTGAGACCATATCATTTGTGCTTGTATCACCATCACAACTAATCGCATTAAATGTAGAAGCTATATTCTTTTTTAACAATTTTTTTAAAATAACATTTGTAATATCAGCATCAGTAAATATGTAACAAAGTGTAGTAGCCATATTAGGTTGAATCATACCTGACCCTTTTGCAACACCAAATATCTTAATTTTACTGTTACCAATTAAACATTCTTCCATTGCCAATTTGGGCTGAGTATCCGTAGTCATGATCCCTAGCGCTGCCTTCATCCAAATATATTTATTCTGAGTGTACTTAATTTTACTTACTAAATCAGGGATTTTTATCTTTATTTTTTCTTCAGGAAAAGTTTCACCTATAGTACCTGTACATCCAAAAATAATTTCTTTTGATTTAATTTTTTTAGGTTTATCCTCATCTTCTTTTTGTTTGCTTGAAAGTTGTTCAGAGATTAATTCTGCAATTTTCTCTAAACTTTTAAATCCTTGTTTTCCTGTAAAACAATTTGCATTTCTTGCGTTTACCACAAGTGAAAATACTTTTTTTACCTTATTACTTAGATTCCATTTAATATTTTCGGAAATAATTTTTGACTGTGTGTATACTGAGGCATAATTAGCACCTTCTCTAAAATAAAACATAACTAAATCGTCTCTTGGATCTTTATATAAATTTGCACTAATAGTTGAAATTGACACCCCATCTACATGATCTAAATCTTGAAATTCCTTCATTCTCTTATTTTTTGATCGGGAATGTAAAAAATTAGTTAAATTGATACCCATAGTATTTAAAATAATTATTTAATAATTATATTAAAGGATATAAGTAAATAATAAATCAAAAACTAATGTTAAATCCTTTAAGCTTTTTATCAAAAATCATAAAATCTAGTAATCAAAGAGAACTTGATAAAATATCTAAAATAGTCACAAAAATAAACTCCTTAGAGGAGGCTATTAAAGATTTAAAAGACGAAGATTTTCCAAAGAAAACGGAACAATTTAAAAAAAGAATTAAAAATGGGGAAACTTTAGATGAAATACTACCTGAAGCTTTCGCGCTTGTTAGAGAGGCATCTAGAAGAAAGAGAAATGAAAGACACTTTGATGTACAAATAATCGGAGGGATAGTTCTTCATCAGTCGAAAATAGCTGAGATGAAAACAGGAGAGGGAAAAACATTAACGATTACACTTGCAGCTTATTTAAATGCACTCCATGAAAAAGGAGTTCATATTGTAACTGTCAATGACTATTTGGCAAAAAGAGATTCTCAAGAAATGGGTGAAATTTATAATTTTTTGGGTCTTAGTTCAGGTTTCATTAATAATGAACAAAATGATATTGAAAGAAAAAATAACTATAACTGTGATGTTACTTACGCAACAAACAGTGAGCTAGGATTCGATTATCTAAGAGATAATATGAAATTTTCTCAAAATGAAATGGTTCAAAGAGAACATTTTTTTTCAATCGTTGACGAAATAGATTCGTGTCTTATAGATGAAGCAAGGACACCTCTGGTAATATCAGGTGCTGCTGAAGACAAAACAAATCAATATTTAGCTATTGATAAATTAGTAAGAAAATTAGATAAAAAAGATTATGAAATTGACGAAAAAGATAAGAATATTCTTTTAACAAATGAGGGTATTAATAATATTGAAAGAATTTTTTCTACTGCTGGGATTTTAAAAAATAACAATTTTTATGATCCAGAAAATTTAAATTTAGTTCATTATGTGAATCAAGCTTTACGAGCTAATCATTTGTTTGAAAAAGGGAAAGATTATATTATTCAAAATAATTCTTTGAAAATAATTGATGAATTAACAGGGAGAATTCTTGAAGGCAGAAGATTCGGTGATGGATTACATCAGGCACTGGAAGCTAAGGAAAAAATTGACATTCAAGCTGAAAATCAGACATTAGCATCAATTACTTATCAAAATTATTTTAAATTATATAAGAAAATCTGTGGATGTACTGGTACTGCAATTACAGAGGCAGCAGAGTTTTTTGAAATTTATAATTTACCAGTAATTGTAATACCAACTAACAAAAAAATGATTAGAAAAGACTTAAATGATCAGATATTTCGAACTGAAAAGGAAAAAAATGATGCCATTATTAA
>CACJOY010000017.1 GCA_902595125.1 uncultured Pelagibacteraceae bacterium
TCATATAGTTAAACTCCATATAGCTAAGAGATTGTTCTCTTTCTAGTCTTGTTTTAACACTATCAAATGTTAACATTTTATTTATTGTAAAATATTTTCCAATATCTCTTAAAAATGAAATATAGTTTAAATTTTTTAACCAAGAGAAATTATTAACAAATATTGGTTTAGTTTTTGGATTTTCAGAGTTTAAATAATTTTTTAAAATTTTTTCAATATTCTTAATATTTTTATCTATTTCTTTTTCAGTTAAAATCTTTCTTGTTTTATCTTTTCCTGAGGGGTCTCCAATTCTTGTAGTTCCACCCCCTATTAAAACAATTGGCCTATGTCCATATTTTTGCAAAAGTCTTAAACACATTATTTGAAGTAAACTGCCAACATGCAGACTTTCAGCGGTACAATCAAATCCGATATAACCCTTAATGAATTTTTTATCTAATAATTTAGATAAATTATTTTCATTAGTGCACTGATATAAATAACCCCTATCTTTAAATTCTTTTAAAAATTTATTCATATGTTTATAGTTCCACAATATACATTATTTGATAAAAAAAAATAAGAATGGAAAAGATTTTCACAGCTTTAGGTTTAATGAGTGGTACATCAATGGATGGGGTTGATAGCTCAATTATTAAATCAGATGGTCTCAGCCAATTTAACAATGTTTCAGATAAATATTGGGAATTTGACCTTGAACTTCGTAAAAAGCTAGTTGATTTAAGAAATGAGATTAAAACAAAAGATAATTTGATTGAATTTTCAAATGAATTGAAAATTTTAGAGCGAGAATTAACAATTTTTCATGGTGAAATAGTTAATGAAATATCATCTAATAATAATGAGAATATAGATTTGATAGGGTTTCATGGACAAACAATTTTTCACGATCCAAAAAATAAAATTTCAAAACAGTTAGGTGATGGAAAGTTATTATCACAATTAACTAAAAAAGAGGTTGTTTATGATTTTAGAAATAATGATATTCGAAACGGAGGACAAGGAGCACCTTTAACACCTATATTTCACAACCTGTTAGCAAACAATATTTTTAATGATTTTAAAGACTCATTTTCAAATATAATTAATATAGGAGGGATTTCAAATATTACTAAAACAGTAATGAATAAAGATATATCAAAAAAAAAAATTGAAGCATTTGATATCGGACCAGGTAATTGTTTGATAGATGAATGGATAAGGAAAAACTCAAACAAAAAATTTGATGATGGTGGTTTTATTGGAAAATCAGGAACTAACAATCAACTTTTATTGAATCAAGCAATTGATAATTTTAATTTCATTTCTTATAAAAATTCTTTAGATATAAAAGATTTTGATATCTCTTTCGCTAGAGGGCTTTCCTTAGAAGATGGCTGTGCAACTATAACAAATTTTACAGCTTATTTAATTGCTGAAGGAATTAAATTTTTACATAAAAAAGAAGATTATTTTTCAAATAAATATTTAATCTGTGGAGGCGGTAGAAAAAACAATTTTTTAATTGAAACTATTAATAAATATTTAAATAGATTTGAAAACTTTACTTTAGAGAATATTGATAATTTTAATCAAAATGGAGATTTTATTGAGTCACAAGCTTTCGGGTATCTTGCAATAAGATCATATTTAGGACTTCCCATCACTTTTCCAGACACAACAAGGTGCAACAAACCTTTAACAGGAGGAAGTTTAGTAAAAAATTTTTAATATAAAGCAGTTTCTTTTTTTATGTACTTATCCAAACTTTTTACCAAAGCATTTTCACTCTTTGAAAAAAAATGATTTGCCTCAGCAATTGGTTGAAATTCAACTTTAATTCCTTTTTGAGCACTTAATCTCTTATCTAGTTCATTAATATACTCCAACGGAACAAGTTCATCTTTTTTTCCATAAACCATTATTCCAGATGTGGGACAAGGTGATAGAAAAGAAAAATCATAAACATTTGGTTGAGGTGAAATTGCTACAAATCTATTTATTTCTGGTCTTCTCATTAATAATTGCATAGCAATTAAGGAACCAAAAGAAAATCCAGAAACCCAGCATTGAGAATTATCAAAATTTTCTCTTTCAAGCCAATCTAGTGCTGCGGCAGCATCTGCAAGTTCTCCTTGACCATTATCAAATTCACCATCACTTTTTCCAACACCTCTAAAATTTACTCTACAAACTGAAAAATCATTGTCCATAAATGTTTGAAAAGTTTCAACAACAACTTTATTATTCATTGTTCCACCATATTGTGGATGAGGTTGAAGAACTAGTGCAATAGGTGAAGTATTTTTTTTACTTTTAAAATATTTTGCCTCAAGCCTTCCAGCTGGGCCGGGTATAAATATTTCTAAAATTTTATTATCCATAATTGATATTGATAATTATTCTCAAAAAAAAATTACATTTATCACAACTACGTGACAAAATGTTAGTTTTTTTTTTATATTCAAACTTGACTATTTTAGTCGGGTTTATATATATCCCATTAAAATAAGCATTATGAGATTAACATCTAAAGGCAGGTATGCGGTAATGGCTTTAGTGGATCTGGCGAAATTCGATAACATTAATCCAGTTTCTCTTAGAGATATATCGTTAAGACAAGGTATTTCCTTGGATTACTTGGAACAAATTTTTTCTAAGTTAAGAAAAAAAGAAATAGTTCAAAGTGTAAGGGGAATACAAGGTGGTTATGTTTTAAATAAAAAGGCAAAAGAAATTAAACTTACAAATATTTTTGATGCCGTAGATGAAAAGATAAAGACTGTTCAGTGTAAAAAAGAGTCAAAAAAAGGATGCAACGGCAAACCTATTAAGTGTGTTACACACAATTTGTGGGATGAATTAGAAAACCATATCACTAATTTTTTTGATGGAAAAAGTCTAGAGGATTTAGTTAAAGATAATAATGAAAGAAGATTTTAATAATGGATACTAGAGAAAAAGATATAGAAAATTTAAAAGATTATAAATATGGTTTTACCACTGATATAGAAAACATTAAAGCTCCTAAGGGTTTAAATGAAGAAGTAATAAAATTTATATCTAATATTAAAAAAGAGCCAAAATGGATGTTAGATTTTAGATTAAAGGCTTTTGAAAGATTTAAACTTTTAAAAGAGCCTAATTGGCAAAAACCAAAATATCCAAAAATTGATTACCAAGACCTTTATTATTATTCGGCTCCCAAAAGTATGCAAGATAAACCAAAGAGTTTAGATGAACTTGATCCTAAACTTTTAGAGACATACAAAAAACTTGGAATTCCGTTACAAGAACAGGCAAGACTTAATGGCATCGCTGTGGATGCCGTATTTGACTCCGTTTCAGTAGCAACAACTTTTAAAGGTGAATTAACAAAACATGGTATTATCTTTTGCTCAATGTCCGAAGCAATACAAAAACATCCTGAATTGGTAAAAAAATATCTTGGAACAGTAATTCCAACTACAGATCATTTTTTTGCTACTTTGAATTCAGCAGTTTTCACTGATGGATCATTTGTTTACATACCTGAGGGAGTTAAATGTCCGATGGAGCTATCGACTTATTTTAGAATTAATGCTTCAGAAACAGGACAATTTGAGAGAACATTGATTATTGCAGATAAAGGAAGTTATGTAAGTTATTTGGAGGGTTGTACTGCGCCAATGAGAGATGAAAATCAACTACATGCAGCTAATGTAGAACTAATTGCTCTTGATGATGCAGAAATAAAATATTCAACAGTTCAAAACTGGTATCCTGGAGATGAAAATGGAAAAGGAGGAATATATAATTTTGTAACTAAAAGAGGATTATGTAAGGGAAAAAATTCTAAAATTTCTTGGACACAAGTCGAAACAGGTTCAGCTATAACTTGGAAATATCCAAGCTGTATATTAAAAGGTGATAATTCAATTGGTGAATTTTATTCTATAGCAATTACCAACAATCATCAGAAAGCAGATACTGGGACTAAGATGATTCATTTAGGAAAAAATACCAAAAGTAAAATTATTTCTAAAGGTATAAGTGCTGGATTCTCTGATATGACTTACAGAGGTTTAGTAGACATTAATTCAAAGGCTAAAAATTCTAGTAACTATACACAGTGTGACTCTTTACTAATGGGAAATAAATGTGGCGCACACACAGTACCTTATATTAAAAATAAAAATTTTGACTCTAATATTGCTCACGAAGCAACCACATCAAAAATTAGTGAAGAACAATTACATTATTGCCAACAAAGAGGACTAAATCCAGAGGAAGCTGTAGGATTAATTGTGAATGGTTTTTGTAAAGAAGTATTACAACAATTACCAATGGAGTTTGCAGTCGAAGCCCAGAAACTTGTAGGTATTAGCTTAGAGGGGAGTGTTGGTTAATGCTGAAAATAAGCAATTTAAATGCGAACGTTGAAAATAAATCAATTTTAAAGGAGTTTTCTTTAAATATAAACCCTGGCGAAGTTCACGCGATTATGGGCCCAAATGGTTCAGGAAAAAGTACATTATCTAACATACTATCAGGAAAAAAAGGTTATGAGGTATCAGGAGAAATCTTATTTGAAAATAAAAATTTATTTGATCTTGAGACAGAAGAGAGAGCACACAAAGGAATATTTTTAGCTTTTCAATATCCCTTAGAAATCCCGGGAGTAAACACAAATATCTTTTTAAAAACTTCATTAAATGCAGTGAGAAAGGCTCGTGGAGAAAAAGAATTAGATGCAATAGAATTCTTAAAACTAGTTAAAGAAAAAGCAAAAGAGCTAAAATTTGATGAGGAGAAATTAAACAGACAATTAAATGTAGGATTTTCAGGTGGTGAGAAAAAGAAAAATGAAATTTTACAAATGTCTATGTTATCTCCAAAATTATCAATTTTAGATGAAACAGATTCAGGTCTAGATATAGATGCATTAAAGATAGTTGCAGATGGTGTAAATACACTTAGAAATAAAAAAAATTCTTTCTTAATTATTACTCATTACCAAAGATTATTAGAATA
>CACJOY010000018.1 GCA_902595125.1 uncultured Pelagibacteraceae bacterium
ATAGGTGGAATAGTATTATCTTTTGGTTTTTGTGGTTACGTTTTTGCAATGTACAACACAACAGTTGCAAATACTAATTTTATAATATCTCTTCAAATATTATTTTTAGCTTTATTTGGATATATTTTTTTAAAAGAAAAAATTAATGCAATAACATTGACTTCTATTATTTTAGCAATGATAGGAGTCTTAGTTATGGTAGGGAATTCTCTATCACCCGGGGAACTTTCAGGAAACCTCGCAGCCTTCACAATGCCGATTACTTTTGCAGTTCTAATAATGATTGTTAGAAAATATCCAACAGTAGATATGGTTCCAGCTCAATTTATAGCTGGAATAAGCTCTTGTTTAATTGGATTTTTACTATCGACAAAGATCATGATCTCACCTCATGATATTTTTTTAGGTTTTTTAGCAGGGTTTTTTCAGGTTGGTTTTGGATTCATTTTTATAACTATCGGAGCGAGGACAACACCGTCTGCGCTAGTAGGAATCATAATGTTATCAGAGTCTATTTTAGGGCCTATTTGGGCATTTTTATTTGTAAGTGAGAGACCTTCAATTTTCGGATTATTAGGAGGCGCAATTATTCTTTTTGCGGTATTATTACAATTTTATTCTCTTTTAATAAAGAGTAAAAAAAAAGTTTCTTATTAAACAATGAAAATTGCAGTAGTCGGCTCAGGTATTTCAGGTTTAAGTGCTGCTTATTATCTTTCCAAAAATCATCATGTAGATCTTTTCGAAAAAGAAGATCATTTTGGAGGTCACGCTTATACTGTTGATGTTATAACAAAGGATAAAAAAACTTCGGTCGATGTTGGTTTCATTGTGTTTAATCATCAAACATATCCAAATTTAATGGATTTTTTTAAAGAGCTAGATGTAGAAATTGAAAAAAGTGATATGTCATTTTCCGTATCAGTTGAGAAAACTAATTTTGAATATTGTGGCAAAGGTTTATCAGGTATATTTGCTAACAAATCGAATCTACTCAACATTGAATTTATTAAAATGTTTTTTGATATTATTAGATTTTATAAATCATGTGATAAAATTTCAGAACTTGAAAAAAAAATCACATTAAATGAATTTTTAGAAAAAAATAAGTGGTCTAAAAGCTTTATTAATTATCATGTTATACCTATGGTTTCAGCAATCTGGTCTATGCCTCCATACGAAGCAGGAAAAATGCCAATGAATTTTTTCTTAAAATTTTTTCAAAACCATGGTTTGTTTAAACTCAGTAAAAGACCTCAGTGGTACACTGTAGCTAAAAGAAGCAGGATATATGTAAACAAAGTTTTAACAAAGATTAGTGGAGAATATTATAAAAATTATAAAATTAATTCTATTAAGAGAACTTCATCAGGAGTTCAGATTTATTACGGTGGTAACAATGAATTTTTTGATTATGAAAAAGTTGTTTTAGCAACCCATGCCGATGAAGCATTAGCATTAATAAATAACCCAACAGAACAAGAGAAAAGATTGTTATCAAATTTTAGCTATAGGGAAAATTATGCTATTTTACACTCTGATGAAAGTGTAATGCCAAGAAATAAAAAAGTTTGGTCTTCATGGAACTCCTCAGTTGATCCAAAAAATCTTAATAAAAGTTCACTTACTTATTGGTTAAATCGTTTGCAAAATTTAACAAATGAACAAAATATTTTTTTAACTCTAAATCCTTATAAAACTATTCCTGAAGAAAAAGTTTTTAAAAAAATTAGATTCACACATCCATATTATGATCAAAAGGCTTTGGATAATCAAAATAATTTAAAATTTATTCAAAATAAGAAGAATTTATTATTTTGTGGAAGTTATTTTGGTTACGGATTTCACGAAGATGGAATAAAATCATCCATTGAAATGTTGAAAAACTTAAATGACTAGCTCAATATATAACGGCACTGTTATTCACAAAAGATTTAAACCAAAAACACATTTTTTTAAATATAATATTTTTTCATTATTGATAGATCTATCTGAATTGGATGAACTAGATGAAAAAATTAAATTTTTTTCATTTAATAAATTTAACTTAATTAGTTTTTATGAAAAAGATCATGGAAACAGAGATGGATCATCATTAATACAATGGGTAAAAAATATTATAAATCAAAATGATATTAATTCTCAAGATATTAAAATTAAACTTTTATGCTATCCTAGAATATTTGGCTATGTATTTAACCCTTTAAGTGTTTTTTTTATTTATAATGCAAGTGATAAATTAATATCAATATTATATGAGGTCAAAAATACTTTTGGAGAACAACACACATATATATTTAAAGTTAAAGATAATACCAATTTATTTCAACATAGCTGTACAAAAAAATTTCATGTTTCACCATTTATAGAAATGAATTGTAATTATTTCTTTAGAATACTAAAACCTGGAGAAAAAATATCTGTAATAATAGACCAATATCAAACAAATGAAAAAATCTTGTATGCATCTCAAGATGGTAAAAGAGTAAATTTTAATAGCAAAGAATTAATAAAATCATATCTAAAACATCCATTTATGACATTTAAGATAATCTCAGCGATACATTATGAAGCGTTTAAATTATGGACTAAAGGAATTAAGTTTATTAAAAAAAACTTTAAAATAAAAAATAATATTACATTTGAGAACTAATGAATTTATACATTTTATCAGACAAAATAGTTTTTAATATTTTAAAAAACATAAAATTTGGTTATTTAGAATTAACTGATCATAATGGGAAATATTATTTGTTTGGTGATCCAGAAAGTCCTTTAAAGTCAAATATCAAAATTAAAAACCCAAACTTTACTTTTAATCTAATTAAAGGAGGCAGTGTGGGTTTTGCAGAATCTTATATGAGGAATGATTTTGAAACTGATAACTTATCTAATCTTATCGAAATAACAGCAAGAAATATAAAACAAATTCATAGATTTTCAGGTTTCTTAGATTTTCCATTTTTAAATTATATAAAAAATATTTTTATTAAAAACACAAAAAAAAGAAGTAAAGAGAATATTTCAAAACA
>CACJOY010000019.1 GCA_902595125.1 uncultured Pelagibacteraceae bacterium
AAAATATTAAATTTGTGGGTCGTCAGACAATTTAAAGGTGAATATAATCCAATTCATTATCATCAGGGTGATATTTCAGGAGTTGGCTATATAAAATTGCCTAAAGATATGACTATAAATAAGATGATTAAAAATAAAAAGCATAAAACTAATGGAACAATTGACTTTATTAATGGCCAAAAAAATTTTCTTAGCAAAAGTATATATAATATTGTTCCAAAAGTTGGTGATTTAATTTTATTTCCTAATTATTTAATGCATACCGCATATCCATTTAATGTTAGTGGCGAAAGACGCTCATTCTCATTTAATACAAAAATAATTTATAAGAAATAAATTTAAATTATATATTTTATCTTTTAAACTATTAAGAATTAGGTTGAATATCTGCTTTTCTAACAAAATATATTCCTACTGAGACTGCAATTAATGAAACTAGAACTTTAATTGTTATTAATTCTTTTAAGAAAATAAAACTTAATATAGTTCCAAAAATTGGAATTAAGTAAGATACTTGAGATTGAAATATCAAACCATTAGTAACTAAAATTCTAAATCTCAACAACCATGCTATACCTGTTGATACAATTCCTAAATAAATCACTGAAATAGTAGAATCTAATCTAGGAACTACATTCCATGGTTGTTCAATTATAACTACTAAAGGAATTAAAATAATTGTTGCCCAAATCAATATAGAGCCAGTGACATTTTCATTTCTTTTTTTGCTAATTTTTAAAGTTAATACTCCACCAACTACATAACAAGTAGAACCTAAAAGTATTAATAACGCCGATATAAAATTATTTTCATTAATCATTAAATTATCTGAAAATAAAAAAATAATACCTGAAAAACCAATTAAAATTCCAAATGTTTTTATAAAATTAAATTTTTCATTTTTAGTATAAAAATGCCCCAGTACAGTAGAGCTTAACGGTGTCGTTGACATTAAAATAGCCGCTAAATTACTTTGCACAGATTGTACTCCGTATGCAATTAAAAAAAAAGGTGCTACTAAATTAATAAAACCTATCATAGCAAACCAATGCCAATCTTTTGAAAAAGCTTCAATTTTAATATCTTTGTAATAACAAAGTAACAAAACAGGTATAGCTCCAAAAAAAACTCTCAAAAAAGCTATAGTCACCGGTCCAAAAGAATATGTTGCAATTTTAATATTAAAAAAAGCTGAAGCCCAAATTAATGCTAGTAAGATTAATAATAAGTAATCAAGTATTTTAGGTTTTCTCATTCTGTTATCTCGTAAGTACTACCGTTAGTGATTTTTTGTAAATCTTTAAAACTTATTTTAAATACACAATTTGGATGTCCAGCTGCAGCAAATAAAGAATCAAATCGATCTAGAGATTTATCTATTAAAATATTAACTTTATTTAAATGGCCTATAGGCGATACCCCTCCAATAGTGTAGCCAGTGATAATTTTTACATCATTAGCTGAGGCCATTGATGAATCTTTTATACTAAGTGTCTTTTTAATTTTATTTAAAGATGCTTTTTTATCACCTGCTACTAAACATAAAGTAAAATTACTTTCAGTTTTAAAAAGTAAACTTTTAACAATTGCACCGACCTCACAACCTAAGGATGCAGCTGCCTCTAAAGCGGTTCTTGCTGAGTTATTGAGAACTATAATTTTTTGATTTTTATCAAAATCTTGGAGGATTTTCTGAACTCTTTTCACAGGTTCCTTATTTAATAAATTCATAATTCAACTTAAAATTGTTAGTTATTTTTTATCTTTCAATATACACTTATGTTAAAAATGCATAGGTGATATTTATTAAAAGGGCATTAATTATCAACCTTTATTTGGTATCACAGCGTACAGATTTATATAGGAGAATATATGAGTGTAAAAGATGTTTTAAAAACAATAAAAGACAAGCAAATTGAGTACGTTGATTTAAGATTCACAGACCCTAGAGGAAAGCTTCAACATGTAACCATGGATGGAAAAATGGTTGATGAAGAAATGTTGAATGAAGGAATTTTTTTTGATGGTTCATCGATTGCCGGATGGAAAGCTATTAATGAATCAGACATGATCCTAAAACCTGATGTTGCAAAAGCTGTCGTAGATCCTTTCACGTCTCACAACACTTTAAATATATTTTGTGATATTTTAGATGCTATTAAAAAAGATCCCTATGAAAGAGATCCAAGAGGTACTGCTAAAAAAGCTGAGGCGTACTTAAAAAAATCAGGAATTGGAGATAAAGCTTTCTTTGGTCCTGAAGCAGAATTTTTTGTATTTGATGATGTAAGATTTAAAAATGATATGAATGAAACAGGATTTAAAATTGATAGTAAAGAAGGACCTTATAACTCAGGAAGAGAGTATGAAAACGGAAACATGGGCCATAGACCAGGAATTAAAGGTGGATATTTCCCTGTACCGCCAGTTGATAGTGAACAAGATATGAGAAGTGAATACTTAAAAGCAATGAAAGAAATGGGTATTAAAGTTGAAAAACACCATCATGAAGTTGCTCCAAGTCAACATGAGTTAGGTATGTATTTTGGAACTTTAGTTGATCAAGCAGATAATTTACAGTTATATAAATATGCTGTTCACATGGTTTCTCATTCATTTGGAAAAACAGCAACTTTTATGCCAAAACCTGTGAAAGGTGATAATGGTTCAGGTATGCACGTTCATCAATCTATTTGGAAAGGAAATACAGCATTATTTTCAGGAAATAAATATGCAGGTTTATCTGATCTAGCCTTGTACTATATCGGTGGAATTTTAAAACATGCAAAAGCAATTAATGCTTTTTCAAATGCAACAACAAACAGTTATAAAAGATTAATTCCTGGTTTTGAGGCCCCTGTTCTTTTAGCTTACTCAGCTAGAAATAGATCTGCCTCGTGTAGAATTCCTATAACATTAAGCAAGAAAGCAGCTAGATGTGAAATTAGATTTGGAGATGCTGCAGGAAACCCTTATTTAACTT
>CACJOY010000020.1 GCA_902595125.1 uncultured Pelagibacteraceae bacterium
AGGATATTCAATCTAGTATCAAGAATTAAATCTTCATCATAATATAATGTACAATCAAATATTTTCATGTCTAAAAAATTTGGTAATCAAAAAAATTATTATCTATAACATACATAATAATATATCATAATTTAATGAACAAAAATAATCTAGAAACAATTTTAATAAAGATTTTTAAAAAAAAAGGATTAAATGCAAATCATGCTAAAATATGTTCAAATGCATTAATCAATGCTGAACAAGTTGGTGCATATGGTCATGGCTTATCAAGATTAAAGATGTATTGTGATAGAATCGAAAAAAAATTAATTAATCCAAGACCAAATATAAGGATTAAAAAAATTTCACAATCTATTACCTGTATTGATGCAAATAATTCCATTGGATTTGTTGCAGCTGATATAGCAATTAAAAAGGCAATCCAAAATGCAAAAAAAACTGGAATAGGATTAGTTGCAATTAAAAATAGTGGTCATTATGGTTTATCAGGATATTACGCTGAACAAGCAGTAAAAAAAAACTTAATTACAATGATTTATACAAATGCTCCTCCAGCTGTAGCACCTTACGGATCTTCTAAAAGCTTATTTGGAACAAACCCAATTTGTTTTGGTACACCTTCAGGATCTAAAATACCTTTTATTTTAGATACATCAATTTCGATGATTAATAGAGGCAAAATTAGAGTTGCAGCAAGAAATAATAAAAAAATACCAGTTGGTGTTGCTTTAGATAAATTTGGAAACCCCACTACTGATGCAAAAAAAGCGCTGCAAGGGGTACAGTTACCTATTGCAGGTTTCAGAGGATCTGGGCTAGCTTGGATGGTCGATATATTAAGTGGTGTTTTAACTGGTAGCAATCATGCTGGTAGAGTTAAAGATCCTTTTGATAATTTTTCTGGACCGCAGAATATAGGACATCTATTTATCACATTTAAAACAAATTTATTTGTAAAAAATTTTAATAGTAGAATAAAAGAAAATATTAAGATAATAAAAAAACTCCCAAAAATCAGGGGAGTAAAAAAAATAATGTATCCTGGTGAAAATAAATACATTAGGTATAAAATGAACTCAAAAAAAGAAATTAAAATTTCACAAATTATTAAAAAAGATTTAGAAATTCTAAAATAATAATTATGCTTTCAAATAAAGAGATAATTTGCCCAAATAACCTTCTAAATGTAGCTCATAAAAAAAAGGGAGTTAAAGCAGCTATAGTCAATGCTGGTAAACCTTTACCGATGCTTTCTGTTTTAGACGCTGTTAATGAGAATTTAATAGAGCCAGTTTTTATTGGTGATAAAGATGAAATTCTAAAGTGTGCAAATGAAATTCGATTTGATATCTCAGGCTTTGAAGTAATTCATGAGTCAGTGGAAAATAATACAGCAGCTATTGCAGCTAATCTGGCAATGCAAAATAAAGTTAAAATAATAGTAAAAGGCCACATCCATACTGATATATTGATGAAAGAAGTTTTAAAAAGAGAATATAAACTTCTTGGCAAAACTAGATTAAGTCATGTTTGGCATATGACTTTAGAAAAGGATGATAAACCATTAATTATTACCGACGGTGCTTTAAATGTTTTACCAAATATAAAAACAAAAATGCATATTTTAAAAAACGTTATTGATTTTTCAAAAAGAATTGGGAACAACAGACCAAAAGTAGCTGTGTTATCTGCAACAGAGGAAGTTTTAGATAGTATTCAAAGTTCAATAGATGCAAATGAAATTAATAAGCTTGCTAAGAAAGAAAATTTAGATGCAGATGTATTTGGACCTTTAGCGTTTGATAACAGTATTTCAAAAAAATCTGCTGAAATCAAAGGAATTAAAAATATAGTTGCTGGAGACGCTGATGTACTTCTAGTGCCGAGTGTTGAAACAGGGAATGCTTTAGTTAAAATGATGATT
The DNA here is from genome assembly GCA_902595125.1 of uncultured Pelagibacteraceae bacterium. Taxonomy (GTDB): domain Bacteria; phylum Pseudomonadota; class Alphaproteobacteria; order Pelagibacterales; family Pelagibacteraceae; genus Pelagibacter. The sequence continues at coordinate 1,925 of CACJOY010000020.1, forward strand.
TATTTTATGGGAGCTTGTGCTGCTGGTGTTGTTATAGGAGGAAAAGTACCAGTTGTTATCACAAGTAGATCTGATGAAGCTAAAGCAAGATTAGCTTCTATCGCTGCAGCTGTGGTTGCATTAGATTAATAAAACAATATAAATTAAATAAATGACAATAAAATATTTAAAAAAAGCCTCTAAGACGTCATCAACAGACGATACTAAAACTAAAGATATAGTTCAAAACCTTTTAAAAGAACTTGAAAAATCTAAAGAAGAAGGTTGCAAAGAATTAACTAAAAAATTTGATAAATATGATGGAGAAATAGTTGTTTCAAAAGAAAAAATCGAAGAAATAAATAAAAATTTAGATCAAAAAACAAAAGATGATATTAAATTTTCATACGACAGAGTTCGAAAATTTGCAGAAGCACAACTTGCAAATTATG
>CACJOY010000021.1 GCA_902595125.1 uncultured Pelagibacteraceae bacterium
CTTATAACACCATCTACTTTTTCAAATGATTCTTCCATGCACCAAAAACATCCTCCGGCAAAAAATGCTTTTTCTAAATCTTGAGCAAATAAAGATGTTTGAAATAAAAAAATAAAAAATAAAAATTTTTTCACTAATTCTTAATTACTGGGAACACTGGGTTGGATTTTAGAAATAGTTTTTGATACTCCTGTTTAATACATTTATTTTCTATGTATTTTATACTGCCTTCTTCAGAAATTTTTTTAGTTTCTTCATGCTTAATACCGTACTGTAGCCATAAAGTTTTAGCTCCAATTTTGATAGCTTCTTTTGCAAACTCAGGTGTTTCTTTTGATGGTCTAAATATATCAACAATATCTATTTTTTCAGAAATTTTATCTAAACTTTCTACTACAGTTTCTCCATTAATTATTTCTCCTTTAGCAAAAGGATTGACGGGTATTACTTTATAACCAAAATCCTGCATATATTTCATAACAATATTGGCAGGTTTCCTTTTTAAATTTTTTGGATCTTCTCCTTTTTTTTCAGAGCTTACTCCAACCATTGCAATTGTTTTAGAGTTTTTAAGAATTTCTTTTATTTGTTCATCAGTCATCATTAATCAATTTTTATTTTTTTTAATTTGATCTTCACAAAATTTTTTAGCTTCGTCTTTGGTCATAGGTTGATTTAATTTTTGACTTCCAGCTACACAAGCATCAATAGCTCTTTTAAAATTATGATCTCTAAATTCTAAAATTATATATAATCCAACCATTATAAATATAACAATTAAAATATTTTTAATTGTCATTTATTTTTCCAAATAGGTTTTCTTTTCTCAAGAAATGCTGAAATTCCCTCTTGTGCATCCATTGCCATCATATTAATTGTCATCATTTTACTCGTATATGCGTAAGCTTTTCTTAATGGCATTTCTAATTGCTTATAAAAAGTTTGCTTACCAATTTTGATTGTAAGATTTGATTTAGATGCAATTTTTCTAGCAATTTTTAAAACTTCACTATCTAATTTTGACTTATTAAAACAATCATTGATCAAACCAATTTCTTTAGCATAATTTGCTTTAATTGGTTCACCAGTCAACAACATCTTCATCATTGGTTTTCTATTTATTTTTCTACTAACTGCAACCATTGGTGTGCTACAAAATAGACCTATGTTTACACCTGGTGTCGCAAATAAAGCATCTTTTGTGCTATAAGCTAGATCACAACTTGCAGCTAACTGACATCCGGCAGCGTAAGCTGCTCCATGCACTTTAGCAATTACTGGTTTTCTTCCTTCAACTATTTGAAGCATTAATTTTGAACAAAGGTTAAATAATTTTTGATATTTTTCTTTTTTTTTTAAACCTTTTACTTCTTTTAAGTTGTGACCAGCACTAAATCCTTTTCCTGCTCCTTCAAGAATAATTACTTTGATTTTTTTATTATCATCTAACTTTTTTAAAACTTTAATTAAGTCATTTAAATTTTTAAAAGATAAAGAATTGTAAGTTTTAGGTTCATTAATAATAACCCTAGAAATATTTTTTTGATTTATAACTTTGATGTTCATTTAGAAATTATTTAAGCTTACCTTCTTCTCTCATCTTTGCTCTTATTTTGGTAGCTGAGATTTCTTGAATTTCTTTTGATAGTTCGATTTCCTCAATTTTGTAGCCTACTCCTCTACCATAGCAAATATTTGTAATGTTAGGCACCATCATAATTTTAAATCGTCCTTTAAATTCTGGATTCAATCTTTCCTCTATATTCTTTTTTACAGTCTCAAAATCAAATGGGTTATCATCTACTCCCTGAACATCTCTAATCTGAATACAAACTTGACCAGTCTTTTTAATTATCTCTTTAAATAACGTATAGTGGCCGTCGTGAAATGGTTGCCATCTTCCAAGCATTTGGGCTGTAGGTTTTTTATTGTCCCATTCGTAAGCCATTATTTTATTTCCTTATATATTTTCGGTGCCCAATTTTTAGCATCTTGTGTTGTAACATGAAAGTCAAACTTATTAGGCTTAACAAACATCTTATTAGTATCATCAAATCTTCCTTCTTTAATTGTATCTACCCAAATAATATAATCTGCTGGGAATAAACTTCTTGCTTCCGGAGTTGGGCAAATAAAATCTGCAACGACATAATTACCTTCACTTTTAAGTTTTATAGCTAAATCTGCCATTCTCTTTGCTTGTCTTTTTCTTCCCTCCTCCGAGAAATCCCAATCATTTGCCTCTGTTCTTACTTCATCAGCGTTAAGTCTTTTTGCGTTCAACATTGGGCCTAAC